>NZ_JBSGGG010000025.1:0-160673 GCF_053603795.1 Nocardia sp. NPDC004123
GGTGCTGGGACCGGGTTGTCCGGAGGTCGGGGCGGGGTGTGAGAAGTGCGTTGTTGCGTGGTTTTGACGGGCTCACCGCGGAGTCAAACTCGGGTGATCGCTAGTCGAGGTAGTCGCGCAGGACCTGGGAGCGGCTCGGGTGGCGGAGCTTGCTCATGGTCTTGGACTCGATCTGGCGGATGCGTTCGCGGGTGACGCCGTAGACCTGGCCGATTTCGTCCAGGGTGCGGGGCTGGCCATCCGTGAGGCCGAAGCGGAGGCGGACTACGCCGGCCTCGCGTTCGGACAGGGTCTCGAGGACCGATTGGAGCTGGTCCTGGAGGAGGGTGAAGGAGACTGCGTCGACGGCGACGACGGCTTCGGAGTCTTCGATGAAGTCGCCGAGTTGGGAGTCGCCCTCGTCACCGATGGTCTGGTCCAGGGAGATGGGCTCGCGCGCGTACTGCTGGATTTCCAGCACCTTCTCGGGCGTGATGTCCATTTCCTTGGCGAGCTCTTCGGGGGTGGGCTCGCGGCCCAGGTCCTGGAGGAGTTCGCGCTGGATGCGGCCGAGCTTGTTGATGACCTCGACCATGTGCACGGGGATGCGGATGGTGCGGGCCTGGTCGGCCATGGCGCGGGTGATGGCCTGGCGGATCCACCACGTCGCGTAGGTCGAGAACTTGTAACCCTTGGTGTAGTCGAACTTCTCGACCGCGCGGATCAGACCGAGGTTGCCCTCCTGGATCAGGTCCAGGAACGCCATGCCGCGGCCGGTGTAGCGCTTGGCGAGCGACACGACCAGTCGCAGGTTGGCTTCCAGCAGGTGGTTCTTGGCGCGGTTGCCGTCGCGCATGATCCACTGGAAGTCGCGGCGCGACTGCACCGGCAGCTTCTCGCCCTTCTCGGCGAACTCGCGCATCTTCTCCGTGGCGTAGAGGCCGGCCTCGATCCGCTTGGCGAGCTCGACCTCCTCCTCGGCGTTGAGCAGCGCGACCTTACCGATCTGCTTGAGGTAGGCGCGGACCGAGTCGGCGGAGGCGGTGAGCTCGGCATCCTTGCGGGCCTGGCGCAGCGCCTCGGATTCCTCTTCGTCCCAGACGAAGTCACCGGAGGCCTTGTCCTTCTCCGAGGGCTCGTCGGCCTCTTCGGCCTCCTCGGCGGCGGGAGCGGCCGGGCCGGCCTCCTGTTCCTCGTCCTCTTCGACCTCGTCGACCAGGTCGTCCTCGTCGAGGTCGTCCTCGTCGATCTCGATGTCACCCAGGTCGTCGTCGAGTTCCAGCGAGTCGTCGTCGATGACCTCGTCGCCCTCAGCGCCTTCGGCGCCGGGCTCCGCGGCCTTCTTCGGCGAGGCCTTCTTCGCCGCCGTCTTCTTGGCGGTGGCCTTGGTCGCCTTCTTGGCCGCGGTCTTCTTGGCCGCGGTCTTCTTCGCCGCGACCTTCTTGGCCGGGGCCTTCTTCGCGGCAGCCTTCTTGACCGGCCGTGCTTCAGTGGTGTCTGCTGAATCAGCGGCCTCGGCCGATTCGGCGGTCTCTCGGGTATTCGTGGCTACCACGTACGCCCTTTCGTGACGGTCTCGTGCGGCGTCACGCCAGAGTGGTGATCCGGCGGAGCGGTTCTGTCGGGGGGTAAACCGGCTCTCGTGCCGGTGTCGGTTTCCGGCCTACCGCCGGGCATGTGTTCCATTGTAACGATCGAACCAGCTTACTTACGGTGCGATCCCGGCTGACACCGCCATGGCTGCTCCGACGATGCCCGCGGTGTTGCGCAGCACGGCAGGTACCACGGGGGTTCTGTTGGTGAGCAACGGAATCCACTCCTGGTGGTCGCGGCTGATGCCGCCGCCCGCGACGAACACGTTCGGCCAGAACAGGTTTTCCAAGGTGACCAGCACCTTGCTGACCTCCCGCGCCCACTCCGGGTAGGACATGCCGACCCGATCCTTGACCGAGGCGGCGGCCCGGTGCTCGGCCTCGCGGCCGTCGACCTCCATGTGCCCGAGCTCGCTGTTGGGCACGAGCACGCCGTTGTACATCATGGCCGATCCGATACCGGTGCCGAAGGTGAGCAGCATGACCAACCCGTCGAGATCCTTTGCCGCGCCGTACCGGTCCTCGGCCATGCCCGCCGCGTCGGCGTCGTTGAGGACGGTCACGTCGCGGCCGCCCAGCGCCAGCGAGAACAGGTGCCGGGCATCGATGCCGATCCAGGTCGGGTCGATATTGGCGGCCGTGCGGATCTGCCCGTGCAGCACCACGCTCGGCATGGTGATGCCGACCGGGCCCTCCCAACCGGACTGGGCGACGAGTTTGGCGACTGACTCGGCGACCGCGTTCGGAGTGGCCGGATGCGGCGTCGCGATCTTGATGCGCTCGTAGACCAGCTCGCCGGTCGCGAGATCGACCTCGGCGCCCTTCACACCGCTGCCGCCGATATCGATGCCGAACGCGCGTCCGGGATCGGACATGGACCACTCCTCGTTTTCCTGGGATGCCGGCGAGTCGAAGCCACCGGCCGATGACCGCTCGATCGACCTCCGCCTTGTGTCGTGCACGACAAGCCTAATGCGCCGGATGCCGGATCTGTGCTGCGATGGTGCTCGTGCCGGAATCGAATTTCACTTCCACTGTCCCCGCCGCTGCCACGACCACCGACACGTCCGATATCGCCGAACTGCGCCGCGTCGCGGTGTATCTGGCCGAGACCGCCGCCGCGCACGTCCGCGCGCGCCGGCCGCAGGTCTTCGGACCGGGCGCGCACGAGCAGGACGCCGTGCAGTCCAAGAGCACCCCCACCGACCCCGTCACCATCGTCGACACCGAGACCGAGCAGCTGGTCCGCAAACTGGTCGCCGAACTGCGCCCCGGCGACCGCGTGGTCGGCGAGGAGGACGGCGGCGCCCTGGCCGACGACCCGGATCTGGTGCACTGGGTCGTCGATCCCATCGACGGCACCGTCAACTTCGTCTACGGCATCCCGTCCTACTCGGTGTCGGTGGGCGCGGTGCGCGGCGGCCGGCCCGTCGCGGGCGCGGTCGCCGATGTCGCGCACGCGGTCACCTACAGCGCCGGGCTCGGCCTGGGTGCGCACCGTGCTGATTCCAGCGTGGACGGCACCGCCCCGGGGGGTGCGCCGATCGCCTTGCGCGCCAACCGGGTCGACGCGGTGTCCATGGCGCTGGTGGCCACCGGCTTCGCCTACGCCACCGAGCGCCGGATCCGTCAGGGTGAGCTGGTGGCGCAGGTGCTGCCGCACATTCGCGACATCCGCCGCTTCGGCTCGGCGGCGCTGGACCTGTGCGCCGTGGCCGAGGGCCGCACCGACGCCTACTACGAGCACGGCCTGAACCTGTGGGACTGGGCGGCGGGCGCGCTGATCGCCACCGAGGCGGGCGCACGCCTGATCCTGCCGCCCGGACCCGACTCGCCGGGCACCGCAGGCGATTTGGTGTCCGCCGCCGCCCCCGGCATCGCTGACGAACTGTTCGGTCTGTTCAGGCGTCTGGATGTCACCACCCCTATCCCGGTGCCGTGACAGCGGGCTGGACGACCACCGGGCCCGGCTGACCGCCGGTCCGGACCGGGCAAAACGAATCGCCGCGATCGAAGGATCGCGGCGATTCGTGTTATCCGGTTCATTTTTGGTTGCGCCGGTTGGAGTCTCGCGCCGGGTCTGCCGGTCAGAGCATGCACCCCGCGAAAGAGATTCTCAGCACTTCGCGTGCCGCGCGGCCTCCAGCAGCTTCGGGTCGATGGCCGGCGCGGTGCCGGGGGTCGGGTTCTTCAGCGACTTCAGCACCTCCTCGGCATCGGTGTCGGGCCGGATATCGCGGAACAGCGAGCCCAGCACCATGTCCACGGTGTCGTCCTGGCGCTGATCCTCGATGAGCTCGGCGCACGGCGCCACCAGCTGCACCGACGCCGCCGCGGGCCGGCCCTTCACGCCGAAACGGATCTGCCCGGTGCATTCGAGGTCGCCGTTCACGTACACCGGATCGTTACCGATCTGGACGTCCGGTGCACTGGCGAAACCGAGGTCACCCAGCTCGGAGGCGACGTGCGCGGCCTGACCGCGCTGGCCGTTGGCATTGAACACGCGCACCTTCGACTGGGCGAGGGCCGCGGGCTCCACATCCCGCAATCGCGACGCCCCCACTCGCTCGCCGAGGGGGGCGGGCTGGGCCGCGGTCGTGCTCGAGGCGGGGCTGGGGGAGTTGCAGGCCATCGCACCCTGGTCACCCTCGCTCGTGGTCAGCGCCTTGAACCACACGCCGACGCAGATGAGAGCGATGACGCCCACCATGGCCGCCCAGGGCTGCCAGCGCCGCCGGATGAAGGACCGTCCGTCCAGATCGGTCGAGTTACCTTGGGTGATCAGTGAAACCACGCCCACACTCTACGAAAACGTCGCGATTGTCGTGTGAACGGCCACGGCAAGTCGGCCGCCGGGTGTGGCGGGGAGGTCTCGGAGGATGCCAGGAAGATCTCGAAGAGTTCCCTTGTCGGTGACGATTACCCCTCAGTTTCAACTCGCAGGGGTTTTGATTGCGACTTTTGTCCCGGGGTCCGCTATTGTCTGGCGGCCCAGATCGTACAGCCCGGGTGAAACTGGGGTTCGATTTCGGGAACAACAAGGGCATGTCCTGCGTTGACCGAGCGCGATCCGGTGCGGATGAGGAGTATCCGGCTCGGATCTGTGACCGGTGTACGCGTGACGTACACCACGGGCGGGGCGGCATCCCACCCGATCCGGCTCCTGCCAGGAGCCGGTCAGGAGGGTGCCGGTCCGGGATATACGGAGTAAGGACGAGGGGAAGACGACATGGCAACCGACTATGACGCACCGCGGCGCAATGAATCCGACGACGTGTCGGAGGACTCGCTGGAGGAGCTGAAGGCTCGCCGCAACGAAGCCGCGTCCGCCGTCGTGGATATCGACGAATCCGATACCGCGGAATCGTTCGAGCTTCCCGGCGCGGACCTTTCCGAGGAAGTGCTCTCGGTCCGGGTCATCCCGAAGCAGGCGGACGAATTCACATGTTCGAGCTGCTTCCTGGTGCACCACCGCAGCCGACTGGCCACCGAGTCCGGCGGTCAGCTGATCTGCATGGACTGCGCCGCGTAAGGCACGGTCCCGGAGCGCAATCCGTCAGCCCGCGCTCGGTCCGCCGAGCGCGGACCGGACGGGGCTGCGCGGAAAGTCCCCTGTGCGAAGCAGGGCGTAAAGTCCGCTTCGCGGCGGGGCGTGGAATCTCGATGAATCAGGACTGCTCGGCCGCGTTCTTCAGGCCGAGCGCGGTGATGATGCGTTCCGGATGACGCGTACTGACCAGCCAGTACGGCGTCGGATCGTCCGGATCATCGAGCACGAGCAACACCATGGGCCCGATCCAGGCCCGATGCTGGACGAACGCGGCGGGGTCGAGCTGTCGGCCCAGCGCCGCGCTTTTCGCACTGGTCGGCACCGGTGCGGCGCGCTTGACGAAGGTCGCGGGCAGGTGCGCGCGATCGGTGCGCAGTTCCGGCACACCGGCGTCGTCGGGGGCCACTTCCACGCGATGGCGGGAGAACCACAGCAGCACCCAGACGGGCACCGGGAACAGCAGCACGTACGGCAGCCACGCCCGCACTCCCGGTGCGCCCATGTGGATTTCGGCTGCCAGCAGCCCCGTCACGGCGAGCGCGACGGGCCACCACCACAGGGGCACCCAGAGGCGCTCGGTGTAGAGGGGCTCGGTCTGCTGTTTGGGATCCATGGTCACCTGAGGGGGCTGGTCGGACACGACCTCAGACTAGGTCAATGACCGAGAGGGGGAACGCGTAGGCTCGGCCTACGTGACCGGTATTCCACCTATTCCCCTGCTGCGGCTCGATCCCGGCATCCCCGTACCGACGCGTGCCCACGAGGGCGACGCCGGCGTGGACCTGTGCACCACCGAGGACGTCATCATCGAACCGGGGGAGCGGGTGCTCGTCGGCACCGGCATCGCGGTGGCGCTCCCGATCGGCACGGTCGGGCTGATCCATCCGCGCTCGGGCCTGGCGGCGAAGGCGGGACTGTCGGTTGTCAATACCCCCGGCACGGTCGATGCGGGCTACCGCGGTGAGATCAAGGTGTGCCTGATCAATCACGATCCGCGCACGGCCATCGAGCTCCGGCGGGGTGACCGCATCGCGCAGTTGCTGGTGCAGAAGGTCGAATTGGTGGACTTCGTCGAGGTCGAGGCGCTCGACGACACCGCGCGCGGCGCAGGAGGATACGGATCCAGCGGTGGGCACGCCAGCCTGTCCGCGCGGTCCGGTGGGGCGGGTCAGGCGACCGGCAAGGAGGCATGACGATGGTGTTCGGACGCAAGAAGAACAAGGGCGGCGACAGAGACGACGCGTCGCAGTACGACGACGAGTACACCGAGTACGACGAGTACGAGGGCGCGGACGAGTACGACGAGACCGGCTACGCGGCAGACGAATTCGAGGAGTTCGACGAGCCCGCCGCCCGCGGCCCGGAGACCGGTCCCTACGACTACGAGGACGTCGCCGACCGGCTCGAGTCGATCGCCGAGCAGCGCCTGGATCTGGGCTCGGTCATCGTGCCGGTGCCGCCGGGCGGGCAGCTGCAGGTCGAGATGACCCCCGAAGGCGCGCCGCAGGCGGTGCATCTGGCCACCCAGCACGGCCGGATCACGGTGGCGGCCTACGCCGCTCCCAAGACCTCGGGCCAATGGCGTTCGGTGGCAGCCGATCTGGCCGAGACGCTGCGCAAGGACGGCGCGCAGGTGTCGGTGGTGCAGGGTCCGTGGGGTCGTGAGCTGCACGCCGTGACCCAGGGCGCGGATCTGCGCTTCATCGGCGTGGACGGCTACCGCTGGATGGTGCGCCTGGTCGCGGCCGGTCCGACCGGCGCGGCCGACGAGAACACCCCGCTGGTGGCCGCGGCTCGCGCGGTCATGAGCGAGACCGTGGTGCGCCGCGGGGACGAGCCGCTGCCGGTGCGTGAACCGCTGCCGGTGGTCCTACCCCAGGAGCTGGCCGACCAGCTCGCCGCCGCCCACCAGCAGCAGCTGGCCGCCCAGCAGCAGGCCATGCAGGCCCAGATGGCCGCCATGCAGGGCGGCCCGGCCTTCCAGCCCGAGCAGGCGCCCACCGAACCGCGTCGCGGCGCGGAGGGCTCGGCCATGCAGCAGCTCGGCCTGAACTGACCGGACGGTCCGGACCGGTCGGCCCGGATTCGGCTGCACGACAAGCGAAACGGGGCTCCGCCACTGCGGCGGAGCCCCGTTTCGCTCTCGGCGCGATGAAGGTGCGCAGCGCGGCCACCGGGCTGTCGTGCGCGCGCCCCGCCGCAGTCACGGACGGGCGTCGTGGCGGGGACGGATTCCGGTCAGGGGGTGGGGATGCGGCGGGGGAGCAGGGCGTTGATGCCCCGGGCGCCGAGGACCGACGGGTCCGCGCCCAGACCGTCCAGGGTGATCGAGTGCAGGGTGGCGTGCGGGAGCAGCGTGGTCCAGCGTTCGGCCACGACGAACGGGTGGACGGGGTCGTCGATCGCGCCGATGACCTCGACGGGGGCGGTGACGGCGGCCAGGACCTCGGGTTCGGGCCAGCGGTAGGCGGCGGCCTCTTCCAGAGCGGCGGGCAGTTCGGGCCACTGGGAGGTCCAGGAGCGGGTGAGGGCCTCGGCCAGCCAGGCGGGGCTGGATTCGCGCATGCGGGTCAGGACGGCGTCGAGGCCGTCGGCGCGCAGCTGGGCGGCGGTGGCGGCGGCGCTCAGGGCGGCAGGGCAGCCGGTGGTGTCGGCGCCGGTCCAGGCGGGCAGGGCGGCGACCACGCCGTACACCGAATCCGGGTGATGCGCGGCCCAGTCGACGGCGACGGCCGCACCCAGCGAGATGCCCGCGATCAGCACCGGGCCCGAGCGCGCGGCGGCGTCCAGGGCGCTGCGGTAGCTGTCGATCACCCCGCGCGGGTCCGGGTCGACCGCCAGGAACGGCAGATCCAGTGCGGCGCAAGCAGATCCGAAGGCGCGGCGGGCGAAATGGGCGTCGGAGCCGGTTCCGGGCAGGGCGACGGCGACCGCCGGACGTGGTAGATCGGGCACCGATCGAGCGTACTGGTGACCGGCGTGCGTGGCGGGTGCAGGCCGTCCCATCTACAGTGGCGGAGGTACGGCCACGGGCGGCCGGATGGCAAACCGCCGGGCGCCGTGGAAGGAACGAACGACGTGAGACCCACGCCGTCGAGCTCTACAGGAGAGCGTGCGAGATGCCATCCGCGGGTGGGAAGGACACCCCGTCGGGCTATTTCCGGCGGCTCAGCCGGCGCCTGACAGAGGACCTGGATCGTTTGGATGCCGAGGAGCTCGCCGAGACGTCGGAGGCGTCGGGCGCGTGCCGGGCATCGGAGTGCCGGCGCGGTGAGGAAGTCACCATGCTGGGCCGGCTCCGCAGTGTCGAGGCCTGTCCCAAATCGGCGGGCGCCGAGGTGGAAGCCGAGTTCTTCGACGGCACCGACAGCGTGGCGCTGGTGTTCATCGGGCGGCGTCGCATCCCGGGAATCGAACCGGGTCGTCGTATCCTGGTGCGCGGCCGGGTCGGCGAACGCGACGGCGGCAAGGTCATCTACAACCCCTACTACGAACTCCGCGGGAACTCCTGACACTCATGCCTAACCCCACCAGCAACGGCGACCAGGGCCGTGATCGCACCGAGTCCTTCGGCGCGCCAGCCCCGTTCGATCCGCCCACGGTCCAGCTCAATGCCGTCTCGGGCGACGAACCGCCACTGCGCATGGACCACGCGCTGCTGGACGAGGACATGCAGGCGCTGGTCGACGCCGAGCGCGCGGCCCGGGACGCCGGCGACGACGAGGGCGAGCAGGAACCCGAGCAGACGCTGCTCGAGCAGATGGGCGGCCTCAGCGGCCTGATCTACTCCTCGCTGCCGGTGCTGGTGTTCGTGCCGGTGAACTCGCTGCGCGGGCTGACCGCCGCCATCTGGGCGTCGCTGGGCGTGGCCGCGGCGATCCTGGTGTGGCGCCTGGTGCGTCGCGGTCCGATCCAGCCGGCCATCTCGGGCTTCCTCGGGGTGGGCGTGTGCGCGTTCATCGCCTACCGGATGGGTGAGGCCAAGGGCTTCTTCCTGTTCGGCATCTACGCCAGCCTGGTCTACGGCGGTGTGTTCCTGATGTCGCTGGTGGTGCGCTGGCCGTTGGCGGGCGTGATCTGGGGTGCGCTCAACGGGCACGGCACCGAGTGGCGTTCGGACAAGCGCGTCATGCGGCTCTACGACATCGCGACCGCGGTGTGGGCGTTGGTGTTCGTGGCCCGCTACCTGGTGCAGAACCACCTCTACGACGCCAACAGCACCGGTCTGCTGGCCGTGGCGCGCATCGCCATGGGTTGGCCGCTGACCGCCGTGGCGGCGCTGGTGACCTTCTGGGCGGTGCGCAAGGCGGGCCATCTGCCCTCCTCGTCCGCCAAAGCCCCGGAATCCGCGGGCTAGACAACCGCCCGATCGGGCCCTTATCGCGCTAAATGTCGAGGGCGCAACACCTTCGGAGCCATTGGGGGACGGAAGGGGGTGACCAACCCACCCCTGGGGTACCTATTTCGGCGGGCTCCCGGCGAGCACGATCTTTCTCAGAAGCTCTCAGCAGCTCATCGGAGAAAGGATCGCGGAGTTGGTTACCGACGGCAAGGCAGTGGCAGCGCAGGACCGGGGCGAGGGGCTCGGGACCGCGGTGCA
The DNA here is from genome assembly GCF_053603795.1 of Nocardia sp. NPDC004123. NCBI lineage: Bacteria > Bacillati > Actinomycetota > Actinomycetes > Mycobacteriales > Nocardiaceae > Nocardia > Nocardia sp. NPDC004123. The sequence continues at coordinate 9,722 of NZ_JBSGGG010000025.1, forward strand.
GACGGCAGCCTCGCGCCGGCACCCGGCGGGGCGGGGAGGCAAAGCGGGAAGTGTGGCGTCGTCGGAGTCCCGGCGCGCCGCAGCGGAATTGGAGACGCTGATCGGCCCGGCCGCCGCCGGTGACCGGGCAGCGGTCTCGGAGATTCTCAAGATCGTGTATCCGCTGGTGCGCCGCTACTGCGCGGCGCGCATGGGCGGCGCGGGTCACCTGCACGTGACCGCGGACGATGTGGCGCAGGAGGTCTGTCTGGCGACGGTGCAGGCCATCCCGCGCTACCGGGATCAGGGCAAGTCGTTCCTGGCTTTCGTCTACGGCATCTCGGCGAACAAGGTGGCCGACGCGTTCCGGCGGGCGCAGCTGCACCCGGCCTACCCGGTCGCGGAGTTCCCGGACGCGCCGATGAACGAGGCGGGACCCGAGGAGCGGGCGCTGGCGATGGAAACCCGCCGGGCGGCACGCGATCTCATGCAGGTGCTGTCCTCGACCCACCGTGAGGTGCTGGTCATGCGAATTGTGCTGGGGTGGACGGCGGCGGAGACCGCCGAGGCCATCGGCACCAGCCCGGGCGTGGTGCGGGTCATGCAGCATCGCGCGCTGAACCGGCTGCGCGCCGAACTGCGGGTGGCGTCCTGACGGTTCGGTGCGGTCAACGGCGAGTGGGCCGGGCGCAGGGGGTGCGCCCGGCCCACTGTTGTGTCCGGATCCGTGGTCGGCGCGCGGTCAGGCCGGGGCGTCGCCCGTGCTGTTGAAACTGTTGACGCCGAGCGCTTTGCGCAGCTCGTCCTCGGCTTCGACGGAGGCGACGAACAGCAGCTCGTCCTCGCCTTCGAGGGGGTCGTCGGCCTGCGGGACGATGACGCGGCCGCCGCGCAGGATGGTGACCAGGGCGGCGTCGCGGGGCAGGGCGAGGGTGCGAACGGCCTTGCCCGCCAAGGGGGTGTCAGTGGGCAGGGTGATCTCGACCAGGTTGGCCTGACCCTGGCGCAGTGTCATCAGCCGGACCAGGTCGCCCACCGAGACGGCCTCCTCGACCAGTGAGGCGAGCAGCCGCGGGGTGGAGACGGCGACGTCCACCCCCCAAGACGAGTCGAACAGCCACTCGTTGCGGGGGTCGTTGACGCGGGCCACCACGCGCCCCACGCCGAACTCGGTCTTGGCCAGCAGGCTGAACACCAGGTTCACCTTGTCGTCGCCGGTGGCGGCGATGACCACGTCGTAGGTTTCCAGGCCGGCCTCCTCGAGGGTTTCGAGTTCGCAGGCGTCGGCGTGGGTCCAGACCGCGGTGGGCGCGCTGGTCGGGTCGATGTGGTCGAGGCGGCGTTCCAGCAGCATGACCTGGTGGCCGCCACGCAGGAGTTCCTGGGCGATGGAGCGGCCGACGGCTCCGGCGCCGGCGATGGCTACCTTCATGCTCGGGCTTCTTTCACGATCAGTCTTCGCTAGCGGGGGGATTCGCGGCGAGTGCGACGGCCTCGCCGACGGTGCCGGAGGTGGCGGCGACATAGACCAGGTCGTCGGCCTGCAGCATGGACTTGCCATTGGGCAGTACGCCCTGTCCGAAGCGGATGATGAAGGCCACCCGGGCGCCGATGGCGTCCTCGAGCGACTGCACCGAACGCCCGTACCAGTTCTCGTGCAGGACGAGTTCGGTGACCGCGACGGTGCCGGTCGGGTCGCGCCAGGTGGTGGTCGACTGGTCGGCGACCAGGGCGCGCAGGAAGCGGTCGGTGGTCCAGGGCACGGTGGCGATGGTGGGGATGCCCAGGCGCTCGTACACGGCGGCGCGCTTGGCGTCGTAGATGCGGGCCACCACGCGTTCCACGCCGAAGGTCTCGCGGGCCACGCGGGCGGAGATGATGTTGGAGTTGTCGCCGGAGGACACCGCGGCGAAGGCGCCGGCGCGCTCGATTCCGGCGCGGGTCAAGACATCTCGATCGAAACCGACGCCGGTGATGCACGCACCGGGGAAATCGCGGCCCAGACGCAGGAAGGCGCTCGAGTTCTGATCGATCACCGCGACCTCGTGGCCGATGCGGACGAGGGCACGAGCGAGCGAGGAGCCGACCCGCCCACACCCCATGATCACGACGTACACCGTACGAACCCCATTCCCGAAAACCGTGGTGTGCGGTCTGGTTGCTTGCTCGGGTCGCAACCGTACCGTTCGAGTTTCACTGCGGGCACTTTCCCCCTCCGGAAGGCGTTCAAACCGGAATCGGGAAAACCTCACAACCCGCATCCGCCACCCTACGACTGCGAGGTCGCGCCCCGAACACGGTCACTCGCGCACTGCCTTATGCTGCCTGGAGTGTCGAAGTTGACGACGGCCGCCAAGCGCATGCTGGTCGGCCGCCCATTCCGCAGCGATTCTCTCGGGCATACGCTGCTGCCCAAGCGGATCGCGCTCCCGGTGTTCGCCTCGGACGCGTTGTCCTCGGTGGCATACGCGCCCGAGGAGATCTTCCTGGTGCTGTCGGTGGCCGGACTGTCGGCCTACGCCTACGCGCCGTGGCTCGGTCTGGCGGTGGCGCTGGTGATGGCCGTGGTGGTTGCCAGCTACCGCCAGAACGTGCACGCCTACCCGTCCGGCGGCGGCGACTACGAGGTCGCGACGAAGAACCTCGGCCCCACCGCGGGATTGACCGTCGGCAGCGCGCTGCTGGTGGACTACGTGCTCACGGTGGCGGTGTCGATTTCGTCGGCGGCCTCCAATATCGGGTCGGCGGTGCCGTTCGTCGCCACCCACAAGGTGTTGTTCGCGGTCTCGGCGATCGTGATCCTCACCGCAATCAATCTGCGCGGTGTGCGGGAATCCGGTACGGCGTTCGCGATCCCCACCTACGCCTTCATGATCGGCATGTTCATCATGCTCATCTGGGGCTTCACCCGGCTCGGCCTGGGGCAGACCGTGCACGCCGAGTCGTACGGCTTCGGCTTGAAGGCCGAGGACGAGCATCTGTTCGGGCTGGCGTTCGTGTTCCTCCTCGCCCGCGCGTTCTCCTCCGGTTGCGCGGCGCTGACCGGTGTCGAGGCGATCAGCAATGGCGTGCCCGCGTTCCGCAAACCCAAGTCCCGCAATGCCGCGACCACCCTGCTGCTGCTCGGCTGCATCGCGGTGACGCTTTTCATGGGCATGATCGTGCTCACTCAGAAGGTCGGCATCGTGTACGCGCACAACACCGACGACCTGATCGGCGCACCCGCCGGATACGAGCAGAAGACGCTGGTGGCGCAGCTGGCGGGCGCGGTGTTCTCCGGATTCCAGCCCGGCTTCTACTTCATCACCATCGTCACCGCGCTGATCCTGGTGCTGGCGGCCAATACCGCCTTCAACGGCTTCCCGGTGCTGGGTTCGATTCTGGCGCAGGACCGTTTCCTGCCGCGGCAGCTGCACACCCGCGGTGATCGGCTGGCGTTCAGCAACGGCATCCTGTTCCTGGCGGGCGCGGCCATCGCGTTCGTGGTGCTGTTCGGCGCGGAGGTGACGCGCCTGATCCAGCTCTACATCGTGGGCGTGTTCGTGTCGTTCGTGCTGAGCCAGACCGGCATGCTGCGGCACTGGACGCGACTGCTGCGCACCGAGACCGATCCGGCGGTGCGGGCGCGGATGAAGCGGTCGCGGGTGATCAACGCGATCGGTCTCACCATGACCGCGACCGTGCTGCTGATCGTGCTGGTCACCAAGTTCCTGGCGGGCGCGTGGATCGCCATCGTCACCATGGCGGCCATCTTCGGGCTGATGAAACTCATTCGTCGCCACTACGACACGGTGTCGCGGGAGCTGGACGAGTCCGAATGGGACGGCGTGCTGCCCAGTCGCACGCACTCGATCGTGCTGGTGTCCAAGCTGCACCTGCCCACCAAGCGCGCCCTGGCCTACGCTCGCGCCACCCGGCCCGACACGCTCGAGGCCATCACGGTGAACGTCGACGAGCCCGACACCCGGGCGCTGGTGCGGGAGTGGGAGCACAGCGATATCGTGGTGCCGCTCAAGGTGATCGAGTCCCCGTACCGTGAGATCACCAAGCCGGTGGTGGATTACGTGAAGCGGGTCCGCAAGGACTCCCCGCGCGACGTGGTGACCGTGTTCATCCCGGAATACGTGGTCGGCCACTGGTGGGAGCAGTTGCTGCACAACCAGAGTGCGCTGCGGCTGAAGGGCCGGCTGCTGTTCGAGCCCGGCGTCATGGTGACCAGCGTGCCCTGGCAGCTGTCGTCCTCGGCGGGCCGGGCCCGTCCCGGCCGGGTGGTCAATGCCCCCGGTTCGGTGCGTCGCGGATTCGGAGACGAGGCATGAGCGCCGGATCCGATTGGTACGGAGAGGTCTTCGAGGTCCGCCTGGGCCCGCCCGGCCACGGCGGCTTCTGTGTGGCCCGTCACGAGGGCCGCGTGCTGTTCGTCCGCCACGGCCTGCCCGGTGAACTGGTCCGCGCTCTCGTCACCGAGGACCGCGGTGGCTCCTTCTGCCGCGCCGACGCCATCGAGATCCTCGACGCCTCGCCCGACCGCATTCCCGCCACCTGCCCGGTCTCCGGCCCGGGCGGTGCGGGCTGCTGCGACTTCACCTTCGCCACCCCCGCGGCCCAGCGCGAACTCAAACGCCAGGTCGTCGCCGAGCAGCTGCGCCGCCTCGCCGACTGGGAACCGGACTTCGCCGTCGAACCGATCCCGGCACCGCCCGGTCTGCCGATCGGTGTGCCACCAGGAACCTCGCTCGGTGCACCGATCCCGGAGCCCGGCCATCCCGGGCGGCTCGGCAGCGTGACGACCGACCTCGGCTCGACTCTGCTCGGCGGTCCCGCCGAGCCCGCCGCGACGGCCCCGCGCCCGACCCCGGGCACGAGCGTCCCGCCGGGTCGAATCGGCGGGGTGTCGACGCCCTCTGCGCGTGCGCTCATCGCCCGCCCCGGTGCCGGGGAAACGGCGCAGGGCGGCGAGCCTTCAGTGGGGTCGTATACCGCCGGATGGCGGAGCCGGGTGCGGCTGGTGGTGGACCCGGAGGGGCGGGCCGGGGTGCACCGGTATCGGAGCACCGAGGTGATCGCGGATCTGCGGTGCCCGCAGCCGGTGGCGGGGGCCATGGCGGGGATCGGCGAGCGGTTGTGGACGCCCGGGGCGGATCTCGTTGTGGTCGTGGATGGGGACGGGGTGCGGCACGTCGTCGAACTGGCTCCGGCCGGGGCGGCGGGCGGCCCGCGCGGGCGTCGTGAAAGAGGCGGTGGGGCAGGGGATTCCGGTCGGCCTGGCGGGGGTGATCGGCGCAGTACCGCCGCGCGGCGGGCGGCGGCGCACAGTGCGCGGACCGAGCGCGTGGTGGACGGCAGTGGCCGGGCGGTGCAGTACGTGGGCGAGCGGCGGTGGGAGCTGTCGGCGACCGGGTTCTGGCAGCCGCATTACGGTGCGGCGCAGTGCTATTCGGATGTGGTGGCGGAGTGGGCGGACTGCGCGCCCGGGGCGCTGGTCTGGGACCTGTACTGCGGCGTGGGCGTGTTCGCCGCGCGGCTGGCGGAGCAGGTCGGTGTGACCGGAATGGTGCACGGTGTCGAGTTCGCGCGCACCGCGGTCGCCGAAGGGCGTGCCGCGCTACGGGATCTGCCGTGGGTGGACCTGACCGTCGAGCGCGTCGAGCGGTGGATTCACGAACAGCGGGATACCGCACCGGATGTCGTCGTGCTCGACCCGCCGCGCGCGGGCGCGGGCAAGGACGTGATCAATGCGCTGAGCGAGCGTTCGCCGCGGCGCATCATCCACATCGGTTGCGACCCCGCCGCTTTCGCCCGGGACATCGGTCTCTACCGCGCCGCCGGCTACCAGCCGGTGGACCTGCGCGTCTTCGACGCTTTCCCCGGCACCCACCACGTGGAGTGCATCGCGGTCCTGGAACGCTGACCAGGTCCTGCGAGATCGGGGAGCTGTCCCTGCGGAATGTCGCCCGATGCTCCGCGCCGACAGCTCCCCGATCTTGGTGTGGCGCGTCGGGGTCGCGGGGGATGGGTTGGGGCGCGGGCGGTTTGGGGGTGCGCCAAGATGTTGCCCATGACTACGTTGTCGGATCCGACTGTGGCGTCGGTGGTGGAGCTGATCTATGGGGATCAGTCGCGGTTCCACTCGCTCGAGGCATTGCTGCTGGGGGTGGATCTCAAGCGGCCGGAGTACGGCGTCGAGTTGTGGGTGAACGCCGACAGCTACTGGGGGCGGTTGGTGACGCCGGTGTACGGCGCGCGGCTGGCGGCGCTGGGCGGGAACGCGGAGGCGGATCGGGCACTGCTGGATCTGGTCGAGGTGACGGTGGCGCGGTTCCTGCAGGGAGAGTCCCTGGCGCGCAAGAGCCTTCCGGGGTGGATGCCGGCGCTGCGCACGGCGCTGCTCGAGGACGGCTACCGGATGAAGATCGGCCGGGTGAACGGTGCGGGGCCGGAGGCGAGCGTGCGATGTCGCCTGAAACCCACGGCGTGGCTGCCGGTGCGGCTGGCCGAGCGGGTCGCGCTGCTGGCGACCGAGCTCGAGGTGCGCGGCCAGCAGACGGCGCTGGATCACCTGCGGCACGCGGTGAAACACTATGAGCGGGGCCGGTTCCCGGCGTGTGAGAAGCGGCTGCGGTCGGCGTTGCAGCAGGTGACGGCGTACGCGGCCGGGACCGGTGATCCGGACGGCGGTCGCAATGTGCGGCACCTGGTGGACATCGGCCGCCTCACCATCGCGCAGGGCACGCGGCTGCTGCACGATCTGCGCGGGATGGTCGTCGAGGACCCGTTCCCGCATCGAACCCGGGCGGACGCCACCCGGTTTCGCATTCAGCTCACCGCCGTGCGCGCGGGTTCCCTGCTGGCGCAGGTCGAGCTCTGAGGCTCAGGCCAGCTGCCAGGTGATTCGGACGCTGGTGGACAGTTCGCTCTCGCCGAGCTCCACCGGCACCGCGCCGCCGGGAGCGGCCATCTTGCTGGCGGCGAACGCGATTCGCGGCGTGGGCGCGGGACCGGAGACGTCCTCGGTGATCTCGAGCACCGGTCCCAGCCGGCGGCCCGCCCGGAACACGTACTGTTCGGCCTTGCCCAGCGCGTGGTCCCAGGCGGCGTCGCGGGCGCGGACCATGAGGCTCTCCTCATCGGCGACGGTCAGCGTCAGCCCGCCCAGGCGCACATCGTCGCCGCCCGCGTCGACCGCGTGCGCGATGATCGCGGCGGGCCCGCCGTCGGCGGCGGGTTTCGCCTCCCCGCCGGGTCCGGCGATCTCGCGCAGCGTGACCGTCAGCGCGGTGCCGGCGATATAGCCGACCAGCTGCTCCCGATTCCCTTCGGTCCATACGGTTTCCGCGCGCACCGTGAGCCCGCTGGTCGTGATGTCGCGACCCGCCACGCCGTCCGCGCGCAGCGACGAGATCATCGCGTCGGCGCGTTCCCCGGCCCGCGCGTAGGCGGCGGCCACGGTGTCGGCGCGCGTCTCGACCGAGATCGACACCCGCATGATGTCCGGCGTGGCACTGGCACTGCCCGAGCCGACGATCGTGATCGTGCCGGTGGCGTTCTCGCTGGTCACGGATTCCTCCTCGATCGATGCGGGCACAACCCAGCCGATGCTACCGAGGGCCGCCGACCACCTGCCGCCGCCGCGTCGACGACGGGTGCCGCGGTTCAGCCGACCGGTTGTCCGGTTCCGGTCGCCTGGTCGAGGGTCGCGGCGAGCGAGCGGGCACCGGTGGCGATCTCGCTCGCCGCGGCCAGCTCCAGCCGGATCTCCAGATCCGGTGCGGCGGCCGGGCCGTCGTGATGGGTGAGGCCGGATTCGGTGATCACGTAGTGGAAGGCGGTTTCGCCGATGCGGACCGTGACGGTGCCGGCGGGCACCAGCTCGGCCACGGCATGTCCGAGGGGGAGTGCGAACCAGTGCGCTCGTACGGCATCGGTCGCGCGCTGTTCGCCGAGTTGTGCCGCGCCCCAGGCCGACAGCGAGTCCAGCACCGGTCGCAGTGCCGCGCCGGAGTCGGTGAGCTCGTAGACCGCGGTTCCGGCGCGGGGGCCGACGCGGCGCTTGGTGAGAATCCCATCACGCTCGAGATCCTTGAGCCGGGCGGCCAGCACATCGGTGCTGATGCCGGGCAGGTCGGCGAACAGATCGCTGTATCGGCGCGGGCCCGAACACAATTCGCGGACCACCAGCAGGTTCCACCGGTCGCCGACGATGTCGAGGGCGCGGCTGACGGTGCAGTAGTGGTCGTAGCTTCGGCGTCTCACGATCCCACTCTAACCCCCAGCTTGGAAATACCAAGTGCAAACTTGGAATTTCCAAGTAGAGTGTGCGGCAACCACACCGAGAAGAGGTCGTTTGATGCAGGTGAAGCAGTCGAGCAAGCTGGCGGGCGTGTCCTACGAGATCCGCGGGCCGGTCGCCGAGCACGCCGCACGGCTGGAGGCGGAAGGGCATCACGTCGTGAAGCTCAACACCGGCAACCCGCTGACCTTCGGCTTCGAGGCGCCCGCCGAACTGCTTCAGGACATGGTCCGCAATCTGCCGCAGTCCAGCGGCTACTCCGCCTCCAAGGGCCTGCTCTCGGCGCGGCGCGCGGTGGTGCAGTACTACCAGACCCTCGGACTCTCCGAGGTCGACGTCGAACAGGTCTTCCTGGGCAACGGCGTCTCCGAGCTCATCATGATGGCCATGACCGCGCTGCTGGAGAACGGTGACGAAGTCCTGGTTCCCGCACCGGATTTCCCGCTCTGGACCGCCGCCACCGCGCTCAACGGCGGCCGGCCCGTGCACTACATCTGTGACGAGGGCTCGGACTGGATGCCCGATCTGGCCGATATCGAGTCCAAGATCACCGACCGCACCCGGGCGCTGGTCATCATCAACCCGAACAACCCCACGGGCGCGGTGTATTCGCCCGAGGTGGTGCGCCAGATGCTGGAGATCGCGCGCCGCCACAACCTGGTGGTGTTCTCCGACGAGATCTACGACAAGATCCTCTACGACGGCCTGACCCACACCGCGACCGCCGCGCTGGCCCCGGATCTGTTGTGCCTCACCTTCTCCGGGCTCTCCAAGTCCTACCGCGCCGCCGGCTTCCGCGGTGGCTGGCTGGTGGTATCGGGCCCGATCGAGCACGCCGAGAACTACCTCGAGGGCCTGACCATGCTGGCGGGTCTCCGGTTGTGCGCGAATGTCCCTGCGCAGCAGGCGATTCAGGCCGCGCTCGGCGGACACCAGAGCATCTACGACCTCACCCTGCCCGGCGGCCGCCTGCGCGAGCAGCGCGACCGCGCGTGGGAGGCGCTCAACGCCATCCCGGGCATCTCGTGCGTGAAGCCCCGGGGCGCGCTGTACGCCTTCCCGCGCATCGACCTCGACATGTACCGGATCCACGACGACGAGCAGTTCGTGCTGGATCTGCTGCTGCGCGAGAAGATCCACATCGTGCAGGGCACCGGCTTCAATTGGCCGCGCCCCGACCACTTCCGGATCGTGACGCTGCCGCACGCCGATGAGCTCGAGGCCATCATCGAGCGCATCGGACGTTTCCTGGCGACCTACAAGCAGTAGGTCTCAGACCGGGCGGCCAGCCGTCATCCCGCCGTCGACGACGAACTCGGCGCCATTGCAATAGCTGGATTCGTGGCCGGCGAGGAACACCACGAGCGCCGTGACCTCTTCGGGCGCACCGAGGCGGGCCAGGGTGTTCGCGTCGCGATCGGTGGTCGTGCCCTCGGGCACGCCGATCATGGGCGTCATGATCCCGCCCGGGTGAACGGAATTCACCCGCACCCCGTGCGGGGCGAGTTCGAGCGCCGCGGACTTGGTGAGCCCACGCACCCCGAATTTCGAGGCGGTGTAGGCGTGGGCGCCCGGCACGCCCTGGATCCCCGCAGCGGAGGAGATGTTCACCACCGCCGCGGGCCTGGCCGCCACCAGGGCGTCGCGGGCGGCGGTCAGGCCGAGGAATGGGCCGGTGAGGTTGATGGACAGGGCCCGCTGCCACTGCTCTTCGGTGTAGGTGCCGAGCGGCCCGAAGTCGAGGATGCCGGCATTGTTGACCAGCACGTCGAGCTTGCCGAAGCGTTCGACCGCGGTGTCCACGGCCGTGCGCCAGTCCTCGGCCCTGGCGACATCGAGGTGGACGTACGCCGCGGCGTCGCCTAGTTCGGCGGCCAGTTTCGCGCCCGCCTCGTCGGAGATGTCGCCGATGAGCACCGAGGCGCCCTCGGCCACGAATGCCCGCGCGTGCGAGGCGCCCATTCCCGATGCCGCGCCGCTGATCAGCGCTACGCGCCCGTCGAGCCGTCCACTCATGCTCGGTGCCTTCCGTCGAGATCGATGATGGTCCGCTCCGGCCGGAACACGCAGCGGGTAGTGGTGTAGATGGTGGGCATGCACTTGTTGCAGTGCACGCAGGCCGACCGGGTGGCCGCGTCGGCCTGGATGCGCTGCAACAGATTCGGCTCGCGCAGCAGTGCCCGGCCCATGGCGACGAACTCGAATCCCTCGGTCATGGCCAGGTTCATGGTGTCGAGATTGGTGATGCCGCCCAGCAGGATCAGCGGCATGGACAGTTCGCGGCGGAACTGGCGGGCCCGCTCCAGCAGGTACGCCTCGTGGTAGGGGTACTCCTTGAGGAAGGCACGCCCGACCAGTTTGAAACCCATGCGCGCCGGGCCGGGCAGCACCTCGGCGAACTCCTTGCGCGGTGCGTCGCCGTGGAACAGCAGCATGGGGTTGAGAAGTGAACTGCCCGCGGTCAATTCGAGGGCGTCGAGCGCGCCGTCGGCCTCCAGCCAGGCGGCTACCTGGATGCTCTCCGGGACCGTGAGCCCGCCGCGGCGGCCGTCCTCCATGTTCAGTTTGGCGGTCACCGCCAGCCGGTCGCCCACGGCATCCCTGACCGCGCAGGCGATTTCGCGTGCGAGCCGGGCCCGGTTGGCGAGCGTACCGCCCCACTTGTCGTGGCGGCGGTTGAGCAGCGGGCTCAGGAACGAGCTCACCAGATAATTGTGGCCGAAATGGATTTCGACCGCGTCGAATCCGGCCTGCTCGGCCAGCAGCGCCGCATTCGCGTGTGCCGCAATGAGTTCGCGGATCTCGGAGTCGCCGGGCACGTGCATGGCCTGCATGCTCAGCGGGCTGAACATACGGCTCGGCGCGAGCGCGGGGGCGCGGTTGGAGGCGGCGTTGGCGACCGGACCGGCGTGCCCGATCTGGGCGCTGGCGGCCGCGCCCTCGGCGTGCACGGCGTCGGTCAGCTCACGCAGTCCGGAAACGGCTTCGGGCCGCATCCAGATCTGGTGCCGATCGGTGCGGCCGCCCGGCGCGACCGCGCAGTAGGCGACGGTGGTCATGCCCACCCCGCCCGCGGCGACCTCGCGGTGGAAGTCGATGAGCTCGGGGGTGACCAGCGCGTCGGGGGTGCGTCCCTCGAAGGTGGCGGCCTTGATCACCCGGTTGCGCAGGGTGATCGGGCCGAGTTTCGCCGGTGCGAAGATCTCGTTCATGGTTGTTCTCCCGGTGCAGTGAGTCCGGCCACCACGAAGTTCCGCAGGGCCGTCAACGCCGGTTCGGGCATCCCGTGATCCTCGATCTCGGGAGCGCCGAACCGCATGATGATCAGGTCGAAGGCCAGCATCCAGCGCCGTCGCGCCTCGCCGGCCCCCAGTTCGGGCAGCAGCGGGGTCCAGGAATCCATCCGGAACCACGGCCCCTGCCACGAGGTCTGATGCCGGCCCAGCACGAAGCGGGCCAGCAGCCGAAGATGCAGGCGCCCCAGCGGATCCGCGGCCAGCTCCTGGAACGGCGCGAGGATGGTGTCCACCACCGCGGGCACCGAATCCCGCCCGCCCGTGGCCCGGTCCAGCCCCTCCTCCCACAGCGGCCCGAGCCTGGCCTCGATGAGGGCGGCGACCAGCGCCTCCTTGGATCCGAAGTGGTAGTGCACCGCCGCGGGATTGGCGCCCGCCGCCGCGCACACGGCGCGTACCGATACCTCGTCATAGGGCTCGGTCAGCAGTAGCTGCTCGGCCGCAGCCAGCAGCCGTTCCCGCGTTCCCGCGGACACCTTCTCGACCATGGCAAGCAGTGAAACACGGTTCAATCAGTAATTCAATCATTGATTGAAAATTGCCGTTGTGGGCGTGGTCTGCGTTGTGGGCCTGGTCTATTGGACGTGGCGGCGGCACCATCGCGCCGGGCAGCAGTGCGCGATCACTCGCTCTGCGACCAGGCCGCGACCGGCAGGGTCAGATAGACGCCGATATGGGCGTCGACGAACTTCTCGATATCGGCGAGCAGCTGGTCACAGCGCTCCTGCCGGTTCTCGGCCCGGCTCGCGAAGTACTTCGACCGGACCTCGATGACCACATCCATCCCCGAGCGATCGAACTTGCCCAGTGGATGGAAGCGGATCTCGACATCCCCCGGCTGCAGGTCGCCGTCGTAGGGCTCCTCCGGGCATTCGACGGCGAGGGACACCAGGTGCGGCAGCCATTTGCCCAGCTCACGCAGCACGGTCTCGGGAAGCTCCGGCTTGTAGGTCACCTCGACGAGGGGCATCCGGCCAGTGTATTAGCCGAGGCAAGGACCATCGGGGCCCGGCGGCGGTACGCGCTAGCGGGCGGGGAGGGCGCGGCCGATGATCTCCTCGATGACCGCGCTCTTGGCGTTGGCGTAGTGCTGGACGTACTTCCACTGTCGTTGCGCCAGTTCGCGTTTGGTCCGTTCGTAGTGGGCGCGGTCGGCCGCGTGGGTGCGGAGCCGATCACGGAAGGCGAGGACTCGCTCGATCTCGGTGTCGCCGAGGCCGGGGGAGAACACGTGGAGGTTGACGTCGTGCGGCGCACCGTCTTCCACGCGGCGGACCAGGCAGCGGTGTTCGTGGCAGTCGGGTTCGCGTACGCGCAGGGTGTATCCGGCGGCTTCCAGGGCGGACACGTAGGCCGGTTCGTCGGCGGTGTCCGCGACCACGAGCAGGATGTCGATGACCGGCTTGGCGGCGAGGCCGGGCACCGAGGTGGAACCGGTGTGCTCGAGCCGTAAGACCTTCGCCCCCAAGGCCGCTCGGATCGCCCGGGCGTCGTCGGCGTACCAGGACGGCCAGTCGGGGTTGGGTTCCTCGAGGATCACCGGCACCGCGTAGGGCGTCAGCTCGCCGACGAACGCGGCGGAGATCTCGTCGTCGTCCATGATGGCCACGACCTGAGCCTAATCGGTGCGGGTCAGGAGGTACGGAGACTGGCGATCATCTGCGCGGCCCGGTCGGCGGTGAGTTCGCCCTGGGTGCCGCGGTCGGCCAGGACGGCCAGCACCAGCAGCGCCTTGTTCGGGCCGGCGAACGCGAAGGTGTAGATCGAGTAGCTGGTCGTGGTGCAGCCCGGCGCGCCCGGCTGCCAGCTGCCGGAGGTCTCGACCTGCTGGCCGGTGATGCCGCTGGTGGTGGTGACCGCGGCCGGCGCGCCCTGGTTGCCGCCGGTTGCGTCCGAATAGCCGCTCTCCGCCGAGATTCTCGCCACCTTGACGGCCGCGGCGGCGGGATCGCTGCCGTCCACGTGGGCGACGAAGGCGAGGGTCCGATACGCCGAGCCCGCGCAGTAGTCGTTGCCCTCGGTGGACTTGGCGTGCCCGATGACCGAGCCGTCGGTCCCGGTCTGCACGGTGATATCGGTGGGCTCGGCGATCGTCCACCCGGCGGGCACGTCGTAGCTGATACCCAGTGCCGGGGCGACCACGGTGGTGCTGCCGGGCTTGGGTGCGCCGGACCGGGACGGCCCGGTGGCGGACGGCCCGCCCGAGGGCGCGGCGGTGGTGCCGGGCGCGGCGGTGGTGCCGCTGCCGGCGGAGTCCCGGGTCAGCGCGTACGCCGCGATACCGCCGCCGGCCAGCACGATGACCGCGGCCAGCGCGGCGAGGATCAGCAGGGTGCGACGGGGCCCGCCGCCGGGTGCGGATGGCGACGCGTAGCCCGGAATCGGTTGCTGCCCCGCATAATTCGGGACGGAATGCTGACCGGTGACGTACGGGTGCTGCTGTCCGGTGACGTACTGGGGCTGCTGGCCGGTGATGTACTGCGGAGGCGCGAGCTGGTATCCCGGGGGCAGTTGCGCGGCAAAGCCCGGATACTCGGTCGGCTGCGGTGCCTCGCCTTGGTAACCCCAGTCCTGTTGTCCCGCATCGGGATAACCCCAACCATGAGGCCCGCCGTGGGGGTTCGCCCAGTGATCATTGTTGTCGGTCACGTGTTTTCACCCTCCGGCCGCACCGAGCCGCCTCGGCTTGGTCGAAGCCCGACCCTATCGGGTGTGTCCTAGCCCTGCGACGCGGGCGCGTCCGGGCCGGGATCCGGCCGGGCCGGGGACACCCGGATCACCCCGGCGTCCAGATCGAGGCTGACCCGGGGCCGGTGGCCCTCGCCGCTGCCGTCCTCGCTGCCCTCGTCCTGCAGCTTCTTGCCGGGGAACAGTTCGCCTATGACGCCCACGAATTCACCCTAGCCCTCACATGCGGTGGTAGCGCGGACCGCGATACCCGTACCGCCCGCGTGCGAAGACGAAGAACAGCACCGGGAACAGGAAGAAGGGGAAGAAGTGGGTGGTCGCCGCGAACGCGATCATGAACAGCAGCAGCACGGCCGCACCGATCGGGGCCACCGGCAGCGCGCGGCGCGGGGCGGGCGGCGGGGCCGGGATCTGCGGCGCGGGCCGTTGCGGCCGGGGTAGGTCGCCGAACAGCACCGCCAGCTCGCCCGCGGTCTTGGCCGCGTATGCCCGGCCCACCCGCTCGTCGTATTCCGCGATGTCGAGCCGGCCGGCGGCGAAATGCTCGCCCAGTGCGGCGGCGGCCTGCTCGCGTTCCGCGGTACCGACGCGGACGGTGGACGGTCCGTAGACCGCGGGATCGAAATCGGTCATGACAATCCACCTCGGGGGAGGGAAGCAATCTCGTTGTCCGCCAGCGTAGGCGCGTTCGCGGCAGCGCGCCTGCACGTGTTTGCGTAATCCCGGCTACGCCTGCTGACGTAGGCCCGCCGCGGGCTGTCCGGCGGCCAGCCCGGCGAATTCGTCGACCTTGGGATGGTCGGTGTCGGTGCGCCACACCAGCCGGACCCGTGCGTCGGGCAGGCCGGTGAGCGGGACGAATGTCACCTCCGGATGGGTGAAGTAGGTGGGCATGGCGGTGGTGGTGGCGAAGACGGCGTTGTTGTGGGCGACCGCGGTGAGCATCTCGGGTTCGGTGCGCGCGGGCGCGACCCGCGGGATGGGCCGCCCGCCCGGGGTGGTGGCCGGCGGCCAGAAGGCGCGCGCGAATTCGGGCGCGACATCCGGATGCGGTCCGATCACCCGCAATTCGGCCAGATCCTCGACGTCGACGCGGTCGCGGGTGGCCCACGGATGGCTGCGGGCGATGGCCAGCAGCCGCGGGAACACGCCCACCTCCGGCCCGACGGTCAGGCCGAGCTGCTCGACCGGGGCGAGGCAGATCTGGATGTCCACCTCGCCGCGCCGCAGCGGGCCGAAGATGTCGGTCCACGCCAGCTGGGTCAGCGTGACCTGGCATTCCGGATGGCGGGCCCGGAATCCGGTCAGTGCGGTGTCCAGGGTGGACGCGTAGGGCCCGAGGAATCCGATGCGCAGACCCCGTGCCGCGGTGCGGGTTTCGGCGAAGGCCCGCTGCAGCTCCTGGAAGGCGGGGCGGGCCCGGGCCAGCAGATGCTCGCCCAGCGGATTGAGGGTGACCCGGCGGCTGGTGCGCTCCACCAGGCGGCGGCCGACGCGGCGCTCCAGGCTGCGGATCAGCTGGCTGACCCGGGGCTGGGACAGTCCGAGGCGGTCGGCGGTCCGGCCGAAGTGCAGTTCTTCGGCGAGGACCACGAACGCTTCCAGTTCGGCCGGGTCGACGCGGGTTTCTCGAGGCGAGTCTTCGATCAGCATTTCTTATCGATCTTCGCGGATTTCGGCGTTGATGGCTATCCGACACGTGACGGATGCTGAGCCGGTGAGTGGATCGCGTCGACTTGCCGCGGTCACCGAGATGGGCGGCATCGTCCTGAGCACCCGACACCGGCGAACACCCGACGCTAAGGAAAACCCCTGTGCCGCATTTGAAGAGCCTGCGCGAGTTCATCGAGGCGCTCGACGCCATCGGTGAGGTCCAGCACATCGACACCGAGGTCGACTGGAATCTGGAGATCGGCGCGATCATTCGCCGCTCCTACGATCTGCGGGCCCCCGCGCCCCTGTTCACCAATATCACCGGATATCAGGACAGTGGTTTCCGGGTGCTCGGCGCACCCGGCGCGCTCTCGGGTCCGCAGCACCGGCTGGCGCGCATCGCGCTGGCGCTGGGCCTGCCCGCCGACGCCACCGGTCAGCAGATCGTGGAGGTGCTCGCCGAGGCGCGCGCCAAGCCGGGCATCCCGCCGGTGGTGGTGGACCGCGCGGCCGCGCCCTGCAAAGAGAACGTCATGCTCGGCGGCGACATCGACCTGTTCGTCTTCCCGACCCCGAAGCTGCACGGCAATGACGGCGGCCGCTACATCCAGACCTACGGGATGAACATCGTCAAGACACCCGACGGCTCGTGGACCAACTGGTCGATCAATCGCATGATGATCCACGACAGGAACACCCTGGCCTGCCTGATCCCGGGACCCCAGCACCTGGGCATCATCCGCTCGAAGTGGACCGAGATCGGCGAGCCCATGCCGATCGCGCTGGCCATCGGCGTCGAGCCGGGCCTGCCGTGGGTGGGCGGCATGCCGATTCCCGAGGGCGAGGACGAAACCCATTACCTGGGCGCGCTCTTCGGCGAGGGCCTGGAACTGGTCCCGGCCGAGACCGTCGATCTGCTGGTGCCCGCGACCGCCGAGATCGTGATCGAGGGTCACATCGCGCTCGACGAGACGGTCATGGAGGGCCCGTTCAACGAGTTCCCCGGCTACAACGCCACCGAGGCCAGCCCCAAGGCGGTCTTCCACGTCTCGGCGATCACCCACCGCGACGGCGCGATCCAGCCGACCGTGGCGGCGGGCCCGCCGGTGGAGGAGGACCACACCATCATCGGCACCACCAGTGCCGCCGAGATCCTTCACCTGCTGCGGCGGGCCGGACTGCCGATCTCCTCGGCCTGGTACAACTTCGAGGCCGCGGTGCACTGGCTGACCCTGGCGGTGCGGCAGGACTGGCACGAGAGCACCGGCCTGGGCTCGCACGAGCTGGTGGACCAGATCGCCAAGATCATCTTCACCGGCAAGCCGTCGGTCAACGCGCCCAAGATCCTGGTGGTCGAGGACGATGTCGACATCACGAATATCGACGAGGTGGTGTGGGCCTTCGCCACCCGCTCCCACCCGGATGTCGAGCGCGGTGAATTCCATTATCCGGCAGCGGTTTCCGATCAGCTCGCGGTCTACCTCTCGCCGGAGGAAGCACATTCCTTCATGGCGGGCAAGGTGATCTACAACTGCCTGCTGGCCGATCACTTCCCGCAGGGCCGCCGCCCGATCAAGGGCAGCTTCGAGAACGGCTGGCCCGCGGAGATCCAGCAGCGCGTCCTGGATCGCTGGCAGGAGTACGGCTACCGCTGATCGCGGGAACGACTACGGGCGGCGTCGTGCGACCGGACGAGGGGTGTCGGACGAGGCTCGGCCCGAGGCGGGCCAGATGCCGCCGTGCGCCGACCGCGCGCACGGCGGCATCGGCCTGTGTACAGGCAGCGGGCCGGCGCATACGTGAACGGCTCGGAAATCGACCGAATCGTGAAGGCGGCGTCCGGATCTCCGCTGCCGTGGACCGGCCTGTCCGCGGTAGCCAGGCAGATGCCGAATGAATCGGGTTGTACTGCCGCCAGTTCCGGAATGTGGTCGGCCGGCGTTCCCGACGTGTCGGCCCGGCACAGCTCGTACACTTCGTCGATGATGCGGGCGACGACGCCGCCGGACGGACCCTCTGGGCCACCGTAACCGGCGAAATCTGTGTTGAGCCTCACATCTGCTACGGATGTTGCAGGTGGCGTTTCGTTCCTGGCATCGGGGGCCGGAATGGGCTCCGTAGACTGTTGCAAACACAGGAGACATCCGGAGGGAGCAATAGCCGTGGGAGTGCTTTCCCGGGTCGACACGCCCGAGGACCTGCGTCGGCTGTCGGTACCGGAGCTGCACGAGCTGGCCGAGGAGATTCGTGAGTTCCTGGTGCGGAAGGTCGCCGTCACCGGCGGGCACCTGGGGCCGAACCTCGGCGTCGTGGAGCTGACCATCGCGTTGCACCGGGTTTTCGACTCGCCGGCCGACCCGATCATCTTCGATACCGGGCATCAGGCCTACGTGCACAAGATCCTTACCGGCCGCAAGGACGGGTTCGACACGCTGCGCAAAGAGGGCGGGCTGTCGGGGTACCCGAGCCGGGCCGAGAGCGCCCACGACTGGGTGGAGTCCTCGCACGCGTCGGCCTCGCTGTCCTACGCGGACGGCATCGCCAAGGCGTTCGCGCTGACCCGGCAGAAGCGGCATGTGGTCGCGGTCGTCGGTGACGGCGCGCTCACCGGCGGCATGTGCTGGGAGGCGCTGAACAATATCGCCGCCGGGCCGGACCGCTCGGTCATCGTGGTCGTCAACGACAATGGCCGCTCCTACGCGCCGACCATCGGCGGGCTCGCCGAGCGGCTCGCGGGGCTGCGCACCCAGCCCGCCTACGAGCACGCGCTCGACGCCACCAAGCGGATCGTCCAGAGCATTCCGCGCGTGGGGGATTCGGCGTACTCGATGCTGCACGCCATCAAGACCGGCATCAAGGACGCGGTCGCGCCGCAGGAGCTGTTCAGCGATCTCGGGCTGAAGTATGTGGGCCCGGTCGACGGGCACGATCCGGTACAGCTGGAGGCTGCGCTGCGGCGGGCCAAGGACTTCGGTGGTCCGGTCATCGTGCACGCGGTGACGCAGAAGGGTCGCGGCTACAAGCCGGCCGAGGACCACGAGGCCGATCAGATGCACGCCATCAACCAGATCGACCCGGAGACCGGTGAGCCGCTGGGTGGCCCGTCCGCGCCGAGCTGGACCTCGGTGTTCTCCAAGGAGCTCATCGCCCAGGCCGAGCAGCGTGACGACATTGTGGCGATCACCGCCGCCATGCCGGGGCCGACCGGTCTGACCCCGTTCGGAAATCGCTTCCCGGAGCGCATGTTCGACGTCGGCATTGCCGAACAGCACGCCATGACCTCCGCGGCCGGTATGGCCCTGGGCGGTCTGCACCCCGTGGTGGCCATCTACTCCACCTTCCTCAACCGGGCCTTCGATCAGCTGCTCATGGATGTGGCGCTGCTCAAGCTCCCGGTGACCCTGGTGCTCGATCGCGCCGGCATCACCGGCGACGACGGCGCCTCGCACAACGGCATGTGGGACCTGTCGGTGCTGGGCATCATCCCCGGCATCCGGGTCGCGGCCCCGCGCGACGCTGCCCGCCTGCGTGAGGAATTGGGGGAGGCCCTGCACATCAGCGACGGGCCCACCGCCATCCGCTTCCCCAAGGGTCCTGCGATCGAAGAGATTCCGGCGGTGGAACGCTTCGAGGGCGTGGATGTGCTGCGCCTGCCCGACGTGCAAGACGCTGCCGCGTACTCGGTGCGCGCCGATGTCCTGCTGGTCGCGGTCGGCGCCTTCGCCGACCTCGCGCTCAAGGTCGCGGATCTGCTGGAGGCCGAGGGCGTCTCGGTGACCGTGGTCGACCCGCGCTGGGTCCTCCCGGTCTCCGACACCGTGGTGAAGCTGGCCGAGAACCACCGCCTGGTGGTCACTCTGGAGGACAGTGGCCTGCACGGCGGTATCGGCTCCACCGTTTCCGCCCGGCTCCGCAGTTCGGGCGTCGACGTTCCGACCCGCGACCTCGGCGTCCCCCAGCATTTCCTGGACCACTCCTCCCGCGCCAAGATCCACCAGGATCTCGGCCTCACTCCGGGCGAGGTGGCCCAGCGGGTGCACGTGTGGCTCGGCGCCGCCGATGCCTCCGGCAGCGAGATCGAGCAGGCCCTGCTCCCGGCGGCCGAGTAACACCGCCGAGTGACACTCCGCTCGTGACGGGCCCGCGATCATCCGATCGCGGGCCCTTCTTTCTATACGGAGCTGGGGTTCTCGCGTAGATTCTGAAACAGGTTACAGTTTCGGGACGGGAGTTCGGATGTCGTTTGTGCTTGTCGAGAAGCCGCGGCCGGGGATCGCGTTGGTCACGTTGAACCGGCCGGACCGGATGAACGCCATGGCGTTCGACGTGATGGTGCCGCTGCGGGAGACCCTCGAGGGCGTGGCGGCCGACAACGAGGTGCGCGTGGTGGTGCTCACGGGCGCCGGGCACGGGTTCTGCTCGGGCGCGGACCTGCAGCACGCGGGCAAGGTGCCGGGGGTAGAGGGGTTGACGCGCACCAGCATTGCCCGGCGCTCGATGGAGCTGCTGAACAATGTGATGCTCACGATCAAGCGGATGCACCAGCCGGTGATCAGCGCCATCAACGGCGCGGCCATCGGCGGCGGGTTCTGCCTGGCCATGGGGACCGATATCCGAATCGCCTCGGAGGACGCCTATTTCCGCGCGGCGGGCATCAACAACGGCCTGACCTCGGCCGAACTCGGCATCAGCTACACGCTGCCGCGGGCCATCGGCTCCACCCGCGCCTTCGAGATCATGCTCACCGGCCGCGATGTGGACGCCGCGGAAGCCGAGCGCATCGGCATCGTCTCCCGCGTCGTCCCCGGCGACAAACTCCTCGAGGCCGCCTACGACACCGCCGACCAGATCATCCGCTGGAGCCGGGTCGGCGGCGAGCTCACCAAGCGCCTGCTGTGGAGTGGCCTGGAGGCGGGCAGTTTCGAATCCCACATGCAGAACGAGGGCATGGCCCAGCTCTACGTCCGCCTCACCACCGACAATTTCGACGAGGCCATCCGAGCCCGCCGCGACCGCCGCCCACCAGAATTCCAGGACTGAGCGAACGGCCGCCGCGCGCCCGGCGCGTTCTGACTGCCGGATCCGAGCGGGTTCGCGCTGCCGGAGCCGAGCGGACCGTCGCTGCCGGATCCGACGCAGGTGCCCCGCAGCGGTGGCTGCTGTGGGACAGGTGATCCCGGTGGCGCGGCGACCACGGACACCGGGATCACTGTCGGCGGGGATGCCATGAACGGGATGACGCCGATGAGCGTGAGGGAAGGCGCCGGTCGAGAAAACCCTTGTGGCCCAACTTTCTTGGGCGATATTCCCGGGGTCAGCTCTTCGGGTAGAGGGCTTCGCTCAGTCGCGGGACGGTCAGAGCACGCTGCCACGGGCGGGCCCCGCCCGCGGCGAGGTAGCCCTCGATGAGGGTCGGGGCTTCACCGTTGGCGACCGATTTGGGCAGCCCGTCCCAGCACATGCGGCGCAGCAGGTCCGGGGTGAGCAGGTTCTCGACCGGGACCGACACCTCGGTGGAGAGGTCGGTCATGGCCGCGCGGGCGCACTGCAGGCGGGCGGCGGCGGCCGGGTCACGGCGCTCCCAGCGGTTGACCGGGGGCGGGCCGTCGAAGTGCTGGGTGAGCGGCGGGAGCTCGCTGTCGGGGAGGGTGCGGGCGCGCTCCACCGCGCCGAGCCATTCGCGCGAGTAGCGGCGCTGGCGGGGGCCGCCGAAGATCGGCAGGGTGCGCAGCTGGGCGATGGACTTGGGCTCGTTGGTGGCGGCGGCCACGATGGCCGAGTCCGGGAGGATGCGGGCGGGGGCCACGTCGCGCAGGCGGGCCAGGCGGTCGCGGGTCGTCCATAGTTCGCGGACGATGGCGAGCTGGCGGGTGCGGCGCAGGGTGTGGATGCCGGAGGTACGCCGCCAGCGGTCGGCCTTGGGGCCGGCCGGCTCCGCGGTGCGGACGTGCTCGAATTCCTCTGCGGCCCACTCGGATTTGCCCTGCTCGGCCAGGTCGGCGGCGACCGCGTCGCGCAGCTCGATGAGTAGCTCGACATCGAGGGCCGCGTAGTTCAGCCAGTCGTCCGGCAGCGGCCGGGTGGACCAGTCGGCCGCGCCGTGGCCCTTGCGCAGCTCGCGGCCGAGCAGTTTCTCCACCATGGCGGCCAGGCCCACGCGCTCGTAACCCGCGAGGCGGCCGCCGAGTTCGGTGTCGAAGAGCCGGGCCGGGTGCAGCCCGAGTTCGGCCAGCCCGGGCAGATCCTGATCCGCGGAGTGCAGCACCCACTCCAGATCGTTGATCGCCTCGGCCAGCGGCGTGAGCTCCCCGTCCACCGGGATCGGGTCGATCAGGAAGGTGCCCGCACCCTCGCGCCGCAGCTGGATCAGGTACGCGCGATTGGAGTAGCGGAAGCCGGAGGCGCGCTCGGCGTCGACCGCGAGCGGTCCGGTTCCGGCGGCGAGCCGGTGGGCGGCTGCGGCCACCGCGGCGGCGGAGTCCAGTACCGGCGGCACACCGTCCACTGGCGCGAGCAACGGTACCGCGGCAGTGGCTTCGGGTTCATCTGGTACGGACATGGTCTTGAACTCTACGGGTTGGGCATTGGCGGGCCGCGTCACGTCGGTGAAACGACCGGCCGTGACACTGCGTCGGGCCATGGGGAATCGTACGTGGCGGCCGTCGATTTCGTTGCAGTACAGATGTTCTCGCAGGCGAGAGGGGATTTTCGGGCGACCGGCGCGGGAATTCGCGGATCGGCCGCCCCGATCTCGCGCCCAATTATTCGGTGCTCTCGTCCCGGCGCACGTCCAGCCGGGTTACCCCCGCGGGCGGCAGTCCGGCCGCGTAGGCGAGCACCTCGCAGAAGGCTTCCACGTGCGGCCGCATGACGGTGTCGGACACGGTCCAGGAGGCGCGCAGTTCGAGCTGGTGCGCGCGTGGCGGCCCGGCGATGTCGCCGTAGCGCACCGAGCTGGTGGCCGTGACCGTGCCGCCGAGGGCGGTGAAGGAGGTGCGCGAGTCCAGCGCGTCGACCAGCCAGCTCCACGCCACCTCCGGCAGCAGCGGGTCGGCGGCGAGGGCGGAGTCGATGTCGGCCTGGATGTAGGCGACCAGACGGAACACCCCGTGCCAGGCTTCCTGCCCGGCCGGGTCGTGCAGCAGGATCAGCCGGCCGAACGCGTCGCCCTCGGAGTCGACGGGCACCACATTTGTATCGGGTCGCGTGACTTCCGCGCCTAGGGCGTACGAGTACGGGGCGAGGCGCTGCGGCGGGCGGATCGGTGCCAGCTCGATTCGAGGATGCACAGATGCGGTTCCCATGGCCTCGACCGCGGCGCGGAACCGGGCTGGTTCTTCGGGCTCCGGGGTGGGGGCAGCGCCGTCGCGGAAGTCGAGCGGTGTCACGAAAGGCACCGTAGACCCCTCCGGTGCCGAGTAGTGCGAGGCGCGCCGCCGGGCCCCCTTTACGATGGGCGGTGATGAGTACTCACACCCGACGCCTGCTGACCGATGCCCCGTTCCTTGCCGCCGCCACCGGTGGCGTGCCGCATCGGCGTCCGGTGTGGTTCATGAGACAGGCTGGTCGGTCCCTTCCGGAGTATCGCGAGGTGCGTGCCGGAATCGGCATGCTGGAATCGTGTTTCGATCCGGAGCTGGTGTGCGAGATCACCATGCAGCCGATCCGCCGCCACCAGATGGACGCGGCAATCCTCTTCTCCGACATCGTGGTTCCGCTCAAGGCCGCCGGCATCGATCTCGACATCGTGGCCGGCGTCGGCCCGGTGGTCGCGAATCCGGTGCGCACCGTCGCCGATGTGCGTGCGCTGCCGCGCCTGCGCGCCGAGGAGGTGGGCGCGGTCACCGCCGGTGTGAAGCTGCTGCTGGACGCGCTCGGTGACACCCCGCTCATCGGATTCGCCGGTGCCCCGTTCACTTTGGCGTCGTACCTGGTCGAGGGCGGGCCCAGTAAGAACCACGAGCGCACCAAGGCGATGATGCTCGCCGACCCCGAGACCTGGCACCAGTTGCTGGGCGTGCTCACCGACATCACCATCGAATTCCTGCGCGCCCAGATCGATGCGGGCGTGGACGCCGTGCAGCTGTTCGACTCCTGGGCGGGCGCGCTGAGCCTGGCCCAGTACCGGGAATACGTTCTGCCGCACTCGGAACGGGTCTTCACCGAGATCGCGTCCGCGGGTGTGCCGCGCATCCACTTCGGCGTCGGCACCGGAGAACTGCTGGGCGCCATGGGCGAAGCGGGCGCGGACGTGGTCGGCGTCGACTGGCGGATTCCGCTGAACGAGGCCGCGCGCCGGGTCGGCCCCGGAAAAGCGTTGCAGGGCAACCTCGATCCGGCCGTGCTCTTCGCGGGCCCGGCGGCGATCGACGCCGAGGTGCGCCGCATCGCCCGTGAAGCCGACGAGGCAATCACCCTGGGCGCCAAAGGTCACATCTTCAACCTCGGCCACGGCGTCCTCCCGAACACCGACCCCGGTGTCATCACCGAGACCGTCGCCCTGATTCACAGCCTCCCGCTCCCGCTCTGACCAGCACCTCGAAGGCGCTGACCGTCGGGGCCCGGTCGCGGCTGGTGGCCGCGCTGTGGTCGAGGTCACCGATACCGTCGAATGCCCAGCGGATGCGCCGGCCCCGCCCAGGTGAGCTCCGGGAGGGCGGCGTAGGCGCGACGGGCGGCGGGAGTAGGTTGGCTCGGGGCGGCTCGAGGTCGAGGTGCGGGTCGCGGGCCGCGGGCTCGTGTGGTCGCGGCGTTCGGCGAGTGGCGAGGAGTTGTCGATGCGGGTCGCGGTTGTCGGTGGCGGCATCAGTGGACTGGTGGCCGCGTATCGGCTGCGGAAGGCGCTCGGGGAGTCGGCGGAACTGATCCTCGTGGAGCGGCGGGATCGGGTCGGGGGGATCCTGCGGACCGTGCAGATCGAGGGGGATCCGGTCGATCTGGGGGCCGAGGCGTTCGTGGGCCGGCGGCCCGAGATTCCGGAACTGATGGGGGAGTTGGGGATTGCGGAGCAGCTCGTTCATCCGGCGGGCAAGCGGCCGCTGGTGTGGTCGGAAGGGGTGGGGCATCGGCTGCCCGAGCGGACGCTGATGGGCATCCCCGCCACGCCGGAATCGGTTGCGGGGCTGGTGGATGCGCAGACCCTGGCCACCGTTGCGGCGGAGCCGTCCCGGCCGCTGCGGTGGGAGCGGGGCGGGGACGTGTCGGTGGGGGAGCTGGTGCGGGATCGCTTCGGTGAGCAGGTGGTCCGGCGCAGCGTGGATCCGCTGCTCGGGGGAGTGTATGCGGGACTTGCGGATTCGATCGGCGTACGGGCCGCGCTGCCGACGCTGGCCGCCGCCCTGGATCGCGGCGCGGCCAGCCTGACCCGGGCCGTGTCCGAGGCCCTGCCCCCGCCCAGCACCACGCCGGTGTTCGGCGGCATCCGCGACGGCTACCGCGCCCTGCTGGACGCGCTGCGCGCCGCCGCCGATGTGAAGGCCGAAACCGGGACGGCGGTCACCACTCTCGCCCGCACCGCACAGGGCTGGCGGCTCGACCCGGTCGGCGACGTCGACGCTGTGATTCTCGCGACCCCTGCCCCGGTGACCGCGGAACTCCTGCGCGCGGTGGCCCCGGAGGCCGCCGAGCTGGCCGCCGGAATCGACCTGGCCTCCTCGGCGGTGGTGGCCCTGGCCCTGCCGCCCGAGACCGCCCTGCCCGACAACTCCGGCATCCTCGTCGCCACCGGTGAACCGTTGCGCGCCAAGGCCTTCACCCTCTCCAGCCGCAAGTGGCCGCACCTGGCCGCCCGTGACGTGGCCCTGGTCCGCGCCTCCTTCGGCCGCTTCGGCGACCCGGCTCCGCTGTCCTGGTCCGACGACGACCTCATCACCGCCGCCGTCGAAGATCTCACCACCGTCACCGCCGCCGACATCCGCCCCCTGCGCGCCGTGGTCCAGCGCTGGCCCGGCGGCCTTCCGCAATACGCCCCCGGCCACACCACCCGCATCGCCGACCTGCGTTCCGCCACGGCCGACCTCCCCGGCCTGGCCCTGGCCGGCGCCTACCTCGACGGCGTCGGCGTCCCCGCCTGCGCCGCGACCGGCACCAAGGCCGCCGCCCGCATCATCGCGCAGCTCTCCTGACCCACTCCCCGGGACCTCGCTCGTCGAGGGCCCTCGCGGTCGCCGTGATCGAGGTCGGCATGTCTTCGATCCAACCAGTGTTGACGCTGCCTACATCCTTCCCCTATGTTAGCGCTGCGCACATTATGTAAGCGCAGTCAACATTTGGAGGTGGATTGCCCGATGACGAGTGATTTGTTCTCGCCGCTGGTACTGCGATCGGGCGCGGTCCTGGCCAACCGGATCGTGAAAGCGGCCATGGAGGAGGGGATGGCCGGCTACGGGCAACTCCCCGACGACCGTCTCGTGTCGCTCTACCGACGGTGGGGAGCGGGCGGCTCGGGCGCCCTGATCACCGGCAATGTGATGGTGCACGCCGAGGCGCTCACCGGACCCGGCGGCATCGTGCTCGATGACGCCGCGCCGCTGGGACCGTTCGCGGAATGGGCGCGGGCGGGCAAGGCGGCGGGTGCGGCCATGTGGATGCAGATCAGTCACCCGGGCCGCCAGGTCGCGGCCAACCAGCCCGGCGTGGTGTGGGGTCCGTCGGATATCCCGGTCGATCTGGGCCGGCTCAGCAGCCGGTTCGGCCGTCCGGTCGCGATGACGAAGGCTCAGATCGAGGACACCATCGCCCGGTTCGCCACCACCGCGCGCCGCGCCGAACAGGCCGGGTTCGACGGGGTGGAAATCCATGCCGCACATGGCTATCTGCTGTCGCAGTTCCTGTCTCCGCTGGTCAACAACCGCACCGACGAGTGGGGTGGCTCGCTGGAGAACCGGGCGCGGCTGCTGCTCGAGGTGGTGCGCGCGGTCCGCGCGGTCGTGTCGCCCCGGTTCGTGGTCGCGGTGAAACTGAACTCCGCCGACTTCCAGCGCGGCGGCTTCGACGCCGACGACGCCCGCCGGGTGATCGCCCTGCTCACGCCCCTCGGCGTCGACCTGGTCGAAGTGTCGGGCGGCAGTTACGAAAGCCCCGCCATGACCGGCCGCCCCGCCGACAGCCGGACGCAGGCTCGCGAAGCCTATTTCCTGGAGCTGGCGACGGAACTGGTTGCCACCAGCCCGATTCCGCTCATGCTCACCGGCGGCATCACCCGCCTCCAGACCGCCCAGGACGTCCTGGCGAGCGGCGTGGCGGTGATCGGCATGGGCACCGCCCTGTCCATCACCCCGGACCTCCCCGCCCGCTGGCGCGACGATCTCGGGGCCGACGCCACCCCGAAGCCCATCACCTGGTCGAACAAGGCCCTCGCGTCCGCCGCGGGTATGGCGGTGGTTCGGCACCACATGCGCCGCATGGCTCGCGGCCGGAACCCCCGTCCCGCAACCGGTCCCGTCCAGGCCCTGCTGTCCGACCAGATCGTGCAGGGGCGCGCCCTCCGCCGCTACCGTTCCTGGCTCCAGTCCCGTCCGGCCCATCCCGCCCCGGCCGACACCGGACGCTGACCCTCCGTCACCGCGGCATCAGCGGGCTACCAGGTCGATCGGATCGGTGTTCGCGCCGCAGACGATGACCGCCACCCGTTCGCCGGGGGCGGGGACGTAGGCGCCCGACAGCAGGGCGGCCAGGGCAGTGGAACCGCCGTGCTCGACGGCGACACGGCGGCAGTCCCACAGGGTTTGGCGGGCGGCGATGATCTGCTTGTCACTGACCAGGACCGAGCGGACATCGCCCGCGTTCGCGGCGGACAGGGCCATGGGCGTGACGCGACGGGCGCCGAGGGAATCGGCTGCGACGGAGTCGATTTCGACGTCCACCGGTTCCCCGGCCTCGACCGCCGCGTGGAAGGCACGGCAGTGTTCGGGTTCTACCGCCACCACCCGCACGCCGTGATGATTGGCCGACACCGTGATTCCGGTCAGCAGCCCGCCGCCGCCGACCGCGACCACCACGGTGTCGAGTTCCGGTACCTGCGAGACGATTTCGTCGAGCAGTGTTCCCGCGCCCGCCGCGATATAGGGGTCGTCGTAGGCGTGTGAGCGCAGCGCCCCGCTGACCGCGGCGAAGCGCTCGCATTCGGCGGCCGCGTCGGCGTAGGCGTCGCCGCCGCACAGCACCTGCGCCCCCAGTGCCCGCAGCCGCGCCACTTTCACCGCGGGTGCGGAGTCGGGCAGGAACACGGTGGCGGTGGAGTCGACCAGCCGGGCGGCCCACGCGCACGCCACCCCGGCGTTCCCGCCGGAGGCGATGGTGATCCCCACCTTGGGCAGCAGCCCCTGTTCCCGCTGTGCCAGTACGAAATTCGCCGCCCCGCGCGCCTTGAAGCTGCCGGTGTGCTGCATGTGCTCGAGCGCGAACCAGACCTCGCCGGCCACCGGGACGGTGTCGGCGTCCGCGCGGGCGAGGACCACCGGGCGGGTGTGGCCGGCGATTCGGTCGGCCGCCGCTGTCACGTCCCCATATGTCGGATGCACTGGCGCTTCCTTCGTTTCCGTCGCTGGATTCTCTTCCCGCCGAGGGGCTGCACGGCACGGCTCACGGAAAACCCCCGAGCCGATGAACCCCCTTGTTCCACTGTAGTGGGCGCACTCCACCGAGCAGCACTTCACCGCCTGGTACCGGCTATCCCGGCCTGGTCGTGCTGCACGGCCCGCGCCCCTGGCTGGGCCGGAACCTGCTGTCGCGGCTCACCGAACCCCAACTGGCCGACAATCTTTCGCTCGGCCTGAATCCCGCCGACACCTTCCGCGCCTACCGGACGAATACCCGGTGCCGGCAACCCATCTGGATGCCATCAGCGAACTGTTCACCAGCGATGCCGTTTTCCACGACGGCCTGCGCCGCCTCATCGCCTCCTGGGCCGCCGGCGCGAGCCGAATCACGCAGCGCGAGCCGAATCACGCAGCGCGAGCCGAATCACGCGGTCCGCCGTGCCCCATTTCGGGCGGGTTCGGGCGC
Organism: Nocardia sp. NPDC004123; assembly: GCF_053603795.1. NCBI lineage: Bacteria > Bacillati > Actinomycetota > Actinomycetes > Mycobacteriales > Nocardiaceae > Nocardia > Nocardia sp. NPDC004123. Next base: position 38,633 of record NZ_JBSGGG010000025.1, read on the forward strand.
AGTGGCACGATGGAGGCCATGGCGCGACTCGACTACAAGGCCCTCAACGACACCATCCGCTACCTCATGTTCTCGGTGTTCCAGGTGGAGCCCGGCGTGCTCGGCGAGGATCGCCAGGCGGCGATCAAGGAGGCGCGGGCCTTCTTCGACTCGCTCGAGGAGCGCGGCGTGGTGGTGCGCGGTATCTACGATGTCGCCGGCCTGCGCGCCGACGCCGACTTCATGATCTGGTGGCACGCGGAGCAGATCGAGGATCTGCAGGCCGCCTACGCCGACTTCCGCCGCGTCACCGAACTGGGCCAGATCTCCAACCCGGTCTGGAGCAATGCGGCCCTGCATCGCCCCGCCGAGTTCAACAAGTCCCACATCCCCGCCTTCCTCGCGGGCGAGGAGCCGGGCAACTACATCTGTGTCTACCCGTTCGTGCGCTCCTACGACTGGTACCTGCTCCCCGACGAGGAGCGCCGCAAGATGCTGGCCGACCACGGCAAGGCCGCCCGCGACTACCCGGACGTGCGTGCCAACACCGTGGCCTCGTTCGCCCTGGGCGACTACGAGTGGATCCTGGCCTTCGAGGCCCCCGAGCTGCACCGCATCGTCGACCTCATGCGCGACCTGCGTGCCACCGAGGCGCGTCGCCATGTGCGCGAGGAGATTCCGTTCTTCACCGGCCCGCGCGTGGAGCTCGAGCAGCTCATCGCCGCACTGCCGTAGCTACCTGCACACTCCCGTAGCGACCCGCACGGAGATCGGGCCCGGCCGCATACCGCGGCCGGGCCCGATGTCGTTAGCGGGAAGGTCGCCGGTGTGTTGCCCGCATAATTCGGGGCATGCGCGAAATCACGCACGCCCCATAGTGTTTCTGCGACTCACTCAGCTGCGCTGTCCGAGGGGTGCAATCGGAGCGAGATCGAGTTGATGCAGTAGCGCTTGTCCGTGGGCGTGGGATATCCCTCGCCCTCGAACACGTGCCCCAGATGACTGTGGCAGTTCGCGCACAGTACTTCGACGCGCCGCATCCCCAGCGAGTTGTCCTCCACCAGCAGCACGGCTTCCGACTTCGCCGGATCGAAGAACGACGGCCACCCGCAGTGCGAGTGGAACTTCTCGGCGCTGCGGAACAATTCGGCCCCGCACGCCCGGCAGGAGTAGACGCCCTCGGTCTCGGTGTCGGTGTATTCGCCCGTGAACGCCCGCTCGGTGCCCGCCTCGCGCAGTACCCGGTATTCGTCCGGGGTCAGCTTGGTCCGCCATTCCTGCGGGGTCAGCTGGATACGCGGGACGGGCAGACCCTCGGTCCCCGTGGAGCTGTCAGCATCGGAACTCATGGCTCCACGCTAATACGAGGCGGTCGCCTTCGTCCGGGGCGCGATGGTGACCTCGGGTTCGTCGGCCACCCATTCGGGGTGCATCCACTTCGGATCCAGGGACTTGCCGACCTCGAGGCGGCCTTCGCGACGGGCGGCGAGATAGCGGTCGCCCAGCACGCAGAACACCACGATCAGCAGCAGACCCCACCCGAAGGTCGTGCGCAGGTACTCCAGATCGCGGCCGATACTCTGCCAGCGGTCCGAGAGCCACTTGTCGTAGGACATGAATCCGAAGATCGCCACCCACGCGGGCCAGTTGCGCAGCAGCGAGTTGCGCAACACCACGGTCATCAGCATGGGGAACAGGAACATCGAGTAGTACATCTGGCCCAGCGGACCCAGCAGCATGGCCGCGGTGATCAGGATGCCGGAGGTGTTGCAGATGTAGAACACCTCGTCCTCGCGGTAGTACCGGTACAGCAGCCACAGCGAGATCAACACCAGGACGCCGACGGTGATACGCATGGTCCAGGTCAGCCACTCGGCGACACCGTAGTACCCGGCATTGCCGACGATGGCGCTGTTGAAGTAGTCCCGGGCCTCCGACAGGTACGGCAGCGTGTGGGTCCAGAACTGCTTGTAGTCCACGATCAGCGGCCAGGCCAGCAGGTTCAGTGCCACCGGGATGCCGAGGGCGGTGATGAACACCTTCCACTGCCCGCGGACCAGCGGAATCAGCAGCAGCGGCGCCAGCAATGGCCCCTTCACCGCGATGGTCAGCCCCAAGGCCACACCGGCCCACAGGTCCCGGCGCTTCAGGAGCAGGTGGATGAACACCAGCATGGCCATGAACAGGCAGCCGTTGATATTGGTGAAGGCCAGTGTGTTCGTCACCGTCTCGGAGACGAACATGGCCAGCAGCAGCGCGGGCGCGGCGACGGAGTTCAGCGTGTAGTTGAACAGCTTCAGCAGCAGATACCAGGCCAGCAGCAGGGCCATCGCATTGACCAGGATGAAGGCCCACCGCGACTTTTCCGGATCGATGAAGGCCAGCGGTGAGATGAGCAGCGTGCCGCTGGGCGGATACAGATAGGCCGGATCGGTCGAGCTGAAGTTCGCGTTGTACACGGGCCGGTGGTTGAGGAACGCGAGGGACGCGTTGTACACCGGTGTGAAGTCATTGGTGATGTGGTAGTTGACAGCGTTGATGAACACCCGGTGCAACACGGTGAGGATCGCGAGCGGCCACAGTGCGAAATTCAGTACCTCGGCGGTGGTGCGAGCGGTGCGGGGCTCGAGCTGTCGAAGGAACACTCGGGCACGGTACACCGAATCCCCGCGTCACACATGCGCCGACCCGCTTAATGCGTTGTGCGGGACACACCACGCCCGCCGGTCGGATGAAACCCCGGCCCGCCTCGAATGCTCGGGCCGGTCAAGCGCACTCCGCGCTCTGTCGAGCAGTGATCGGCGTCACTTCACAGGTGTGTACTCAGGCCGGGCAGGCGGTGCCGTCGGCGGGCAGCGTGGCGTCCTTCAGGTAGTCGGCGAGGGACTGCTGGGCGCAGCCGGAGTGGGCGAAGGTCGGGTGCCCCCAACCCTGCCAGACGACGGTGGCGGTGCGCGCACCCGCCGCGCCGAGCGCGCCGGTGACGGTGGGCCGGCCGTCCTGGCCGGTGACGGGGTCGGCGCTGCCGCCGAGGACCAGGACCGGCAGGTTCAGCTTGTCGGGCAGGGGCATGGGGGTGGCGGCGGGCCAGGCCGAGCATGCCATCAGGTCGATGGCCGCGACCTTGCCGAACACCGGATACTGTGTGCCCCAGGTCGTTTCGAGCTCCTTGGCCTTGTCGGGGGTGGAGGGCTCGTGGTTGTCGCTGCAGCGGTTGACGAATTGACCGTCGGTGGCGATCCCCGCGGCGGCGCGCAGCAGGAACGGCGTGATCGGGACGTGGTCGCCCTTGCCGAGGGCACTGAGGGCGTCGGCGAATTCGGTGATCTGCGCGTTGCCGGTCGCCCGGGAGTCGCCGAGGAAGCCGCTCAGGGTGGTCACCAGCGCCGAGGCCGACAGGTCGCCGAGCTGTCCGGCGCCGGCCCGGATCATCAGGTCGACGACGGCGGCCCGTGGGTCGCTCCCGAGCGAGCAGTTCAGCGACGCGCACCGCTGCCCGAATGCGGTGAGCGCGGCCTCCTGTCCCTTGACCCGCTGCTCGGCGCGCCCGTTGGCGTCCGTGCCGACTCCCTGCGGCGAGTCCAGCACCAGCCGGCCCAGGTGCTGTCCGTATTTCCGCGCGTAGCTCAACGCGACGTTCGTGCCGGTTCCGGTGCCGAGCAGCGCGAGATGGTCCACCTGCAACTGCTTGCGCAGCTGCTCGAGGTCGTCCGCGGCGTGTGGTGCGTCGAAGGTGGCCTGGGCCGGGGCCAGGAAGTCCAGGCAGGCGACGGTGGCGTCGCGCCCGGCGGTGCTCATGGTGTCCACGGCATCGGTTGCGCCCCGGGTGAATTGGGTCTGATCGGCGATGGCCTTGCGCTGCGGATCGGTCATGCAGGTCACCGGCTGGGAGCTGCCGATGCCGCGCCGGTCCACCGCGATGATCGGCCGCGCGGCCAGCAGCGCGCTGGCGGGCCCGGCCGCGAGCCCGGCCAGGGTGGCCGTCGAGGACCGGTCGGAACCGGAGGTCAGAATGAGCGGCGCGGCGTCCTTGGGCGTCCGGTCGTAGCGGGCCCGCATGGCCGCGTTGCGGAAGTTGCCCGCCACATTTCCGGCCACGTCCACCTGCGAGGTGTATTCGGCGCATTCGAGCACCAGTCCCTGCGGCGGCGCGCCCAGCGACAGCAGGTTCAATGTCGGTGCGGTGCAGTCCTTCCAGGCCAGGTCGGCCTTGGGCACCTCGGGTGCGGGCGGGGTGGCGTCGGCGGGCGCGGTGGAGGTGGCGACTCCGGCCTGGTGCGGCTGTTCCACGGCGACGGCGGGCCGGTTGGACGGCCCGGCCCCACACGCGGTGGTCACCAATATCGACAGTGTCGACGCCAGCAGAGCGGCCCGAGTCCAGCGCATGCGCTACAGCCTGCCAGGTCCGGCACGCGGTTTCAGCCTCGGGTCTGCGCGCGTTCCCATCGGGTCAGGATCGTGCCGTCGGTGTCGAGCAGCAGGTGGCAGGGGCTCATCGGGGTGGGCAGGGCCTTGGGGGACACCGCGATTCGGCCCGCGGTCCCGCCCACCAGCTGCGGGGATACGGTCAGGCACAGCTCGTCCACGGCCCCGGCGGTGAGGAATTGGCCGAACAGTGAGGGCCCGCCCTCGCACAGCACCCGCCGCAGCCCGAGACGCTCCAGTGCGGTGCGGACGGCGGTCACGGTGGCTTCGTTCGGGTCGGATTCGATCACCTCGGCCCCCGCGTCGAGGAGCCGCTTCGTGCGGTCGCCGGGCGCGGCGGTGGTGGTGAGGATGATCGGCCGCGCCCCGGTGTCGGTGAACAGCTTGCTCGCCGGATCCAGCGCCGCGGACCCGGTGACGACCGCGATGCGCGGCGGCGTCCCGTCCGGATCGCCGCCGAGCCCCTCCTCGTGCAGCCGCTTGCGGAGTTCCGGATCGGTGTGTGCCGCACCGTAGTTCTCCGCGCGCACGGTCCCGGCCCCGACCAGCACCACGTCGGCCAGATCCCGCAGCAGCCCGAAGACCCGTTTGTCGGCGGGCGTGCCCAGCGCGCCGGAGCGCCCGTCGACGGTGACCGCGCCGTCGATGCTGGTGACGAAGTTGACTCGAACGTAGGGTGCGGATGGCTCGACCGGATACGCGTACAACTCGACCAGGTCGTCGCGGGTGAGATCTGTGAGCTGAATCGCATTCGGCATACGCTGCATAAGGACCCATCCCACCACGCATCTACGCTGACGCCGTGCAACAACGCCTCGTCGATCGCCACCCGGAGGTTCCGGCAGACCAGCTCGTGGCCCAGATGGTTCCCCCGCCCACCTTCGACGAGGTGAGCTTCGGTTCCTACATCCCGGATCCGAAGGAACCGTCCCAGGCCGCGGCCGTGCTGAAGGCCGAGCTGTTCGCGGATCAGGTGACCAAGCTCCGCAAGGCCGCGGACAAGAAGGGCCTGTTCGGCAAGAAGAAGCCGGTGCACGGCATCGGCCTGTACCTGGACGGCGGCTTCGGTGTGGGCAAGACCCACCTGCTGGCCTCGATCTTCCACAGCGTGCCGGAGCCGAAGTCCTTCGGCACCTTCGGTGAGGTCACCAATCTGGTTGGCGCGCTGGGCTTCAACAATGCCGTCGAGCGGCTCGCGGCCAACAGCGTGCTGTGCATCGACGAGTTCGAACTCGACGATCCGGGCGACACCATGCTGGTCTCGCGCCTGCTCACCGAGCTGACCGACCGCGGCGTCTCCGTGGTCGCCACCTCCAATACCCTGCCGGGCCAGCTGGGTGAGGGCCGCTTCGCTGCCCAGGACTTCCTGCGCGAGATCAAGAAGCTGGGCGCCCTGTTCGAGGCCGTCCGTGTCGACGGCCCCGACTACCGGCACCGCGATCTGCCGCCCGCCCCGGAGCCCACCGCTCCCGAGCTGCTGGCCGAGAAGGCCGCCGCCACACCGGGTTCCACGCTCGACGACTTCGACGCGCTGGTGAAGCACCTGAGCACGCTGCACCCGTCCCGCTACGGCGCCCTGATCCACGACGTCTCGGCCGTGTACATCTCGGATGTGCACCCGGTGACCGATCAGGCGGTCGCGCTGCGCATCGTGGTGCTCGCCGACCGTCTGTACGACGCGGGCATCCCGGTCACCATCTCGGGCGCGAAGCTGGATCAGATCTTCACCCAGGAGATGCTCGACGGCGGCTACCGCAAGAAGTACCTGCGCGCGATCTCGCGTCTGCTGGCGCTGTCGCGGTTCGAAGCCCCGGCTCACGTGTAACGCAGGTCCGGCGCACGCGTGACCGCCGGCCTTGGCTCAGGTGCAACCGCCAGGTAGGACCCGGTTTCTCTCATAGTTTCCTTAGGTAATAAATTCCGAGGGTCAGTGAAAGCCGGGCCGGATTCGGTTTTCGGCCCCGGAAGGAGATCTACCTTGCGTAACCGTGCTGTCCAAGCTGCCGCGGTGGTCACCATCGCACTGTCCGCGAGCCTCGGGTCGGTGGCGACCGCCTTCGCCGCCGACCCGCCCGCCGCCACCGGCAGCGTGCTCGTCAACACCGACAACCGTGCCCTCGGGCTGACCGGCGTGCTCAACGCCCGGGACGCCGGCGGCTACCGGACCGTCGACGGCCACACCGTGCGTACCGGTCTGGTCTTCCGCACCGGCGATCTGAGCAAGGCCACCGGCGCCGACCTGGCCGAGCTGGCGTCGTTGAACGTGGCGTCCATCCACGATCTGCGCACCAGCTACGAGCAGCTGTTCATGGGCGTGGACAAGGTCCCCGCCGGCGCCGCCGAGCATCACGACGACATCATCGGCCAGGCTCCGCCGCAGGTGATGGTCTCGACCCTGTCCGCGGGCACCGACCTGTATCGCGCCTTCATCACCGCGCCGGGCGCGAACGAGGGCTTCGCGAACGTGTTGCGCGACATCGCCTACAACCCGGGCGGCGTGCTGTTCCACTGCACCGCGGGCAAGGACCGCACCGGCTGGACCTCGGCGGTGCTGCTCACCATCCTGGGTGTGGACAAGGACACGGTCTACTACGACTACCTGCTGTCCAACTACTACCGGGGCGCCAAGGACGGCGACATGATGAACGGCGTCACCGCCTCGGCGCTGGATTCGGCCTTCGACCAGGTGAACAAGAGCTACGGCAGCTTCGACAACTACGTGCGCGAGGGCCTGAAGCTCTCCGACGCGGACGTGGCCGCGCTGAAGGCGAAACTGCTGGCCTGACAAGGTCGTTCACGATGTGATGGCGAACGCCGGGTGGTTCTTACCGCCCGGCGTTCTCCTTTGTGATCCACGTTTGTGATCCACGACAAAGTGGTTGACGGCCCCGCGTCGTACCGTTAACGTTCCAGGCCTCATGGGTTTCGGTTTCCTGTTCTTGTGATCGCTTCGCCGCGTTGAGCTTTGCTCCGCGTCGAATCCCCTCCCACGCCTATCCGCCTGTCGGCGTTCGATTTTCGCGTGGGCTCCACCCATCCGGCTCGTGCCGAGCCGAGAACAGGAGATCCCTGTGCTCACCCTCCGAACACCTGCCGTCTCCCAGCTGACCCTGTCCGGTGTCACCAGACGTTATGCCGACCGCATCGTGCTGGACACAGTGAACCTGTCCATAAGGCCCGGTGAGAAGGCCGGCGTGGTCGGCGACAACGGTGCCGGCAAGTCGACCCTGCTGCGGCTCATCGCGGGTCGCGAAGTCCCCGACAACGGCGAGGTCGTCGTGCAGGCCCCGGGCGGCATCGGCTACCTGGCCCAGAGTCTGGAGCTGCCGCCCACCGCCACCGTTGGCGCGGCAATCGACCTGGCTCTCAGCGATATTCGCGACCTGGAGGCCCGGATGCGCACCGCCGAGGCCGAATTGGCCGCGCCCGGGCCGCTCGGCCGCCGCCTCGAGGCGTACACCGCCCTGGCGGCCCGGTTCGAGGCGCGCGGCGGGTACCAGGCCGATGCCCGGGTGGACGCGGCCCTGCACGGGCTCGGCCTGCCCGGCCTGGATCGGAATCGCCTGCTGGGCACGCTGTCCGGCGGTCAGCGCCGCCGCCTGGCGCTGGCGGCCACCCTCGCCTCCGCGCCGGAGTTGCTGCTGCTCGACGAGCCCACCAACGACCTCGACGACAATGCCGTCGAATGGCTCGAGGGGCAGCTGCGTGACTACTCCGGCACCGTGGTGGCCGTGACCCACGATCGCGTCTTCCTCGAACGCATCACCAGCATCGTGCTCGAGGTGGACGCGGGCGCGGTCGCCCGCCACGGCAACGGCTACCGTGGCTACCTCACCGCCAAGGCCGCTCAGCGGCACCGGCAGCAGCTCGCGCACCAGCGCTGGCGCACCGAACTGGCCCGCAACGAGCGACTGGCCGAGTCGAATGTCGTCCGCCTGGAAGCGATTCCGCGCAAGCTCCCGCTCGCGGTCTTCGCCGCCGGTCCCTTCCGAACCCGCAGCCGCGGCCACGGCGCCCAGTCCCGCATCCGCAATGCCAAGGAGCGGGTCTCCCGCCTGACCGCGGATCCGATTGCGCCCCCACCGGATCCGCTCCGCTTCACCGCCGAGATATCCACGACCGACCCCCTCCCAGCCGCCGCAGGACCGGCCGTTGCTGGATCGGCCGTTGCTGGATCGGCCGTTGCTGGATCGGCCGTTGCTGGACCGGCCGGCACTGGACCGACCGGCACTGCGCCGACGGACGCCGGCGACAGCGTCGGGGTGGTCGCAGCCGTGGTGGTACCGCCCGTCGCCGAGATGAGTTCGGTTGTGGTGGAAGGCCGTTTGTGCATGAACGGCTTGCGGATCGAGGCCGGTGAACGGTTGCTGGTGACCGGTCCCAATGGCGCGGGCAAGACCACGCTGCTGTGGCTGCTGGCCGGGGAGCTGGTTGCCGAGGCGGGCGAGGTCACGGTGCGCGGGCGGGTCGGGCACCTGCGGCAGGAGGAGTCACCGTGGCCGGCGGAGCTAACGGTGCTGGGTGCGTTCGCGTCCGGGCGGACGGGCTATCCGGACGAGCATGCCGAGGCGCTGCTGGCGCTGGGTCTGTTCCGGCCGGACGACCTGCGCCTGCGCATGGGTGAGCTGTCCTATGGCCAGCGCCGTCGCGTCGAATTGGCGCGGCTGGTCACCGATCCGGTGGATCTGCTGCTGCTCGACGAGCCGACCAATCACCTGTCCCCGGCCCTGGTGGAGGATCTGGAGCAGGCCCTGGACGGCTACCCCGGCGCGGTGGTGCTGGTGACCCATGATCGCCGGATGCGGCAGCGCTTCGCGGGTCGCCGCCTGGAGCTTCAGAATTCGTGCAGCATGACGTAGTCGTGGTGCAGCTGGTTGCCGACGGTGAAGGTCTTGGTGCCCGCGACGGTGAAGCCGTGTTTGCCGTAGAAGCGCTGGGCGCGCGCGTTCTGCTGGTTCACGCCCAGCCACACGGCCTTGCTGCTGTCGGCCCGGGAGTGCTCGAGCGCGCGCAGCATCAGCGCCGCCGAGACCCCGCTGCCGTGCTGGCCGGGCAGCACGTACATCTTGCTGAGCTCGATCACCGGGCGCAGGGTGATGACCTCCGCCACCGCGGGATCGGCCGGTTCGATGGCATTGAGCAGTGCGTAGCCGACGATCTCGCCGCCGAGCACCGCCTTCAGAACCACACGGCCGGGATCGGCGAGATACTCGCGGAACCGGTCCGCGGACAGCACCTCCGCGATGAAGGCGGCCATGTCCTCGGGTGTGGATCCGGGCGGGCAGGCCAGCGGAAAGGTCGCGGCGGCGACGACGGCGAGTTCGCCGGCGTCGTCCGCGGTCGCCGGTGTGATGGCTACGGAATCGCTCACCGTTCCAGTCAAGCAGGCTCCGCGGCGGGCTCGGCGGCCGCGGGGGTGGCGTCGGTGCGGCGGTGGAAGACCCGCGCGCAGCCGATCAGCACCACCGCGAAGGCGAGCGGAATCGCGAATCCGGCTCGCAGATTGGCGGCGTCGGCGACCGCGCCCACCACCGCGCCGCCGACCAGGGTGCCCGCGTAGTTGAACAGGTTGAGCCGCGCGATGAGCGCATCCAGCTCGCGTCCGCTGGTGAGCTGGCCGGCCTCGCTGAAGCACAGGGGCGCGATCACCGGCAATCCGATTCCGGCGACCAGGAATCCGAGGATCGCGGCCACCGGTCCCGGGGCGGTGACCACGATCACCAGACCGACCGACCCGACCGCCGCGGCCACCCGCACCACCATGCGTGGTCCGAACCGGCGTACCCACAGGTCGCCGGTGAGGCGGCCGAGCAGCGACGCGCCCTGGTAGGCGGCCAGCGCCAGCGCGGCGGTCGCGGAGGAGGAGAGCAGTTCGTCCTTCAGGTACAGCGCCGACCAGTTGCCGACCGCGAGGTCGATGGCGAAGGCGAGGGCGATCACCGCGCCGAAGATCCAGAAGATGCGCATCGGCACCGCGCCGGCCGGTTCGTGTTCGGCCGGACCGGCTTCGGCCTCGTCGGTGCCCAGCAGTCGCGGTCCCGCGGCCAGGCAGCCGATGGCCACCACCGCCGCGGCCACCAGGATCGACGCCTGCAGCGGCACATTCAGCGCCTCGAACGCCGAGACGAACAGCGCGCCGGTGATCGATCCCGCACTCCAGGCCGCGTAGAACGAGACCAGAATGAATCGGCCATAGCCATGTTGAATGAATACCGCCTGCATATTGGTTCCGGCGTCCACGATGCCGACGGCCACGCCGTACACGCCCAGGGCCACGAAGGCCGCAATGATGTTCGGCGACAGCGCGATCGCCACACCGGAGACCGCGATCAGCGCCAGCCCGATCCGCAGTGCGGTGCGGCTCGACCAGTGCAGCGCGATCCGCTCGGCGGTGATGCTGCCCACGCCCGCGAGCAGGGAGATGAGCGCGACGATCGCCACGATCAGTCCGTCGGAGAGGGTGAATTTGTCCTTCAGCTGTGGGAGCTCGGTGAGAATCACGGCGAGGAAGAACCCCTGCAGCGCGAATGCCACCGAGTTCGCGGAGCGCGCCGCGCGCAGTGTCGGATGGAGTGCGCTGAGCTGCGGCTTCGGGGACTGACTCGGGGGCATTTCGAAAGAGTAGCGGCGGCGGGTCGGTCCGGCATCCCGGGCACGGGTTACGATCCGCGGCGCGCTTGATCACACGCGGCTCGCGGTTGGGTAACGAATCTGGTCGCTTTCGTGTCTTCGGACGCATGCCCTGCGGCACTCTGGAAGTGACGGCTCGGGCTGGTGGTTTCCGATAGGACGGAAGCGGTCCTTCCGGTGAGTGTGGTGGCTGGGGTGATCTTGTGAGCGCGAGGCGAGTGGAAGTTCCGCGGGAGCGGTCGGTGGCTCTTGCCGACCCGGATCCGCGCGCGAATCCTGCGACGGCCGTGGGGGATTCGGCGGTCGACAAGTCTGTGCGCGAGACGGTGGAGAAGTCTGTGCGGGGCGACGCGGACACGGCTGTCCGCAGTGTCGACGGGCGTGGCCATGTGGCGGGGGAGCGGTGCCGGGAAACCGACTGCGCGGACTGCCGCTGGGATGTGCAGCGGCTCAAATTCTGGCTGCGCGGCCGGCTGCTGGCGGCCGGCGCCGAGGATGTCCAGCTGGATGTCGCTGTCGGTGCGCGGCTCTCGGATGTGCTGTGGCGCAAAGGTGATCGCAGTGGCGTCATCGAGGTGTCCAGTGCGCCACCCGAGTTGGCGCGCGCCCGTGCGATCACCGCCGAGCTCCGGGCCGGCAGTGGTGGTGAAGTGCTGTGGATCTGCCCGCCGGGATTCTGGACCGCGCAGCTGCCCGCGCTCGGCCTCGACGACTTCGCTGCCGAGGGCTGCGAGTATCGGGTGGTCGGCGGCCTGCTGTCCTCCGGCCCGGGCGGTGTGGTGTCGGCTCGCCAATCCGCTTGTGAACTGCGTGAATTCGTAACGGGCTGGGTGGCGGGGGCGATAGCGTTCGGCTGCCGCGACGAGCACACGGGAGGATGGGCGACAGTGACCGACTGGGAACGCCACACTCGGACACAGGCGGCCGTCATCGCACGGCAGCGCCAGGAACTCATGAATCAGAGCACGGCTCTGGCGTTGGCCCGCAAGGCCACCCGCGACAAGACCAAGCAGCTGCTGCGCATGACGCACCGCTTGGAGCGCGCGGAGATCGCCGCCCAGCAGCAGGCCGACGATCTGGCCCAGACCCGCCGCAAGATCGCCGACCACAATCGGGTCGACGCCACGCTGCGGCTCACGGTGGCGAGTCAGAAGTCCGCGATCCTGCACTGGCAGCTGATCACCTGGTTCGCGGTGATGGTGATCATCACCTTCATCGCCGCGGGTCTGGTCCTGAAGTAGCCGCGAATCGCGCCTGAATCTCCCTCCCCCTTCAACGTATATCGCAGTGGGGGGCTTGCGGCAAGGCCCGGGGGGTGCCGCAGAATCGTCGGCCGACAGGCGATTACCTGCGGAAATCAGGAGGATGGCGATTCATGGCCGATGTGATCATTGCGGGTGCCGGGCCGACGGGACTGATGCTGGCCGCGGAGTTGCGGTTGCACGGGGTGGAGGTGCTCGTGCTGGATCGGGACCCGGAACCGACCAAGGTGGTGCGGGCGATGGGGATGCACGCACGCACTGTCGAGGTGCTGGATCAGCGCGGTGTGGCGGATCGATTCCTGGCGCTGGGCAAGCAGCACGATCCGAGCGCGTTCTTCGCCGGCATCGTGCCCGCACGGCCGGTGCGCTTGGACACCACGTTTCCGTTCGTGCTGGGTCTGCTGCAGCCGATCACGGATCGCCTGCTGGCCGAGCGCGCGGTCGAGCTGGGCGTGGAGATCCTGCGCGGGTGTGCGGTGGCCGGGCTGAGCCAGGATGCGGACGGGGTGACGGTCGAGCTGGCCGGGGGTTCCCGGCTGTGCTCGCGCTACCTGGTCGGCTGTGACGGCGGCCGGTCCACGGTGCGGAAATTGCTCGGCATCGGGTTTCCGGGCGAGCCCGCCCGGCTCGAGACGCTGATGGGCGAGGTGGAGCTGACCACACCGCAGGAGGAGGTGATGGCGCTGGTCACCGAACTGCACAAGACCCATCGGCGCTTTGGCGCGATGCCGCTGGGCAATGGCGTGTACCGGCTGGGCGCGCCCGCCGACGGCGTGGCCGAGGACGGCGATGTTCCGCCCACCCTCGACGAGCTCAAGCGTCAGGTCCGGGCGGTGGCGGGCACCGATTTCGGCGCCCACTCACCCCGTTGGCTCTCCCGCTTCGGCGACGCCACCCGTCTCGCCGACGCCTACCGATCGGGCCGCGTTTTCCTGGCGGGCGACGCGGCCCACATCCACCCGCCCAACGGCGGTCAGGGTCTCAACCTCGGGGTCCAGGACGCGTTCAACCTGGGCTGGAAGCTCGCCGCGGCCGTGAACGGCTGGGCCCCGGCCGATCTCCTCGACACCTACGAATCCGAACGCCGCCCGGTGGCCGCCGACGTCCTCGACACCGCCCGCGCCATGAGCGAACTCACCTCCCTCGAACCCGGCCCCCAGGCCCTGCGCCGCCTGCTCACCCAACTGATGGAATTCGAAGCGGTCCACCGGTTCCTGATCGAACGCGTCACCGCCCTCGGCGTCCGCTACGACTTCGGCCCGGGCGACGACCTCCGCGGTCGCCGCCAACGCGACGTGGCCCTGAAGCGCGGCCGCCTCTACGAGCTCATGCGCCAGGGCCGCGGCCTGCTCCTCGACCAGACCGGCCGGCTGTCGGTCCAGGGCTGGTCCGACCGCGTCGACCACGTGGTCGACGTCGGCGAGGAACTCACCGCCCCCGCCCTCCTGCTCCGCCCCGACGGCCACATCGCCTGGTCCGGCTCCGACCAGGAGGACCTGTTCGAAGTCCTGCCCCGCTGGTTCGGCACCGCCACACGCTGATTCGGCGCCATCATGTGTCGATTCCGCACCGTCGAGTGCTGGTTCAGCACCGCGCCGAGCTGATTCGGCAGCGTCGCATGCTGATTCGGCACCACCACGAGTTGATTCGGCACGCAGTGTGCCGATATGGCAACCATGACAGTGTGATTCGGCAGCGCTCGATAGTCCGATCGGGCACTGCGAGAGGCTGATCGGACACGACTATCGCGGATTGGTTACCAGCGCAAGTTGATTCGGCGTGTATAACGCGTTTGCCGTTTCGCAATGTCGGTATCGCAGGCCAGGCGTGTCCCACAGGGTTTTCAAGATCAGGGAGCTCACAGCGTGGGGAATCGGGTGAAATTCCTCGCCGAGAGCTCCCTGATCTTGGAAGGGTCAGCGGGTGAGGCGGAAGGGGGCGCGGTGCCAGTGCCAGTCATGGCGCAGGACGAGGGCGGCGAGGTCGAGGAGGTCGATGCCGGTCTCGGTGCGGTAGGCATCGAGGGCGGGCCAGCTCATCGGACCTGTGGACAGGCGGTTGGTCAGGGTGGACTCGTGGTGGGGGTGCACGGTGCGCGACAGCAGTTCCGGGATGCCGTCGCGGCTGCCGGTCCAGGTGAGCCAGCCCCAGCCGCGGGAGAAGGCGTGGGCACGGGAGGCTGCCGCGCGGGCGCGCTGGGGGTGCAGGGCGGTGTGGGCGAGGGGGAGCACGTCGATGAGGACGGTGCGGCCATCGGTGAATCGCGCTGCGGCGGTGGGGTAGTGGACGCGGTCGGCGCCGTCGAGTTCGTAGCCGACGGCGGCGGGGAGCTCGCGGAAGGATTCCACGCGCGGGCTGGCGTCCAGCAGGCGGAGCAGGCGCGCCTGCAGGGCGGTGTCGAAAGTGACTTCACGGCCGAGCTTTTCGGAGTACATGCGCCCGCGGCCGTCATCGTCGTAGTCCAGGCGTCCGGCCGGGAGGACCGGGAGTTCCTCGGGACTGCCGTCGCCCCATTCGACGCGCCGCAGCCACGTATTCCACATGTCGTCGGGTGTGTCATCGGATGGCGCCGCGGGCAGCAGATGCCAGCGCCCCTTCTGCTGCCACCCTGCGATGCGCTGAAAGACGAAGCCCGCCAGTCGTTTCGAGTCCTGCAGATCGTGCCCGGCGAGCCGCAGCTTCAGATATGCCCAGTCCTGGGCCGCGATATCGCCGTCGGTGGCATAGGTTTCCGCGAGCAGTGTCCGCACCAGTCGCTCGTCACCCCACCCCACGGGATACCGTTCCGCGAACACCCCCAGATCGTGCTGCCCGGTGGCCAGTGTCTGCCGCAGCATGGTGCCCACGGCCCGCGTGTACAGCTGCCGCGCCCGATCGCGCGACACCCCGAATCGCACGCCCAGCAGCATGAGGGTCTCCGGACCCTCCCCGTCCAGTCCGAGCCGGCAGGTGATCAGCTCGGCATCGCGTGGCCGATCGGCCACCACATCGCCGGCCATGGCGGCCAGCACCTCGTTGACGTGCTCCAGCCCGAAGTCGACTCCCTCGGCCGGGTCGTCGCGCGGTGTGGTGCGCGCGGTGCGTGCATCGCTCGTCGTCAAGGCCCCTACCCGTCTTCGCCAGTCGGTTCGACGAGCCTAACGGTGCCCACCGACACACGGCGCACCACGCGCTGAACGGCCGGAATCGCCGTGGAACGGTCAGGATCCGATGACGGCATTCATGATGGTGCCCGCGCTGGTGGCGATGATTCCGCCGATCATCGCTCCGGCCACCATCTTCGGGGAGGCGAGCCCGCCGCCCGACCACTTCTCCCAGGCGAAGCGGCCACCGGCGTAGGTGATGCCCAGGACACCCGACAGCAACACGAACCAGGTGAAGTACCGGACGAGCTTCATGAGCTTGTCCGCCACCGGCGGTGTCTCCGGTGTGGGATTGCCGAGCTGGGCGAGCACGGCGTGTTGGGAAAGCACAGTGTCGTGGAAGGCGCTGAGCAACATGGTCACTCTGACAAGGTTACCGCGAAATCGGGCCGATATGGCTGCGAATGTGCTCGGGATCTACTGCGCAAGAACAACTTTCGCGGCTGAGGTGCTGCGTCTCGTTGTCTGTGTTGAGCGGATGACGGGATTCGAACCCGCGACCCTCACCTTGGCAAGGTGATGCGCTACCAGCTGCGCTACATCCGCATCGCTTCCATCCGGCCCGTTTCGGCCCGTCCGGCTGCGAGAGAAAACACTAGCCCACCCGCCCCGCATTTCCAAAACGCCTGGCAAACCCCGAGTTGCCACAGCGTGCCTCCGGGGCGGGGTGGCGGTGTTCCGGTTGTGCGCGGCGGCTATTTGGGAGTGTCCTCGTTCATGGGCACGATGGCGGAGATGAGGGTCGCGTCTCCGATCTTGGTGGTGATGACCAGCTGCGGGGACCAGGTGCGTTTGCTGGCGTCGGGGTGCTGTTCGGTGACGACCATGATGTGCTGGCCGTCGAAGGGGCCGGGCATGATCTGCACGCAGTAGGTGGTGCCCACCGGGATGCTGTCGATGCCGGCCTGGATCTGGTCGACGGTCGGCGTGGGTGCGTCCGGCGCGAACATCTCACGGACCGCCTTGCCCGAGCGGTCGACGTAGTAGCGGTTCTGCAGCGCGAGAATGGCGTCCGGGCCGGACTTGGTACTGCCGGGCCCGTTGCCGCGGACATTGCCGCCCTTCACCTCGTTGGGGCAGAGATTGGCGGGCAGGCCCGACGCCGCTTGGTCGGTGGGAGAGGCCGCGGCGGGCGAGGATGCCGCGGGCGCCGCCTGAGGCGTGGCGACATGGGGCTTCGCGGGCGCGTCGCCACCGGTGACCTTGGCGATCTGGACCGCGATCGCGGCCGTCACCGCGAGGACGGCCAGCAGGCCGAGCAGGGGGACGGCCCACTGGCCGCCGTTCAGCGTGGGGAGTGCGAATCTCGGTCGCTGCCTGGCCGGTCGCGCGGCCCGCTTCAAGGGGCGCCGGGCGGTCGGGTAGCCCGGCGGGGGACCGTCGGCGCCCGCGGCATGCCGGGCGGGGTCGTAGGCGGTGAGCGCCCGTGGCGGATCGCCCGCCCGGGCGCGGCCCAGCCGGGCGTGGGCCACGTTCGGCTGCCGGGTGTCCGGCGGGTCGTCGATCGACCGGGCGTGGGACGAGCCGGAGGCCGCCCGGGCGCCCGGCCCGCTGTACTCCGGCGCGGCGGCGGCCCAACCGGTCGCCTGCTGGGGATTCGATGCCGCGGATCGCGGCTCGTAGTACTCGTCCTCGTCGTCGAAATCGTCGTACTCGTCGTCGAATTCGTCGGCTTCGTACTCGTCAGGACCGGCCGCGTAGTTCTCGCGGCGGGCCGCGTTGACCCTACGGTCGCCGGACTGCTCGGGGTACTCGCCGTATCCGGAGCGCACCGGCCCGGCCGCACCGGTGATCCAGTCCGACCAGCTGCCCGTGTACGCCTGCGCGCCCTGGTGCAGCGGGGTGGGCGGCTCCGATTCCGTTGTCCGCGACTCCGATTCGGTGGTGCTCATGGCGTCGCCCGCGGGCTGAGGTCGGGGATCAGTGGCGCCCCGCTGGTGGTGGGTGTGGTCGGGGCGGGGGAGAAGCTCAGTACCGGGACGCCGCTGCTGGGCGTGCCGGTGGAGGTGCCGCCGCCGAGCGGGAACTGCCCGTTGGGTGCGACGCTGGTGGGCGTCGTCGAGGTGCCCGCGAAATCCATTCCCAGCGTGGGTTTGTCGCTGCCGCCCCCCGGAATGGCGCCCGGGGTGGCGGCCCCGGACAGGTCATGGGCGACGGCCGCGAACCATTGGCCGACCCAGTCGGTCGGGCTCTCGCCGAATCCCGCGCCCTGGGCGTGGGTGTAGTCGTGCTTCTGAGCGGTGTCCCAGTACCGCACCCAGGTGGTGATGTCGAGCAGATCCTTGTTGTCGGTGACGTTCTGGGTGACGGCCGTGAATGCCTGGGTGGTGAGCCGGCTGATGGTGGTGGGCGGCACCAGGTTGGTGACCGCGCCGACCAGTTTGGCCCCGAACACCGCGAGCCCGGCGAGGGGGTTGGCCAGTCCGGCGGTGGCGATCTCGGTGATATTGGCCGGGGTCAGGATGTCCTTCACCACGGCCACAATGGAATTGATGGCGATGGTGCCGATCTTGAGCAGCGCCTGGAACGCACCCGGGACGTCGACCTGGTTGTTCGGGTTGGAGGCGTCGGCGATGCGCTGCGAGATCGACTTCTGCGGCTGGTACGACAGATCCGACAGCGAGTTGCCGGACACGTCGTTGTTCACCACCGAGGTGGCGGTCTTGATCGAGGTGTAGGCCAGCGCCTCCGCGATGGATTTCAGCGAGCCGATCGGGTCGCCCGCCGAAATCTCCACCTGCCCAGCGATATTGGCGACGGTCCGCACCAGCGGCGCGCCCACCGGGGTATCGCAGGCCAGATCGCCCTCGGTGCAGAATTCGGCGACCCGCCCGACCAGGGTGCCGAAGTTCTCGAGGGTGGCGCTGTCGGGGGCGATGCCCGCCCCGGACGCGGTCTTGGTGGCGGGCGGATCTCCCAGTGCCGCCACGGATTTGCCGTCCGTGCCGGGTGCGGCGGTGGGCAGCTTCTGATCCGGCTTGCCCGGGAACAGCGGCGCGTTGGCATTGCGGTTGGGATCGCCGAACAGCGCGACGGCCGCGATCCGGTCGGCCGGGACGGTGCTCTGGCCCGCGCCGACCTCCTGCGCGAACTGCGAGGCCACATGCGCGCCCTGCGAGTACCCGGCGATGGCGAGTTTCGTGCTGGGGCAGCGGTCGGTGACCTGTTTGGCCATGGACCGCAGCCGGTCCAGGCCGCCGGTGACGGACTGGCTGTAGGTGGTGGTGGACACCGACACCGCGCCGCCGAAGGACGCCTCATAGGGCACGTAGGCCCGGTCCACCAGACCGGCGTCGGTGGCGGCGGCCATCATGGGCCGGAAGACTTCCGAGAGCATGCCGGTGTCGGTGGTGACGGCGGCGTCGGGGGAGGATTCGCCGGTGCCCTGGACGCCGAGCGCGAACAGCGCCGGGCATTTGTCGATGGGGACCGTGGTGTCTGGCGGCCCGCCCCGGGCTTCCGCCGTGCTCAGCACAGCAGGCCCGACGGCGGCCGTCGCCACGATGCAGACGGCCGCGGTCAAGAGTGCCGAACTCCGAAACCCCACGCTGGGCAGCAGTTTTCGATGCACGTCGCACCTCGTTCAGGTTATGGACTGGCTGATTCCGCGCCGTGCTGCGCGCGTTCGGTGATCCGCGCCCCGGCAATGCGCGCCGCGGTGAGGATCTGCTCGGCCAGAAGCCGAACCGGTTGCGGGGGAGTACGAGTGGGATCCCCGTCGTCCACCGGTGAGCCACCGGCGGCGGGATCCCATTCCGCCATTTCGTAGGGTTCGAGGGCGCGCCACTGTTCGAGCCAGCCCAGCCGCCAGGTGCGGGCGCCGAGCGCGACGGCCAGGCCTTCCATCTCCTCGCGCCGCTGCGCGACCGGAATCGGCAGCGGCCGAGCCGAATCCGATACGGTCACCACGCCGACCACCTGACTGCCGGCGGGCGTGGCCCGGGCCTGATGTGCCAGCAGCGCCCGATGCAGGGCATTCACCCCGCGCAGATGACTGCGCCCGACGAGCACCACCAGCGGCGAATCCAGATCCCCCGCCAGCCCGATCCGCGCGGGCCACCGCTGCCCCGCGTCCCCCGCCCAGCTGAGACTGGCCGCGAGACTGCTGACCCCCGCGCCGCCGTGCACGCCCACCAGCCACACCAGTGGCGGCCGCGGCGGCCGATTCGGCACCGCTCGATGCCACATCGGCACGGGAGGAGCCGTGGGCGCGGGCGGGGTCGGTGCAGGCACGTCGGAATATGCTGTGCCGCTGCGCCATTCGCCGCCGCCCAGTGGTTGCCATGCGGTGCTCGGCACAGCGGGCCGACCAGAGGCCGTCTCGTCGGTATCGAAGGGACTGTGCGCAGTGTGCGGTGCCGGACCCGAGTTGTCGGTGGCGCGCGGTGCCGGTGTGTGGGCGGCGTGCGGGTCCGGGGACGGCGAGGCGTGGCGTGGGTCGTGGAGCGTGGTCATCGCAGCGCTCCGAGGAGGGTGAGGTAGGCGTCGCGGGTGGGTGCGGTGAGATGGTGCCAGGTGATGGGGCCGCCGGTGGCGAGGTGGAGATCGAAGGGGATCGGGACCACGGCACGGACCCAGGAGCCGAGGTGGGTGCGTACATGGTCGAGAACCGCTGCGGCCGAGCCGGGTACCTGTTCGGTGAGGACGATGACCGCATCGCCGACGACGAATTCGCTGAAGTTCTCGTCCAGCCAGGTGAGGGCGGGCTGGAGGCGGTTGATGGCGTCGGGGCGTGCGGCCACGGTGATCACCAGCCCGACCCGGGGGTCCGCCAGCAGCGGGGCCGCCAACCGGCTGGTGACCGGGGCGCCCGCATCGAAAACCCCCAGCAGCCCGGCATTTTCGAGATGCCGCGCGACCGACACCAGGGATTCCCTGCGCGGCAACGGGTCCGGCGTCCGCCCCAACACCCGCACCCCGGTCGACGTCTGCCCCGAGCACGCCCCCACGCTCGATGCCAGCCCCGGATACGGTGTGCCGAGCCACTTCTGCAGGCTCCCCACCGGAGCCGCCGCATCACACCCGCGCAGCGCCACGTCCCCGCCCCCGAGCGTCGCGTCCACCACCACCGGCCACACCTCGCCGTCACTGTCCACGGCCGCCGCCGCGGCCAGCCCCAGCGCCGTCGTACTGGCCCCCGATGCCCCCGACCCGCCCAGCACCAGCACCGGCGGCACGGCGGCCCGCACCAGCCGCCCCTGCCCGCCCCGCAACGGCACGCCATCGGTGGGCGAACCCGCGGGCCCGGGCTGCATCAGCTCACTGAGCCCCGAATCTCCCTCGCCCCCAGCCACACTCGCCCGCACCGCCTCGACCAGCCGCGCCTCCACCTCCGCACTCGTGTTCGGCTGTTCGAGACCGGGCCCGGGTGTGGGGGTTGCGGGGGGACCGGGGGGAGTGGAGCGGAGCCGGTCGTCGATGTCGACCATGGCTCACCGGCTTCCGGCGACGATGGAGGTGATGCGGACCTGGCCGTCACGGGCGGCGGTGGTGATGACCTGC
Source organism: Nocardia sp. NPDC004123 (assembly GCF_053603795.1). NCBI lineage: Bacteria > Bacillati > Actinomycetota > Actinomycetes > Mycobacteriales > Nocardiaceae > Nocardia > Nocardia sp. NPDC004123. The sequence continues at coordinate 59,574 of NZ_JBSGGG010000025.1, forward strand.
TGCCAGGAGGTCTGAGTGCCGTCCGGGTGCTTCTCGTCGACGGTGACGTTCCAGCGGTCGGCGTCCGCGCCGGTGATGGTGACGCAGTGCTTGGTGCCGGCCGGGGTGGCCGAAATCGCGTCGCGGGTGGCCTGTTCCGGGGCGACGCGGGCGTCCGGGGTGAGCAGGGCGCGCACCGCGCCCACGTCGCGCAGCACGTACCAGGCGTATTCGAGGTGCATGATGACGCCGGGCCCACTGAGGAGGTCGCCGGCGGTGTCGCCGCTCACCCGCTGCGGCGTACTGACTTCCTGGCACCAGGTGACCAGCCCCGGCTGATTCCCGCCGGACGTGCTCGGGCCTGCCGCACTGGTCGCCGGAACCGCCTGCGGCGCCTGTGAATCGCCCGGCGTGAGCGCCAGCCACCCGGCCACCGCCACCAGCACCAGCGCCAGCGAAACTCCGGCAATCGCGAGCGCCCGATTGCGGATCCGCAACCGCCGCTGCGTCTGCTCCGCCCGCCGCCGCGCCTCGGACACCAGCGCCGCCATCGGATCCTCGGCCCGCAACTCGTCCGCCCGAACCGACTGCCGCCCTGCCTCACTCGCCGCCGGCATCGCCCCCTCCGTCAGCCACGAGGCCCACCCCGGCGCCTCCGCCTCCACCGCCCCCACCGGCTCCCCACCGCCGGGAGCCAGCACCGGCATCACCGGCCGCCCCGCACTCGGCCCCGCATCCCCAACGTCTCCGCCCACATCCCCGGCGCCCCTATCCTGGTCCGCCGAGAACCCTCCCCAACCCTCCGCCGCCCGATGCCGCCCCGCCCCACCTCGACCGTCCATACCTTCGCTCCCAACCCGGCCCAAGCCACCCTCGCCCAAGCCCACGTCGACCCCACCGGCAGTACCCCGAGCACCCCCGCCGCCAGCCGAAACAACTCCCGAATGCCCGACGCCGATCACCCGTGCGGCCGCACCCAGCTCCGGCCGACCCCTGTCGGGTTCCCACCGACCTGTATCGGGTTCGCGTCCACCAGTGCCGGTTCGGTGCTGAGCTGTGGCGGATTCTTCTTGCGCTGTGCCGGGTTCGCGCGCTGTGACGGACTCGCGCTGAGCTGTGCCGGGTCTTCGGTGTGCCCCGTCGGCTGCGCGTGGAGTGGTACTGCTTTCGGCCCTGGCTGCGCCACTTTCGATCCGGGGTGTGCCGTATTCGGTCCTGCGGGTGCCGCTTTGGGGCTGGGCTGGGGTGCCGTTGGACTGGGGTGTGGCGCTGCTGGCCGGGGCCGTGCTGCCTTCGGTTCGGGGTGTGGCGCTATCGGGCCGGGCTGCGCCGTTTTCAACTCGGGGTGTGCCGCTTTGGGTCTGGGCTGCGCCGTTCTTGGCTTGGGGCGCGGCGCTTTCGGCCTGGGCCTCGTGACCTTCGGCCCGGGCCGTTGCAGATGTCTTGACGGCGGGATCGGGGTCGAGGGCGAGGAAGTCGTGGGCGCGGTCGGTTCGGGTCAGGTCGGGATGCGGAGGTGCGGAGGTGGGGTCGGGGGTGGCGGGAGGTAAGTGGCCTGGGGTGGAGTCGGAGGCGTTGGTGTCTGGAGTCACGGCGTTGCCCGTGCCGTTCCGGTCACGCACCCGGCGGGGCGGGTTGCAGGGCGGCCATGAAGGCTTCGGGGGTGAGCGGGGGCATCTGCGCCACGGCGGTGCGGAACGAGTCGACCTGCGCGTTCACGCCGTCCACCACCTGCTCGACCACGGGCGCGGCCTGCGGCGCCACCGCGGCCACCTGCTGCCCGACCCCGGTAGCCGCCTGCTCCACCACCGGCGCAACCTGTTGCTCGACCGTGGTGGCGACCTGCTGCGCGACGGGCGCGACCTGCTGTTCAACCGTGGTGGCAACTTGCTGCGCGACCGGCACGACTTGTTGCTCGACCATGGTGGCGACTTGCTGCGCCACCGGCATGACCTGCTGCTCGACGGTCGTGGCGACCTGCTGCACCACGGGCGCGGCCACCTGCGCGATCGGCGCGGGCAATCCGGCGATCGCCGAAACCGGCCGTACCCCGGGAAAACCCGTCACCGGATCCGAAACCGGCACCTGCGCAGCGGTATCGGTCAGCGACGTTGGAAGGGCCGGCGCTGGTTTGGTGGCATCTCCGCCACTGAGCGCGCCGGCTGCGAGGGCCGCCAACGCTCCACCGGCAATGACGAAGGGGCCGCTGATCACTGCGGCGGCACCGCCGCCGATCACGCATCCCGAGATGCCGCCGACCACTGCTCCAGCGGGTGCTCCGATCCCGGCTGTGGGGACGCCACCAATCACGCCACCGGCTACCGCACCAATTACGGCACCTGCCGCGCAACCGATCGGAACGGCCGCGATCGGTACCGCTGCTGCGGTGCCGCCTGCGCCGAGCACAGCACCAATGGTGCTGGAGGCGGCCATTCGGTCTGAGTCCTCGCGCGAGAAACCCAATCGGTCGTAGGCGGCCGCGATCTGCCACTCCGCCATATCGAGATAGGCCTGGGCCTTGTCGCGAGTTTTGGTGTCGATCCAGTCCGGCAGCTCGACGCCGCCCGTGCCCACTCGCAGCTTGTGCGGGTCCGCGGGCATCACTTCCGGCGCATTCGCGGCGGGCTGACCAGGCTGGGTGTCCTGTGGTTCAGTCGGCTGGACCTGTGGCTGGGTCTGCGGCTGAATGATGGTGTCCTGCTGCGGCGTTGTCTGCTGCTTCGGCCGGGGACGGTTCGGGGGAGCGATGGGCGGATCCGGGATGTAATCCGCCGGGCTGGGTAAGGAATTCGCGGGCGGCTGTTGCGGCTGGGTGCTCAGGCCCGGTTGCCCGTCGCCGGGTACGGCGAGGCCCGGCTGGCCCGGGGCCGCGGCGGCGACGCCCTGGCCGGCCACCAGCGCGATGGGCAGCATCGACAACAGGATCGAAGTTCGTGTGGTCTTCATGTCCCCAATTCCCCTTCCCCGAATGGACAGCACCGGGCACACGGCCCGAATCCCCCGGATGCCATGGCATTCCGCACCCCTGGCCGACTACACAGGTGGCCCACCGGAACCAGGTCCCGATGATCCATCATGAACCCCACCACCTGCGATGATCATGTTGCGGCCCTGATCTTACCCGGATCGTGGGCCCCCACAACCGGTTCCGTTACAGGAGTGACGAATTGTTAAACCGAGCCGAGCAACACTCGTGGATCAGCTCCCGGCACTCGTAGGATCACGACACGTCGCCCGCCCGCGCGTCATCCGAACCGGCTTCACCGCAACACTTCTCGACCACCCGCAGGTCCACCCGGAGGAATCCTCATGCGCGCCAAGCCAGCACACCACGCGCAAACTTTCGCCGCCGCGGCCGCGACCCTGCTCGCCTCCGCAGCCGTCCTCAGCGTCGCTGCCTGCGGAATCAGTGATCAGAGCGCCGCGAAAACGACTACCACACCGGTCGACCCGGCCCGTGTGCCCGCCGACGTGCACTGGGAGAATTACCAGGGAGTCCAACTCCCCATCGGCAGTCACGACGGTCCCAGCAAACTCGGCACCACCGCCGCTGGCTTCTCGCACACCCCGCAGGGAGCGGCGCTGGCCGCCATCAATCACAGCACCCGGCTGTCACTGGCCCCGGACGGCGCATGGCCGCAGGTGGCAGCGATTTCGCTGATTCCCGGTCCGGCCAAGGACTCCTGGGTACTGGCCCGCGCGCAGGTCTCGATCACCGCCCCCGCCAACCCGGTGGTGGCCCCGCGCATCACGGCCTACAAGCTCACCGCCTACACCCCCGACCGCGCCGACCTCACCGTCTACGCCACTTACTCCGACGCCAGCATCACCGCGACCGCCGAGACGGTGCTCTGGGCGTCCGAGGACTGGCGGCTGCTCCTCGCGGACCCCGCCGCCAAAACCCAGACCGTGCAATCGGTTCCCAGCGTCCCCGCGGACGCGGTCAGGCTGGAACCCCCGAAATAGCGGCTACCCGACCAGCTTCAACCCGATCACGCACGCAACGATCCCGCCCAGGAACAGCACCTTGACCGCGCTGACCGAGTCCCCACCGGTAGCCATGGAATAGACGACGGTCAACACCGCTCCGATCCCCACCCACACCGCGTACGCCGTCCCCACGGGCAGCCCCCGCATGGCGTAGGCCAGCCCCGCCATACTCACCACGAGCGCCACCCCGAACACCGCGGTCGGCCCGAGCCGGGTGAACCCCTCCGACTTCCCGAGCGCGGTGGCCCACACGGCCTCGAACACCCCGGACACGACCAGTACCAGCCACGACATGACAACCTCCGAAGGCCGTCTTGTCGCACACCGGGTACGGCTCCCTCGTCCGGGCCCCCAACCGGGGACTACCTACACGATGGCAAATATTCAGCGACCAGGGCAAATTCCCGGCTGGTGATCTCCGCCTCCATCCGCCGAGATCACCAGCTGTATCTCAGCGCCAGATCCCACTACCGAGGAATCGATCCCACTGCTCACCGGAGAAGACGAGCACCGGCCCACCCGGATCCTTCGAATCACGGACCCCGACGAGCCCGGCATCGTCGGCGAAGGCGATCTCGACACACTCCGAAGCGTTCGGGGACTTGCTGGACTTGAACCATTGGGCGTTGGAAAGGTCGAAGCTCACGCGGTGCACTCCTTCGCGATGCGCCACACCAGATCGCGGCTGGCGTCCTCACTCAACGCTACCTGCCGGAGAGTGTCGATGGCCCGCCGATGCCGGGCGATGACCTCTCGCTGTTCGAGATAGATCGCGCCTTCATAGCCTTCGATGTAGACGACCGGCGGCTCGACCAATCTGTTTGTGAGTGGCGGGAATTCGAGCAGCGTGAATGACCGCACCACCAGACCGCAGTTGTTTTCGGTGGCGGATGGCACCACTCGAATCGATACGTTCTCGCGCTCGCCGGCTTCGCTGAGCCGCCGCAGCTGTGCGGCCATGACGGACGGTCCGCCAGGGCGATGTCGCAGCACCGCCTCCGACAGCAGCGCGTCGAGCCGGAAGTCGTCCTGTTCGAGCCGCGCCTGCCGCCGTGCGGAGAACTCGAGGCGGCGCTCGATATCGACGGCGGACAGCTCTAGCTCGGCGAAGCTGATGAGGGTTCGGCGGTACTGAGCGGTCTGCAACAGGCCCGGTACCAGCGAAAGTTGATGCGTTGTCAAGTGATCCGCCTCTTCCTCCAGTCTCAGGTAATGATCGAAGTGCGCATCCAACTGATCGCTGTAGGCCCGCCACCAGCCGGCGGTGCCGCCCTGCGCCTTCATGATGAGATCCTGTTGCTTGACCTCCTCCCACAACCGCAGCACCTCGTCCCGTTTCGGGCTCGGATTGGGGACGCCGTAGAACTCGAGTAGGTCCCTGATCTGTGCTGTGCACATCTTGACCCGCTGGCCGTCCTCCAGGCGGCCGACGCTCTGGGGTGACATTTCGATGTGCCGACCGGCCGCGAGTTGCCCCTTTCCGGCCTGAATGCGAAAGGTTCGGAGTGCACGTCCAAATGCCCTGCGGGGCAATGTCGATCCCGCCATTTCGTTAGCCTCTCTATCTGGGAAGCGCCGTACTGGAATAGCCCTCGGTGGATGTCCAACGAATTGGAATGAATTGCACGATTCGATGGTGTCAATTCGTCCCGCGCAGTGTCTACTGAATACGGCGCGCCACACCGAATCTCGAAGAATTCCTCGCAAAAGGGAGTCCGAAATGCCCTGGGACGCATGGGCGCTGCTGTCCATCATCGTGGTCTGCACCGCCATTACCGCCCGCACCGCGTGGGACTCGTACCGCCTCGGCCGCGAGTCCCGCCCCACCACCCTGCGCCTGCCCCTGTCCACCGGCGGCCACCTCGACATCCCTTGTCCGCCCGGCCATCCCACCGGCCGCCACCGCCCCCACTCGACCAGGTGATCCCATGACCCCCGCCGAAATCGCCGTCCTCGCCACCCTCCACCCCGACCACACCCTCACCGCTCCGCAGATCCAGCAATCTGCCGCCCTGACCAGCTGGCGCACACGAAATGCCCTCTCCCGCCTGGAATCCCGTGGCCTCATCACACCGAGCCGTCCCCGCGGCCGCTACCGCATCACCCCTCGTGGCCGGGTCGCGCTGGCAACCAAGGCCCGCCGCTTCGCCTGACCCGTAGCCCTTCGTCTCGCCAGAGTCGTTGGATCCTCTTGTGGTTTGCCGTCCAGCCTTCGGCGCGAGCTTCGAGGTAGGCGGGGCGGACCCTTTCCGCGGATGACCTCACGCCCATTAGCGCAGCCGATCACGCAGTGCCGCATCGGGATCGGCGGCTGATTGCGCGGCCGGAGGGCGGCGTTGGGTGCTTCGGTGTTGCCCGGTGACCCGGCAGACGAACCGTTCGCTCACCTCGAGCACGCGCATAAGATGCGCGACGGCCGCCCGCCGGCGTTCCGGGTCCAGAAGTTCCCTTGGCGATCTCCTGCAATGCTGCCTTCTCCAGCTCGGCCTCGGCGAGAGGCCTTTTCAGGGTGGAGTTTTCGCGTTCGAGGTCCTTCAACCGTTTGGCGTCGTCGGCCTCGAGCCCGCCGAACTGGTTGCGCCAGCGGTAGTAGGTGGCCTCGGTGATCTGCAGCGTCCCGGCACACGTCGGCGATGTCTTTGCCCTCGCCCAGCAGCCGATCGGCCTCGCCCAGCTTGCGGACGACCTGCTCGGGGGTGTGACTCTTGCGTGTTGCCATGGTTTTCGAGCCTTCCTGCCCACTTCGTGGGCCGCAAGGGCTCTCACACTCCCCGGACCGAGGTCATGGGGTCAGGTCAGGGGAGATTGTCGGAGTCGCGTTGGCAGGTGAGGTCGGCATCGGGGAGCGTGCCGTCACGGAAGTAGGTATTGACGACCTCGTTCACGCATTGGCTCAGGTTGGAGCCGAGGAGGCCGTGAACGCGGGTGTCTGCCAGTGTGACCATTCGTGACGCTGTCAGGTCCTGGTGCAATGCAAGGCTCCCCTGGTAGGGGGTGCGGGTGTCGCGGGTTGCCTGCAGGATCAGGGCTGGTGTCGCGTTGTGCACGGCGGTGGGTGGCTCGACCGGGTCCGGCCAGAACGCGCATGCGGTGATGTTGTTGGCGAAGGCGCCGAACACCGGTTGGGTCGCCCGGACGCTGTCGATATTCCGGCTATACCAGGCCAGGTCCCGGGGTGCGGCCTTGTCGCCGCACATGACCGCGGCCATGCCCGACGCATCCAGCGCAACGGGACCGCTGACCTTCGCTTTCAGCTGTTCCATGTCGATGGGCAGCCCGGACACTGCGTCGTCCAGGGTCCGCACGAGCTCGGCGAGGTTGGTGTTCTTCTTCGGATTCGACAACAGCGACAGCAGCATCATCGGAACGGTGTGTTCATCGATGAGATAGCCGTTGCCGATGACCGGATGCGCGGCGGCACGTCGGATCAGGTCCTCGACAAAGGCCCGGACCTGCGGTCCGCTGTCGCCGAAGTGGTAGTCGGCGTCGTGGCGGGCCGCCCAGATCGCCCAGTCGTCGAGCCCGGCCTCGTTGACGGCGCCCATGTCCTGGTACGTGCCGATCCAGTAGCGGTCCGGGTCGAGGGCGCTGTCCAGCACGATCCGGTCACTGTGCTGAGGGAACATCTGCGTGTACACCGCGCCCAGGTAGGTGCCGTAGGAGTCGCCGTAATAGTTGAGCTCGGGTTCGCCGAATGCGCTGCGGATGACATCCATGTCGCGGGCGGTATTGCGGGTGGTGATGGACCGAGCCTTCTCGGGATCGGGCATTACGCAGGAAGCCGCGAACGCGGCGGCCAGGGTGGCGTCGCGCGCGTAGCCGAAGGCGTCGAAGCCGGCCGAGAACAACATGCTGGGCAGCGGCAGCGCACAACTCATTCGGTCCGATCGGCCGATACCACGTGGGTCCATGCCGATCAGGTCGTACCGGGCGCGGACATCCGGTGTGAGCCGATCCCGGAGGTCGGCGATCATGCTCAGGCCCGGACCGCCGGGACCGCCGGGGTTGGACAGCATGATCCCGCGTCTGCGGGCTGGGTCGGTGGCCGGGATACGCGAGATCGCTACGGTCAGCGTGCGCGAGTCCGGTCGGTTGTAGTCGAGCGGTACGACAACGCCCGCGCACTGAGCCCCCGCACCGTCGAGCACCGCATCGTTACACGGCGTCCAGTTCAGCGGCTGGTGATAGAACGACTCCAGCCCACCCGGAATGTCGTCGATCGGATCGGCGCTTGCCGATCCCATGGGCAACGTGGCGAATGCAGCTGCCGATATGACTCCCAGAACGAGCCATCGTAACCATTTTGTCGGCATCGCATCTCCTGCCCGCGACCTCCGTGTACGCATCCCTGATTCCGCCGCACAGCTATTTCCGGGGTCTCGGACCAGCACACTACAGACGTTTGCTGAAACCGGCTCGGCGAGGCAGAAATTCTCAGGAGCGTCACACATACTTGCCCGGTCACATCATGGTTGTGCCTCTGACATCTGGTTTTGCCGTGCGCGCGACGTGCACGGCCCAGAGGCCAGCGCGATAGCGGCGTATGCCGAGCAATAGCCTGCCGTGTCGAGACCGGGCACCCGCGCTCGTATTCGCTCGGTCCGGCGAGCCTTCTCCGCCGTACTGGGCGGCCTCGACCGTTGTCGGAAAGTTAAGCTGCGAATGCGGGATCGTTATGCTACCGTGATCTAGATCTCGAATTGGTGCGACTGATTGTGCGGGCCCCGAGTGCCTGCGCGTCGGATTAGTGGACGCGGGAGGCGTGATGGAATTCCGGCATATGTTGTCGACATATCGAAAAAATGCTTGCCGCACAGCGTATTCGGCAACCAATACGCCCGGCCTGCCGGTTGGCAGCACGCCCGGGCAACAAGTGATGTGGTGGCGGATCGGCCTGCAATGGCTTGCGGCCCTCGTACTCGCCATGATCGTGCTGCCGGCAGCGGTGTCGATGCCGGTCGCGCGAGCCGCTTCGCTGTCCCCCGGTGACGATCCCTTCTATGCCGCACCCTCCGATCTCGCGTCACATCCGAACGGCGCGGTACTCGGAGCGCGGACGATCGCACTGCTCGGTCTGCCGGTACCGGTGTCGGCATGGCAATTGAGTTATCGCACAACCGATTCCGAAGAGCATCCGCAGTTGAACGTGACCACGGTGCTAGTGCCATCGGTGCCCTGGAACGGGCCGCGGCCGGTGTTGTCGTACCAGGTACCCGAGAACAGTCTCGACACCCGGTGCGCGCCGTCGGTCACGCTGCGCGGCGGAAGCGACAACGACATGGCGAGCGCCATGCAGGATGCGCCGTTCATCGCGGACGCACTGCTGCGGGGATGGGCCGTCGTGGCCAGCGACTACGAAGGGCCGCAGTCCCGGCTCTTCGACGGCGTGACATCCGGGCGTGGAGTTCTGGACGGAATCCGGGCCGCGCGGTCGTTCTCGCCGGCCGGCATCGATGCCTCGAGCTCAATCGGCGCCTGGGGATACTCGGCCGGAGCCTTCGCGACCCTGTGGGCCACACAGTTGCGCCGGGAATACGCACCAGACGTGCGACTGGTCGGCACCAGCGCCGGCGGAATCCCCACCGATCTCCCGGCCGTCGCGCAACGCGCCGACAGCGCCGCCGGGGCGATACTGATGCTGCTCGGGCTGGCCCGCAACGAACCCGCCTCCCGATTGGCCGACTTGTTGAACGACCGGGGCCGCCGCGCGCTGCTTGCCGCGGGCACCTCCGGCTGTGGTGCGGATCTGTCTCAGGAATACTCTGACGTCCACGTCGACGATTTCGCCACAGTCCCGAACCTGTTGGCGCAGCCCGCTTTCCGCAACGCCGCCCTGCCCAATGAACTCGGCCGCACCGCCCCCGACACCCCGCTGTACCTGTACCACAGCATCGCCGACGAGAAGATCCCCGTCGCCGGCTACACCGCCCTCGTCGATACCTACTGCGCTCTGGGCGCCACCCTCACCGCGATCCACTCGCTGTTCCCGACGCACATCGGAGCCGCCGCGGGCGAAGCACTCGGCGGCATGAACTTCCTCGCCGACCGCTTCGCGGGCACCCCACAAGCCGCGGGGTGTGTGGTGGAGTAAGCGCCGGCTCACCCGGTACCCCCGCCGGGCCGTTGGCCGGACTCACCTTCACGGGACGCGTACGGCGACCGCCGCACAAGTCTCGCCGAATCGGGGACCGGAGTTCGATATCAACTGGGCAGGCATGACTGCGGCTCACGATGGCACCGGGCTCTCCACAGCCTGGACCAACCACTGTCATGGGCTCGTCGGAGCTGTTCACCCCAGCCTCGCCGCAGGTCATTTCATGGTGGCGAGGTTGTGCCAGAGGTGTCGCAGGCTGTCGGTGCCGCCGAAGAGCGTGGTGAAGTTGGTGGAGTCGATGAGCAGGATGTCGCCGGCGCGCGGGCCGGCGGGCGGCATCCAGATCAAAGTGTTGAATTCGGTGTTTCCGGCGGTGGTGAAGGGATGCGGTCGGTGGGGGTCGACGCGCTGGCGGGCCAGTACGCGGAGCGAGTCGCTTTCGGGTGCGGTGAGTTCGTAGTGCGGTAGATGGGGGTGGAAGTTGAATGTGGTGACCTGGTCGAGCAGCCGGGGTGTGTCCAGGTCGCGGAACGCGGTGACGGGGGCGATCTGATCGGTGCCTTCGACGACTGCCGGGCGCAGGCCCCAGATGTTGTGCACCGGCACGTCGAGCGCTTTCATCAGCGAGCGCGTGTACTGGCCGAATCGCTGCTGGCGGGGCACGAGCGGATCGCCGTGATGCTCGTATTCGATCTGTCGCTGCGCGTTGTCGTCGGTGAAGCCCACGTCGTGGTGCGGCGCCAGCAGCAGGCAGGTGCCCTCCCGTTGCAACCACTCACGGATGGCGTCGATCTCCTCGGGCGCGGCCTGCTGTTCGGCGAGGACATGGTCGAGCCCGAACACCATCAGGGTGTCGGTGTCGGCCAGGATGCGTTCGTCGATGGGCAGGAAGTAGCCGGCCTGATCGATGCGCTGGAAGACCGCGACGGGATGGCCGGTGGCCTGCCCCGCCAGCTGTTGGAAATCCAGTGTCGAACGGTGGAACAGCTCGAGGGTGCCGGCGATACCCTGCAGGAAATGGTCCTTGTCGTAGTCGGGGGTCTCGTAGGCCGGCCAGGTGACGTTGCGTACCTCGGTCATCGTGGAGAAGCGATTGTAGATTTCGGCGGGGTCGCGTTGGGCTTCCCAGGGGTAGCTCCACGTCCAGTAGATGCTGACCCGCCGCCGCCCATCGGCCGTGCGCGGAATGTGGCTCTGGTTGTAGGTGCGTGCCGTCGGCAGGCTGCTCATGAGGTCACCTCTCGGTTTTCGAGCGTGGCCAGGTAGCGCAGGGCGCTGATCCCGGGCAGGAAGAAGTACGCCCCGCCTTTGAGAGTGGTGAAGGCGGGCAGGCCCGTGAACACCTTTCGGATCGGGCGCTTGGGGATGGTGAATTCCAGGGTGCCGTCCTGGGCGCCGCAAATGGGGTCGTGCTCATTGCCGAGTTCGTGGAATGCCTTGTCGTTGATCCAGACGTTCTGGGCGAACTCGAACTGGCGAACCAGGCTGGCGCAGATGATGAACGCGGCGATGCCCCGGTCCACGCCGTCGTCGGGCGCATCCTCGGGCAGCGCCGGTCCGTAGGTGGCGCCACGGCGAATCATCCTGCGCCGGTTCATGTTCGGCGCGGTGTCGCGCGGGTTGAGTCGGCGCGCATGCGAGCCCAGCGGCACCGCGTAACCGTGCGGGTCCATCTGTTTGTAGTTGAAGTCGTTGTTGCGCAAGGGATCTGCACCGAGCTGGGGATCGTCGTGGTCCGGTGACAGCACGAGCGGCGCGCCGCTGCGCCAACGGCCCATGATCTTGGCGGCGAGGAGCTCCTGCCCGTCCGGCGTGTCGGCGTGCTCACGCAGGAATTCCCGGAATGCACCCACGTGTTCTTGCAGCCGCCGGTAGGCCATGTAGCTGCCGTTGCGGGACAAGACCTCCGGCTGCGGCAGCCCGTGGGGTGGCCCTTCCTCGTCGGGGTAGCCCAGGATGAATTCACCGGGTTGCAGGGACGCGCCCGAGCCCGGGGTCGGTTCTTCCCCGGATCCTTGCATCACCGGCTGGGACAAGCGGTCGCGAAACCCGAAGTGGTCGTGGGCGTAGTTGAACGGCGGTGTCGCGTTCAAATCCAGGAACGACAACACGCGCACACCCGGACAGCCGGCCACCAGCTTCTCGTGTTCGGCCGTGCAGCGCAGTCGTTCATCCTCGGTGCGGGCGAACAGGATTGCGATGGCGTGCAGGTCGGCACCGGCCAGCCCGCCCACCCAGTTGTCGGGATGATTGGCGCCGGTGTCACCCAGGATGTCGGCCCGGGCGGCCATGCCCTCCCGGAATTCGTCGGGAAAGGTGGCAAGCGCTCGGTCTGGAACCCCGAGCGCCCGCAACCCATTCCAGGTGAAGGCCAGCGTGATCCAGCGCTGCGAACTGTCCATCGTGGCGCGCACGTCCGCGGCCGACTGCACCCGGTCCAGCAGCGGCGTCAACCAGGCTCGGCCCCCGGCGGGGTCGTCGAAGGACAGGAACTCATAGCGCCCGGTCACCGCTGGGGTGCGGGTCAGCAGGATGTGCTGAATATCCTCGAGCTCGAGCATGGCCCCGGGCTACTGCATCTGATCGAGCATGTCGGAGAACGCCGCCTTCGCCCGCAGCGCCTTCTTGATCTCGTCAGCGGTGGCGTAGGGGTACTCGCCGTACTCGAGGAAGCTCGGAAACTGGTGTTTGCGAACGAATTCCACGAATGACTCCGGATTTTCCTTCCAGTCCTCCGGGAATCCCTCGAGGTTCGTGAAAACGGTGTCGATACCGGTCTGCGAGAACAGCATCACCGCGTCTTCGGTGTACTTGTCGAAATCGGTGTCGAAGATGCCCTGATACTGGAAGTACAGTCCGAAGCCGACGTCGAACAGCAGCCACCGCAGGTAGTGCAGCCGGAGCGGTGCCAATACGTCCGGGCTTGCGGCCACCGCGTCTTGGATCCGCTTGCCGTGGGCGCGGATGGCCTCTTCCCGGCCGGGTTTCACCTTGGCAATGATCGAGAATCCGTAACAGGCGGGGGTCCGTGGATAGATGGGACCGTATCTACCGCGCTGCAGTTCGAAGTAGCCCTCTTTGGGAATGGCCAGCGCTGCTGGTTTACTCCAGTCCTGATCGGCGGATGGCATGTTGTCCACACCTTTCGCAGTAAGCCACCTATTGAGACCGTGTCGTAACCTGCATTCGGCACCGAATATGGATGCCGTGAATCGGCTGAGGCCAGGGCCGGAAACTGTTGTCGTTTTGTTAGGCTGCCCGACCGCTCTACGCGGTAGCGATACCGCCGAATTCTCGGGGCAGGCAACCCATTCTGGCAGGATGACCCTATGCCGACTCCGTCGCAACAGAGCAAGCCTGCGCCACCTCTGGGTCAACTGTCAACGCCGCGAGCCGCCGCACTGGCCGGGGTGCTCTTCGCGATATTACTCGGTACAACGCTGGTCCTGATTCGCATCCAAATGCCCGACCATGTCGAGGATTCGGCGCAATGGCTGCAGAGCCGGCGCGGCGCGCTCACCACGGCGACCGTGCTGATGCCATTCGCCGGAATCAGCTTCTTGTGGTTCATCGGCGTCGTCCGCGATGGGTTCGGACACCACGAAGACCGGTTCTTCCTGACGGTATTCCTGTGCAGCGGACTGCTCTTCGTCGCAATGATGTTCGTCGCGACCGCCGGTATTGCCGGTCTTGTGACGAGTAACAACAGCGTCACCGATCCGCCCGCCCGCACCGAGGTGATCAACTTCGCCAGGATGATGGTGATCTCGGCGAGCCAAACCTACGCACTGCGGATGGCCGCGGTGTTCATGATCTCGCTCGCGACGATTTGGGCGAAGACCAGGCTCATGCCCCGCTGGCTCGTCGTACTCAGCTATCTGGCCGCCCTGGTGCTGCTGATCGGCAGCGAGATGAGCCGCTGGCTGACCCTGGTGTTCCCGGTCTGGGTGCTCGTGGTCAGCTGCTTGCTCCTGGCCCGCGCCGGACTGATCGGCGAGCGCCGCGACGAGGGCGATCGGTCTCGGAGGCTTTCGTGAACGAGCCACCTTCGCCGCGTTCGCCTGATCTGGAGCTGCTCTACTTCGCGGTGGCGGACCGGCACCTGCAATACGAGAATCTGCTCTGGCAGGTGCCTGCGCTCAGTCTGACCGCCCAGGCCTTCCTGTTCAGTATTGCGATGGGAGCAGGCAACGACCCCGTCGCGCGGATCGCCTCCTCGCTTCTCGCGCTGATCGTTTCGATCATCTCGATCATGCTGATGGCAAGCCATCGCCTCGCCGGCCGCAAGGATGAGCTCTGGCTGGAGCGATTCGAACAAACTGAACTCGACGTGGGAACCTGGGGCGCACACGGCTCGGCATTCGCGAGGCAACAGGACATCGCCGACCTGGACGCGGGGCTGGTGGGCAAGCTGATCCCGATACGGCAGATGTTCAAGGTATGGGTCGTCGGACTCAGCTGCTTCGGCGTAGCCGCCGTGTTCATGATCGTGCGGACACTGACCAATCTCGGCGGTTGAGCAGTCTGAGCTGGTCGGCAGTGGTGACCTACGAATGAAGACTTCTGGCCCCTAGCGGATGCTGGCCGATCGCGGTTAGCCTGAAGATCGTCCTTTCTCAAAAACTGTGGAGAGGACGTTGCTTCGGTCGACACAGCTACCGGAGCCGCCAGGTCGACGTGGTAGTGACAGTGCCTGGCACCGGACCATTCCCACACAGGATCTGGTTCGGCAACTTCACCGTGTGGCTATCGCTCGTCATCAGGACCATGACAACTGGTCGGGGTCGAGAACGACGAAGTGCGTCATGAGCCGCTTCCGAGAGCGGCGAAGCGAGCGACAGCAGTCGTACCACTGTCTGCTTCAGCAGACTTCGCCGCTCAAGCACCAGCGCAGCGGCTCGGCGGCAATCACCGAGGTTGCCCGGCTGCACTGGACAAGTCACTCGACATCGAGGAACAGATATGTCCAGCAAAATGATCAAGTTCGTGGCCGCAATCGCTATTGCCCTGCCGTTGGGCGCTATCGCAGCTCCGGCAGCTTCGGCCGCAACGCCGAGTTCGACATCGACCGCGGTTACTCCCGCTGATGGATCAATTGCTATCTGCTTCCCCCTGGGCAGTGTGGTCTGGTGCATCTGAGACCACGGGCTGACGCCTCCGCATAGTTGGAAGGAGCTGCAAGGATCCTGTGGCATCCCCGGATTCCGACTTCCCAGGGCCGGGGATGTCCTCATACTCACCGGGTAGACATATCGAGCGCGTCCACGCTACATCGCGGGTAACCGGTCTCCCTGGACGAGCTCTATGTCCAGTTCGATACGCACTGTGGTGCCCACCGCGGCGATACCCGCCTGCACCATGACGTTGTAGTCGAGCGCGAAATCCTCCCGGTGCAAGAGGGTTTCGGCGTGGAAGGCCGCGCGGACGCCACCCCACGGGTCGGGGCCGTAGCCCCCGTAGGTGACCGTGAGTTCGGTGGGGCGGGTGCGGCCATGCAGCGTCAGGGCGCCGGGCATCGACCAGCCGGTAGGGCCGGTGCGGTGTAATCCCGTGCCACGGAAGGTGATCAGCGGAAAGCGCTCGACATCGAGGAAGTCCGCCGACCGCAGGTGGTCGTCGCGCATGGCGATGCCGGTGTCGACGGTGGCGGCCTTGATTTCCGCGTATCCGGTGGTGCGCTCGAAGATCTCGGCAATATCGAGTCGGCCACCGACCTCGGCGAAGCGGGCCTTGATGCCGGCGATGCCGAGGTGGCGGGCGGTGACCAGGACGGTGGAGTGCGCCGGGTCGATGGTCCAGGGGCCCGGCGGCGGGGTGGTGACCGCGTCGGCGGAGCGTTCCAGGCGGATTTCGCCGAGAGTGCCCGCGCCGGTGGCCGAGATGCGGGCGATCAGCGCGACCGGCTGGTGGCCGGGCGCGGTGACGACCGCGGTGTGCGTGCCCGGGGGCAGCGGCGCGGTGGCCGCCGCCCCGGTCGCATCGGCGGCGGCCCGGGCGAGCTGGTGGCCGTCGAGGTCGGTGACGGTGAGTACCGCCTCGGCGACCGGCCAGCCCTCCGGACCGCGGATCTCGGCGGTCAGGCCGGTCACGGCAACTCCGCGGCCGGGTCGGAACTCGTTGCGTAGAGCTCGGTTTCGCCCTGTTCCGCCGGAACCCGTTCGGGCTCGGTACTTTCCAGGTCGTAGCCGAGTTCGACGGAGTGCTCGACCTCGCCGCCGAGCACGGTCACCCGGCTGGTCACCGGCGGATAGCCGCGGGCGACGACGGTGTACGCGCCCGCGTCCAGATCGGTGAGCGTGTAGCGGCCGTCCGCGTCGGTGCGGGTGGTCCCGACCGGCGTGCCCGCCGCGTCCAGTACGGTGACCTCGGCGTTCGCCACCGTCCGGCCGTCGCCCCGGACCGTGCCGGTGAGCGCCGCCGTCGGGGTCAGTTCGATGTCGTGGCGCAGCAGGCCACCGGCGGGCACCACCAGTGCCGTGGCGGTCGGGCGCAGGCGTTCGGCCGCCGCCACCAGGGTGTACGTACCGGCTCCGACGCCGTGGCAGACATAACCACCGTCGTCACCGGAGATGGCCGCGCCGACCACCTCGCCGTGCAGATCGGTCACCGTAATGGTCACGCCCGCAAGCAGTTCGCCGCCCGCGGCGCGGACGGTGCCGGACAGTTCGCCCGAACCCTCCAGCGTGAGGTCCAGTTCCGGCGACCGCCCGTTGATCGACACGTTCACCGCGGTCGGCATGTGCCCGTTCGCCGAAGCGATGAGCACATAGCTGCCGGTAGCGGGCGAGTCGATGCGATAGCGGCCGTCGTCACCGCCGGTGGCGCGCGAAACCTGATGCCCGCGTTGATCGATCAGGGTGAGCGCCGCGGCGGGGACGGGGCTGCCGTCCGTCCGCTGGATCCGGCCGCCGATCGACGAGCCGTCCGCCCCGCCGAGTGCGGCGGTCGCGATCCGCTGCGCCACCGGGTCGTCGGCCGCCGCGTGCTCACCGGCGAGCAGGGCGTGACCGTTCGCGATGACGCTGTGCCCGTTGGCAATCGAGCTGTGCGCTGCCGCGGCCGCGGCCAGCACCGGCTCGGGCTGGGAGATCGCCTGGGCCGCACCCTCCCATACCTGGTCCTCGGCCCACTCGGCCTCGGCCTGCCGCGCCGCGACCGCCGGGTCGGACTGCGTGGCCAGGGGATCGGTGGCCGGGGCCGGAGCGGCCGGGGCCTCCTGGAGCGGGATCTCCTTCATGAACAGCAGCACTATGCACGCCACCAGGGCCACGCCCGCCGCGGCCCAGAACACACCGTGCATCGAGTTGGTGAACCCGATCAGAATGGGGTCGCGCACCTGCGCCGGCAGCGCCGCGATGCCCGCGGTATTGGACTGCACGCTGGAGAGCTTGTCGGCCGAGAATCCGGGCGGCAGGTGTCCGCCGAACGCGTCGGTGATCTTGTGCGGCAACAGGTTGAACAGGATCGTCAGGAAGACCGCGACGCCCAGCGTGCCGCCGACCTGCCGGAAGAAGGTCGCCGCGGCGGTCGACACACCCATATCCGAACGCGGCCCGGCATTCTGCACCGCGATGATCAGCGTCTGCATGCAGCCGCCCAGGCCGAGACCGATGATGCCGCCGTAGACCAGCGGCTGCCACAGCGCGCTGTCGTACTGCACCGTCGCGTACAGCGCACCGCCGCAGGCGATGATGAACGTGCCCAGCACCGGCAGGATCTTGTAGCGCCCGGTGCGCTTGGTGACCTGACCGGAGACCAGCGATCCGATCATGATGCCCGCCACCAGCGGCAGCATGAGCAGACCCGCCTTGGTGGGCGAGAAGCCGCGCACCACCTGCATGTACAGCGGGACCATGGAGATCGCGCCGAACATGGCGATACCGACGATGAAACCGCCCACGATGCACACCGTGAAGGTGGAATTCTTGAACAGCCGCAAGGGAATGAGCGCGGCGTCCGCCATCAGACGCTCGACGACGAGGAACAACACCAGGCCGACGAGCCCGATGGCGTAGCAGACCAGCGCCCGGCCCGAACCCCAGCCCCAGCCGCGGCCCTGTTCGGCGACGATGAGCAACGGCACTACGCAGATGGCCAGCGCCACCGCGCCGCCCCAGTCCACCCGCAGGTCACGCCGCTGGTGCGGCACGTTGAGCACGCGCGCCACCACACCGAGCGCGAGCACGCCGATCGGCACGTTCACCAGGAACACCCAGCGCCAGCCCTCGATCCCCCACAGGTGGTCGAAGCCGGAGAACCAGCCGCCCAGCACCGGCCCGAGCACGGTGGCGATACCGAAGGTCATCATGAAATAGCCCTGGTAGCGGGCTCTTTCGCGGGGCGGAACGATATCGCCGATGATCGTCATGGCCAGCGACATGAGCCCGCCCGCGCCCAGGCCCTGGAAGGCTCGGTACCCCGCCAGCTCGTACATGGAGGTGGCGAAGGTGCAGGCCGCGGAGCCGATGACGAACAGCCCGATCGCGGTGAGGTAGAAGGACTTTCGCCCGTAGATGTCGGCCAGCTTGCCGTAGAGCGGGGTGCTGATGGTGGCCGTGATCAGGTAGGCGGTGGTGGCCCAGGCCTGCTGGTCGAACCCGTGCAGGCTGTTGGCGATCTTGACGATCGCCACGCTGACGATGTTCTGGTCCAGCGCGGCCAGGAACATGCCCAGCAGCAGGCCGGACAGGATGGTGAGGATCTGCCGATGCGACAGTTGGGGTGGAGCGCCTGCCGGTGCGCCTGCGTGCGCGTCGGTCGTCGCTGTTGTCATGTGTCGATGCCCTGTTTCGAATCGATTGGTGCGGTGGTCTTTTCGATGCCGTCCACGAGCCGCGCCAGCAGACCGGTCAACGCTGCCCGGTCGGCGGTGGACCAGTCGGCCAGCATTTCGGCGATCCAGAGATTGCGCAGCCGCCGGTTCTCGGCGAAGACGCGTTCCCCGTCGGCGGTGGCCTTGAGCACGCACGCGCGTCCGTCGATCGGATCGGCGCCGCGCTCGACCAGCCCGTGGCGCACCAGGTTCCGGCTCTGCCGGCTGATGGTGGAGATCTCGGCGTGCAGCAGCTCGGCGAGTTTCCCGGTGCGTTGTGGCCCGTCGTGGACCAGGGTGAACAGCATGGCGTAGGCCAGCTGTTCGAGTCCTTCGGGACCGTGTTTGATCACCCGATGCTTGGCTCGGCCGATGGCTCGGAGGAGCCGAACCAGTTGCGCCCCTAGCGCGTCGGCATCCCCCAGTGCCCCGGCGTCCGACAGGTCGGTGCTGGTATCGGGATCGTGGGTGGTGTGAGCCATTATCGGTTCCTTCTCACACTTACTTAGCACGTGCAACTACTTGCGTGTGCCAACTATACCCACGTTCGCCCGCTCGATTCCAGTCCCGGTTCGGCGGCGATCGCCGCGAACCGGAAGCGTGGCCGGGAAATTCGTACGGCAGGCTGTGCCGTCCCTGCGCAGCCTCACCACGCCGTGAGGTCAGCACCTGCGCGCCCAACTCGCACGGTCCGGTGGTCTCGATGCCGGGCACCGGTATCCGGCACCGCGGGAACCGCCAGTGCGGCGGGCGCGGTGGCTCCCGCGCCCCCGGTGGCGTGCTCAGTCGTGACCGGTCGCGCGGCGGTGCTGGATCGCCCACCAGACCTGTAGTGCGGTGCCCGCGCCGCGCAGATCGGTCGCGGCGAGTTCCTCGAAACGGGACAGGCGATAGCGAACGGTGTTGGGGTGCACGATGAGTCGCTCGGCGGTGGCGTCGACCCGCATGCCGGTGTCGAGGAAGCACTCGGCGGTGTCGATCAGGGTGCGGGCGGCCTCGCCGGGGCCGAGCGGGTCGAGGTAGCGGCGCACGAGTTCGGCGCCCAGCTCGGTGTCGGCGGCGATGGCGGGCAGCAGCCCGACGCGATCGAGGTCCAGCGGTCCGGTGAGGTCGAACAGCTGGGCGGTGGCGAGGACCCGGGTGGCCAGGCGGAAGGAGCGGTCCAGGTCCGCGATGCGCGTGGCGGGGCCGTAGGCGATCAGGCGGGATCCCTCGAGCCTGCTGGAGTTTTCCACAAAGCCCGCGAGATCGCCGTCCACCGTGGTGGCGAACCCGCGCGCAGTCGAAATACCTTGCAGGGCAGGCACTGTCGGTCCCTCATCCGGGCGGGACCGGTACGCGCGGTACTCGCCGTCGACGTCGAGGCCGAGCTGCTGGGCGCGAATCTGCAGCTCCGCTGGGCCGATCGTGCCCAGCAGCAGGGCCCGGGTGACCTCGGCGCGGAACTGCTCGTCATGGCGGGCCAGCGCGATCTCGACCTCGCGATGGGCGGAACTGAAGGCGATGGAGGCCTGGTCGACGAGGTCGAGGAGGTCGGTGATGGACTCCAGCAGCACGCGGTCGGGAACCTTGCCGGCATGGGCGGCCGCGGTCAGCTCGGCCAGGATCTCGCGCACCGCGATACGCCAGCCGCTCTGCACGTCCGCCAGTGAAATGCCCTGGCGGGCACGGGTTTCACCGAAATCCCGCAGGGCGTCGAGATCGTCGGCCAGCAGCGGGCGGGAGTCGAGCAGGGCCCGGGCCAGCCGCTGCAGGATGGCCTCGGTGCTGCGTACGACGGTCGTCGCGGACAGGCGGGCGTAGACCGGCATCTCGGCGCGGGCGCGGGCGACCACGCGCTCGGACGCCTCGGAGACCCGGTCCAGGACCCCGGTGATCATCCGTTGTTTCGCGCTCACCCGACTCGAACTCATGGTGTCCCGACCCTACGACCGGTGTCTTGGAGAAATCAACAATCCGGCGACCTGGAATTGAACCCCATCTCCATGGCGCACGTCACAGTGCCCGCGAATACTCGTGACACCGACCACAGTTGTTCGACGAAGGGTTACCCGATGTACCTGACCCAGGGGCTGCACCGCGCCGCTCAGCAGCGGCCCGACGGCATCATGACCATCTGCGGCGAGCGGACCCGCACCAATCGTGAGGTGCTGGATCGCGTGTCCCGGCTGGCCGGGGCGCTGCGCGGGCTGGGGGTCGGGCCGGGGGACCGGGTGGCCATGCTGTCGCTGAACTCGGACCGGTACCACGAGTACCTGCTCGCGGTGCCCTGGGCGGACGCGGTGCTCAATCCGGTCAATATCCGCTGGAGCGCCGCCGAAATCGCCTACAGCCTCGCCGATTCCGACAGCCGCGTCCTCCTGGTGGACGACGCCTTCGCGGCCCTGGTGCCCGCATTGCGGGAGCGGTACGACGGACTGGCCACGGTGATCCACTGCGGTGACGGCGCGACGCCCGAGGGCATGGAGTCCTACGAGACGCTGATCGCCGCGGCCGAGCCCATCGCCGACGCCCGCCGCGGCGGTGACGCGCTGGCCGGAATCTTCTACACCGGCGGCACCACCGGATTCCCCAAGGGCGTCATGCTCAGCCACGCGAATCTGATGACCTCCGCGCTCGGCGGCGTCGCCACCGGCTACCTGATGTCCCAGGACACGGTGTTCCTGCACGCCGCGCCCATGTTCCACCTGGCGGATCTGGCCGGTTGGCTGGGTGTGCTCATCGTCGGCGGCACCCATGTGACGGTTCCGGCCTTCGACCCCGTGGCGGTACTGAGTTCCGTTCGGCAGCACCGGGTCACCTCGAGCGTGCTGGTGCCGGTGATGATCCAGCTGCTGGCCGATCACCCACAGGCGGCCGAATTCGACATGTCCAGCGTCGAGCACCTCATGTACGGCGCGTCTCCGATCTCGGAGGCGGTGCTGGAGCGGGCCATGCGGCTGTTCCCGCGCGCCGGATTCACCCAGGCCTACGGCCAGACCGAGGCCTCGCCCATCATCACCCTGCTCGGCCCGGGCGAGCACCGGGCCGGCCGATTGCGTTCGGCGGGAAAGGCGGTGCCGCACAGCGAAATCCGCATTGTCGACGGTGACGGGCAGGACGTGCCGTCGGGTGCGGTCGGCGAGGTGGTGACCCGCGGCGGCCACGTCATGCTCGGCTACTGGAACAAGCCCGACGAGACCGCCGCCGCGCTCCGCGCGGGCTGGCTGCACACCGGCGACGGCGGCTACCTCGACGCCGAGGGCTTCCTCCACATCGTCGACCGGTTGAAGGACATGATCGTGTCCGGCGGTGAGAACGTCTACTCCGCCGAGGTGGAGAACGCCGTCGCCGCACACCCCGCCGTGGCCGCGGTCGCCGTCATCGGCGTCCCCGACGAGGAATGGGGTGAACGAGTCCACGCGGTCATCGTCTGCAAGCCCGGCCATTCGGTGACCCCGGCCGAGATCCGCGATCACACGCGGCAGCTGATCGCCGGCTACAAGGCCCCGCGCAGCGTCGAGATCGTCGACGCCATGCCGGTGTCGGGAGCCGGAAAGATCCTGAAACGCGACCTGCGCGAACGGTATTGGGGAGAGCACGCGCGCCTGGTCAACTGACCCTGGTGGGTCGGCGATGCATCGCAGGCCGCGGGACGTTCGGCGGCGGTGAAGAACTGGCAGATCCAGCTCGGAACGATCTGCCAGGCACCGTCTTCGGGAACGAGCGGAATCTCGAATGGCAACGCGGTCCGCAGGGTGTCGCTCAGTTCCTGGTCGAGCTGAGCGGCCGCCGGGACTGGTGGCTCAACGGCTTCGGGATCGGCGGCCGGCACCAGTCCCGTGCCCAGGTAGAGGGCAGTGCATCGTTGCCGGCCGACCGTCACACTTCGGGCCGGGACACCTGGCGTGTCCCGGCCCGAAGTGTGCTGCGGAGCAGGAAGAACTACTGGCCGGTCTGGCAGACGCCGTTCAGGATCGCCGCGTTGTTGCCGACCAGCGCGACGTCGCCCTTGGCCAGCGCGTCGGCGTAGTTGTCGATCGCCCACCGCTCCTGGCCGCTGGCGTCGATGGCGTGCAGGCGGTCGGCGACCTCCTGCTTCTGCTGCGGGCTCGGGCCGAGCGAACCGTAGCTGCCGAGGATGTCGTTGGCGGCCTGGCAGGCCGGGGTGAGGGCATTGGCGGTGCCGGCGGGCAGTACCAGCAGGGCGCCCACGGCGCTGGCGGCCAGCAGGGCGGAAGGCAGGATCTTGCGCATTCATTCACTCCCAAGAGATCGTGTGCGGTTGGCGCCTCCGAGTTTGCCCGATGCCCGCCGAAAATCGATCATCGACATCTGCTCAACGACCCACCATCGGGGCTGATTAGGGAGAAATCCCCCAATGGCGTGCAGTTCCCGGGCATCGGATGGGCGGCTCGTCTTCGCCGTGAATCCACGATGCGCACCGTCGGCCGCTCCCCGCCTGGCGCGGGCTCGGCGTGTCGCCGAAGCGCACCGGGGCGGATCGTCTTCAGGCGGCGGGTGCGGCACGGTCCCTCAGCGTTCCCCGGCGGACCGTCCGCCCCGTCCGTTCGCGTCTGCTGCTGCCGATCCCGCTCGGCGATCCGTGCGAACAGCCGCACCACGACCTCCTCGAGCCGCAGGCCGAGCGATTCGGCCCGCAGCGCGGCCATCTCCAACGCGAACTCCCGGTCGGCGGGTGACGGGTCGCTCAGGATCTCGTCCAGCGCCATCCCGTCGATGGCCTGCTCCCGGGTCAGATCCCACCCCGGCAGCCAGCTCAACACCCACGTACCACCGCCGGAACCGAACACCAGATGCGCGGTCTCGGGCGTCACATCGCTGGTAATCGCGCGACCGGATATGCGGAGCGCCATAGCCTTTCACCCTCTCGATCCCCTCGAAATCTACGGGTGCAGCCTTGAAGATCGCTATCGAATTGCTCGCCCCGCGTTACAAACCGAAGGTGTCCTCCGGCCTGCGGTAGCGTGCGTTCCCCTGGATCAAGATTACTTGCCGGGGGCCGATGCGTAAAAGGCGCAATGATGTGAGGCGGGTACGGGGCACAGCGTCTGCATATGTTGCCGAGTCCACCAGGTCACGACGGGCGGTACAACCCGCCGTGACGGTGTGGAGCAGGGTCTACGCCGGTCAGCGGAGGCCGGCGAAGAGGTCGGTTTCCCGGGTGGGTGTGGCGACGCGGTTGAAGTGGCGGACGAAGGATTCGGTGCCGAAGATCGAGTGCTGTAGTTCGGCGGGCATCTGCAGGAACGGCACGCTGTCGCTCTGACTGGCGTGGGCCTCGAGCGCCTTGATCTTGCGCCGGGTATAGGCGGCCACGTCCACGACGGTGGTGATCTGATCCATGGGCGTACCGAAGTTGTCCGGCGGCTCGAAGTCGATCAGGCCTCTCAGCCGCAGGTCCGCGAACATTTCGCGAGAGGATTCGCGCGGAAGCGCCGTGTAGTAGAGCTTGTCCGGGATATCGGTTGCCGCTGCCGCCGCCACTGCGACACGGTTGGCCTGGATGTGGTCAGGGTGGCCATAGTTGCCGTTTTCGTCATAGGTGACGACCACCTGGGGACGGTAGTGCCGCATGAGGTCCGCGAGTCGTGCGGCCGCCTGCTCGACCGGAATATTCCAGAAGGCCTCGGGGTCGTGGTTGGCGTCCCAGCCGTCCATCCCCGAATCGCGGTAGCCGAGCAGCTCGACGTGCTGGATGTCCAGCAGCGCAGCCGACTCCTGAAGTTCGGAAAGTCGCTGCGCCCGTACGGCATTCGGATCGTGGCCCGGAAGGCCCGGCTTGATCCCGCCCGGCGCATCGCCCTGCTCGCCATTGGTGCAGGTCACCAGGACCGTCCGGATTCCTTCGGCGGCATACTGCGCGAAAACCCCACCGGTGCTGAGGACTTCGTCATCCGGATGGGCGTGTACGGCCATGATCGTCAGTTGGTCGGTCATGAGTCCCCATCCATGTGCGCTCGGCGATTCGGTGCATTCACTCTACGAAGCAACACCGCGACTCGGAGCGGTGATTCCCGTGCCTCGCGTCATTCGCGTCTGTCCGGCGCCGAGTCGAATCGGCCGATCTTGCATGAGGTACGTTCGAAAGGGGCACGCGACAGGAGGATTCAACGGTGACTGCTGTGCAAGGGATGTCGGTCGACATTCGGACACCGGACGGTGTCGCGGACGCGTACGTCGTCCATCCCGACGATGGCGCGACTCATCCGGGTGTGCTGGTGATCCAGGACGGGTTCGGGCTGCGGCCGAGCCTGCGGGCGCTGGCCGATCGTATTGCCGCCCACGGCTACACCGTCCTGCTGCCCAACGCCTTCTACCGGCACGGGCGCGCACCGATGATCGAGCTGCCGGACTTCATCGACCCGTCGGAGCGGCCGGAGATCTTCCAGCAGGTCTTCCCGATGATCCGTGAGCTGACACCGGAGCGAATGCGTTCCGACGCGGGCGCCTACCTCGACTGGCTGGCGGCCTCACCGCAGGTCGCCCCGGGCAAGGTCGGTCTCACCGGCTACTGCATGGGTGCCCGGCTGGCGGTGATCATCGCCGCCATGTTCCCCGACCGGGTCGCGGCGGTGGCCGGATTCCACGGCGGCCCGCTCGTCACCGACAGTCCGGAAAGTCCGCACCTGACCGTCGGAAACATCACGGGGGAGCTGTATTTCGCCCACGCCGGCGAGGACCACCACATGACTCCGGAGCACATCGAACAGTTCGACAAGGCACTCGATGCCGCCGGTATCCGCCACCGCACCGAAGTCTACGAAGGCGCGCAGCACGGCTACACCCAGGCCGACACCTCCGCCTACGACGCCGAGGCCGACGAACGCCACTACCGCGAACTACTGAACCTGTTCGACCGCAACCTGCGCTGAGCACGTCCGTCCCCAGCGATTCTCACAGGCGCACAAGCGCTTCCGGGCCGTTCCGGCTCCATGGAAGTGGCGGACTGCGGCGGCGATCGAGGATATCGGCAGGATGCCGGGTCTCCGACGGCCCGGCCGCGCGGACGGGCGGCGCCGGAGTGCCGGCGCCGCCCGGTGCGGACTAACCCACCAACTCGGGGACGCGCAGGTGTGCGAGCGCGAGTTCGAACTCACCGACGTCGGTCACCTCGACGCCGGCCTGCTGGGTCGTGGATGCCCGGAGATCCGCGGCCTCCATGCTGTTGCGAGCCATGGCCTCGGCGCTGTCGAACGAGGCACTCGAGACAGTGGTCCCGGTTGCCCGATTGACCATGAGACTGGCACTGCAGAAGCCTTCCAGCCCTTCCATGCCCGGCAGGGCAGCAGATCGGTAGACGTTGATGGCCGAGTCGAGCCGATCCGGGGTGGTCCGGGTCCAGATCGCACGGACGCAGGCACCCTCCTGTGCGAGGTGGTCCCGATGCAGAACGGCGATATCCCATTCCTCGACCAGCGGTCCGCCACCCCCGAACATTTCGGCCGCGCGATCGCGAATCGGGCGAACTCGACCCTGACTGTCACGCATCGCGTCTTCCGTTTCCCACGCGGTCGTGGCGATGCACCGGCCGGAGCGTCGGTCGACCATGAGCGACAGGCCCACCCAACCGGGCATGTCCGCCAATTCGGACATCACTTCATCGCGCATGTAGGCAATCCCGGCATCAATAGAGGACAGCTGCGCCTGAATCGTGCTAGAGCGTGCGAACACGTTCGATCCACCTCCTCTGAGCGGGGGCAGCGCCTCGGTGACGCCACCGACGCCCCTCAGCCTGCCCCGGCAAGATCGCTGTGGCAATAGCCTGCCGGCAAACGCCCGGCAGCCATCGGTGAACAGCGGAAACGGATCACTCGGCGCCGCCCCGGAGTGCCTGAGCGGATATCTCGAGCTCCGGCGCATGTGGGCCGACGGTGGCATGGCCGCAGTACCGCTGATATGGCGAATGCCGCCTGGAGACCTGGAAAACGGCAGAGAGCGAACGGTTCTCGTGCAAACCGGCATGGTGCACTCCGGGCCGCATCGCGGCTGGCTGGTGACGCAGTTCTTGCTGCCCCTGAAGATCCGCGGCCGTTATCCGGTGGCTTCCTGTTCTCGGCGGACTGCGGCTTCGTAGGCGGCGGTGAGTTCCGACAGGACGCCGTCGGTCGGGGGCGGTGCGCCGTGTAGGTGGATGGCACGGAGTTCGGCCATGAATCGCTCCCACAGGGCGGGGCCGCCGGCGGCGAGGAGTTCGGCTCGCACGGTCAGCTCCGGGGTCGTATCGAGCCAGCGTGCGCCCCATGCGCCGAGTTGAGCCATGACCGGCACGAGCTGGATCGCCGCTTCGGTGAGGTGGTATTCCACCTTCTGCCGGTGGCTCGGATCGTCGTCGCGGGTGAGCAGGCCCGCGTCGACGAGTTTCGACAAGCGGGCCGCGAGGATGTTCGAGGCGATGCCCTCGATGGATCCGGAGAGTAGTTCGCGGAAGTGGGTGGCGCCGCTGAACATGATGTCGCGCAGGACGATCAGACTCCACCGGTCTCCGAGCAGCTCGACCGTCATATTGATCGGGCAGCCCGACTTGCCCGGGGGCGTCGTCAGCTTGTCATGAGCAACTGGTTGCACCATGAGATCAGTCTAGGTACAGTCCGAACTGATTGCAGATTGCAACCAGAAGGGATTGTCGATGGCGCAGATGGTTCGGGTTCACAATTTCAATCTCTCCAGCGATGGGTACGGCGCCGGTGAGGGGCAAAGTCTCGCGCACCCGTTCGGCGACGCCGACGCGACCGCGCTGTTCTCCTGGTCCGGCGCCACCGCCCACGCGCCCACCCGGACCGAGCCCGGCGGCAGCTACGGCCTCGACGACTACTGCACCCGGGAGTGGCACCGCAACATCGGCGCAGAAATCATGGGCCGCAACAAATTCGGCCCCCAACGCGGCCCGTGGGAGAACTACGAGTGGGAAGGCTGGTGGGGAGAGGAACCGCCCTTCCGCACACCGGTATTCGTCCTCACCCACCATGTACGGCCGTCGATCACCCGGGGCGCCACCACCTTCCACTTCCTGAACACATCTCCGAAGGACGCCCTGGAACAGGCTCTCGAGGCCGCCGAAGGTAAGGACGTCCGCATCGGCGGCGGCGTGGCCACGGTCCGCCAATTCCTCGACGCCGACCTCATCGACACGCTCCATTTCGCCGTCGCGCCAGTCGAATTCGGCCACGGCGAAAGACTGTGGACCAGCCCCGACGAGCTCACCGACCGCTTCCACCTGGAGCAGATCCCGAGCCCGAGCGGCGTGACGCACCACTTCTTCTGGCGCCGATAGCTCGGATCGGCTGACGGTGCCGCCCGGGCGCGCAGGGCGGCACCGAGTCCCATGCGGTCTCGCCGGCAGTGGTGACGTTGCAGGACACTGACGTGATGGCTAATCGCTGGGTCGGGGTGACCATCGACTGCGTCGACGTCGAACGGGTGGCAGATTTTTGGAGTGCGTTGCTGGATCGGCCGCGAGGGCCCTCCGAACCTGGCTGGGTCTATCTCGGGGATCCCGGAGATCAGCAGCCCCGCCTTGTCTTTCAGCCGGTCGCCGAGCCCAAGCGCGGCAAGGTGCGCGTGCATCTTGATGTCGCAGTGGACGATATCGATCAGGGGATCGCCCAGGTTGTCGCGCTCGGTGGAAAGTGGACCGGGGAGCGACACGACTATGACGAGGGTGTGGTCGTCGTAATGGCTGACCCCGAGGAGCACGAATTCTGTCTGGTTCAGTACCGCTCGTAGTTCGGGGTTGCCCCGCCGACCGCGATTGAACGGATCATCCCACCGATGACGGATTCGATGACCAATTCAATGCCCTACTGCGAGATGCCAAGTCCCTGTTAGAGTTCGCCGCGCCGTCTTTGTTTCGGGCGCGGCGGGGATTCGACAAGAGGAATGGGTTGGGGATGAAGCGTGTGCTCGGGGTGGGGTCGGCCGGAGCGGCGGCGTTCGCGATGGCAGTGGGTGTAGCGGGTGCGGCTCCCGGCGATGTGAGCAACGGCGACCCGAATGTGCTTGCACAGCAACAGGTCCGGCACGTATCGGTAGGCGTGGATATCCCATCCGACATGTGGGTCTTCTCGCCCCCGGCCGCCGGACTCGCCTGCTACTGGGGTTACGTCCCGTACCCCGGCTATGACGCCCAGGGCAAGCCCTATTCGCCGTGGACGGACACACTTCACGTGGTCGGCCCCGCCGGCTGGACCGAACACCTCGACCCGGGTTCAGTGATCGAAACCAACTGCTACATGCACCGATCCGGTGTGTAAACCGGCACCGGTGGATCAGGTGGCCTGTGCGGCGAGTGCTCGCGTCCAGAAGTCGATCACGAACTCGACGGAGGATTCGATCGTGTGGCCGTCGAGTGGCTCGAGCACGACACCGTGGATCTGCGCTTCGACCGCTTGAATCAGTAGCAGCGCGTTCAATGCGGGATCGGCTCCGGCCACACCGAGACGGCTGAGGTGAAAGGCGACCTCGCCGGCCAGCAGTTGCTCGAACTGTCGTAGCTTCGCCGTGCTGGCGGGTGTGCGAGGCGCCTGCTCATAGAGCAGCCGATGCATGTGCGGCGCGGCAGTGTGCAAGCGGGCGACCGCGGTGATCAGCCGTCGCACGGTATCGATCAAAGGTGGCTGCTCGCTGCGTAAGTGGGCTGCTTCGGCCAGCAGGTCCTGGGCGCCGTCGCGGAGATGGCGTTCGGCCAGTGCATAGAGCAGCGCGTCTTTGTTGGGCACGTAGTGGTAGAGCGTCCCGATGGACACGCCGGCGAGCTCTGCCACCTTGTTCGTGGTGGTCGCGGCGTAGCCGTGCTGCTGGAAAAGTCGAGCAGCCGCGTCGAGGATCGCGTCGAAGGTGAACTCCGATCGCTGCTGGCGCGGTGTTTTACGGGGTGTCGACATGGGCTCCCGAAACCGAGTTGTCAGAACCGAGGATTACTCGAATTATTGTGACATGCACGGCATCTACCTCGCCTTTCTTCCCGCCGACCTCCGGCACGGCCTGCAACTCCGACCCGAGTCGACATGGTGGCGATGGCGTGGCGCGTGCATCCATATCGAGCGCGTCGCCCGACCGCAGGCGCGCGTGCGGATGCTGCTGGTCCACGGTGGTGGCGGACATTCGGCGCTGATGTGGCCGTTCGCCGCCTTGGCGGTCGCTCAGGGCTTCGAGGTATCGGCGCTCGACCTGCCGGGGTATGGCCGCACCGAGGTGGGATCGCCTCGGGCAGTGCGTTATTCGGACTGGGTGGACTGCGTTGCCGACCTGGTCCGGGCCGAGAAGGCGGCCGATCCGCGCCCGTTGGTCGTGTTCGGGGCCAGTATGGGCGGGATGCTCGCCTACGAGGCGGCGGCCCGCACCGGGATGGTCGACGCGATCGCTGCCACCTGTCTCCTCGACCCTCGATCGCCGCGAGTCCGTAGCTCTATCGGGAGATACCGCTGGCTCGGCCGCTACGGCACACGGCTGCTCGTCCCCGCGATCGACAGTGTCCGGGTGCCGATGCGATGGGTCGCCAACATCGCGGCAATGTCCAGCCTTCCCGACCTCACCTCAACCGTCATCGCGGATCCCCGGGGTGGGGGAGTCCGGATATCGCTGGGCTTCCTACGCACCTACCTGCTAGCAGCCCCGCTGGTCGAGCCGGAGAACTTCGACGCCTGCCCGGTGTGGCTGCTCCACCCGGGCGCAGACCGCTGGACGCCGTTGGCGCTCAGCGAAACGTTCTTCGACCGACTCGCTGCCCCGAAACACCTTGTCGTCCTGGACGATGCAGGCCATTACCCGGTGGAAGACCCCGGAATCCGGCAGCTGACCACAGCATTGGCGGACATCTACCACCAAGTCGCCGCCACCAGCTGAAGGGTTATGCGGAGAAGGTTGGTCGACGTTTGATCGAAACCGCAGCAACAATGTAGCTAACAATTGTATCGTCGTGTACGACACCGAAATCGAACCAGGCACGCAAGGCGCCCACCGGCTTCGCAACCGTACAGACATCCAGCACCGGTGTCGCTGGAAGACGTTGTTGTGATCATCCACAAGTTGGGAGATTTGCTATGCCTCCATCATCTGGCAAGGTCCAGCTGTTCGCCGACCGTGACTATGGCGGCGCAAGCGTGATTCTCGACGAGGGCACCTACAACCTCGGCGACGGCACAGGACATGTCGGCAACGACGTTGTGTCCTCGCTGAAAGTGGCTCCAGGCTATTCGGCTGTTGCCTATAAGGACGGCGACTGCAAAGGCGCGGAGATGATCTACACCGGCGACATCGCGTACGTCGGCGACTCGATGAACGACACCATCTCCTCGGTGAGAGTCATCAAGACCGACACGGTGAAGCGGGCCATTCTCAGGAACCCCAATGTCACCGGCTTCCCCCCACAGAACGATGTCTACGCGCTTGTAGAGCCGCTGGACCTCGAGGGCATAAACAACCCGGGACCCGTCCTTGCGACTATCAATTCATTCCCTCTGACGGTCAATCCACCTTCCTGGTAGTTCCTCGACCGTCGGGTGCCCAGCGGCCAGGACCCCGGAGACGAGCCCCGAGGAAGAGTTCGGATCGTCCTTGATCATCGAAAAGATTCGGCAGCCAGTTCGCCGTCCCCTACCTGGCGCCGCGATCGACCAGTGGCTCCGACAGCGGTGAGTGCGGACCATCCGGCCCGCACTCACCTACTTCGACACCTGGATCAGAAGAGTAGAAGACCCCGTCGGAACCGGGCCCGATCTGGTCGAACGTTGGTGCGTGATACCGGGATTGAACCAGTGGCGCGGGATGGGTCGCCGTAGTAGATGACCAGTGTCTCCAGCAGCGCTGTGGCGTCGTCCTCGGGGCGGTCGAGAGTCCAGATGATCAGGCCGGTCTGCTGGATGTAGAGGTTGTGCCCGAGTTGCCGTGTGCTGCGCTCGATATCAACCGTCTCCTCGCGCAGGATGGCTTCGACAAGCTCGCGCCTGCGGATCTGCGCACTGCTCGCTTGCCGCCGCGTCTCGTCCAGGCAGGTCGTCTCGGCGCGTTCGGTGGATTGGGATATGGTGCGGTCGCGTTGATAGCGGGCGGTCAGTCGCTTGGCGCCGTGAGCACCGGGGGCGCGTCAGCGAAGCCGCACGCGCCGGACCTTGGCGTTCAGGGGCAGTTGGTGGCCAATGGCGCACCGCGCAGCGCGGAATCGATCAACTGCTGCAATGCACCGTCGATCGGCTCTTGGCCGTGGGAGACCGTACGGCCGGGGCAGAACGATTGGATACTGACATTGGTCGCGCCCGGCAGCGGGCTCTTCTCCGCCCCAGCGCTGTCGGAGGAGAAATGGTAGGCGATCAGGCCCGACGGCACCGCGGGATCCGCATTGAGCCGAGTCAGGAATGCTGAACCCGGCACCAGATCTTGGCAACCCGGGGACACCCCGGAGCACAGGGTTCCGAGGTCGTCACCTTGTTCGGGTGTGCCGTAGTCGATGTAGGTTCCGACCGAATCGATTCCGCCGAGGAATTTCACATAGGCCCGCTGTGCGAGACCGCCCATGGAGTGACCGACCAGATCCACCCGTCGCGCCCCGGTCTGTCGACGGATGTCGGCGACCTTGTCGGCGACGGCCTGCGCTGACTCCGAGATCGGTGCTGTCCCCGTAGGATTCCCGGCCAGCACCATCGAAAAGGCAGAGTATCCGCGTGCATCGAGCCAATCCTGGAGGCTCTCCAACCGCGCCTGATCCGCATAGATGCCGCCGATCACCAGGACCGGGTCCCGGTCACCGCCTTCCGCTGCCGCGGTCCCGACGTGCCCCGTGACCAATCCTGTTGCCGCGCATAGCAGGACAAGGCCCGTGCGTGCGATCTGCCTGAGGGAGTACATCGGCCCGCTTTCGTTGAAGATCTGACTGCCGTTCTACCACCGCAGTTATCAGCGTGCCGAGTCCGTGCAGTCGATCCGAATTTCTCGAGTGCCTTGCGGTGGTTCGTGACGGCTTGGTTTCCGAGCCGGGGCATCGTCCTGACGGCCCAACCGGTCGCCGATATCCTGTGCACGCCATTGTCTCAGTCGACATTCGGCCTTACAGGCTCATGGCCAGAGCGACGATGACGAAACCGCCGCCCACCGCGAGGACGTCTTCAGCCAACGCCACCGGAAGGTCGCGGCCGCCGGTCCGCTCGACCAGCAGTCGCCGCGCGTGGAACCCGCCCAGTGTCCCGATTACCGCGCCGACCACGCCGCACACCATCCCGGTGAAGGTGTGGTGCCACCCGGCACCAACTACGGCACCGGCGAAGGCGCCGGTGACGATCCGGGACAGGAACTGCGGCGGTACCGTCCGGGGCGGGGTCGAAGGCAGTTGATCAGTGATCAGCTCGACCACCAGCAGGATGGTCAGCACGGTCACGGCGACTGGGTGCGCGATCCAGCCGGCCCATGTGTCCGCCACCGGCAACCAGCCGAGCGCGGCACCCCAGGCCACCACCGCGGGTGCAGTGAGCGCCCGGAGGCCCGCAACTACACCGATAAGCAGGGCTGACAGCAATACCAGCGCGTGTGTCACGTAGCCCTCTTCTCGTGCAAGTTACCAGGTGAAGGAGTATCCGCGGCGTTGCCCCGGCAGTGGACGTAGCCATCGAGTTCGATGATCATGACGCGCTCGTCGTGCTGGTTGGAGAGTTCCCCCCGGACGCGGACTTTCGCTCGCCCGCCCCGCGCCGGCGCGACGTCGGCGATCGTGACCCGGCCCGTAAGGGTGTCTCCGGGGTGGACCGGTTTCGGCAGCGTCATGCCCCTGACGTCGCGTCCGGCGACGACGGCCCAGCGCGAGTAGACGCCGGCCACGGCGAGCCGTTGGAACACGCACAGAGTGTGCAAGCCGCTGGCGATCACACCACCGAAGTGTTCGCCATCGCCGACATGGATCGCCAGCGGATCCCATTGCTGCGCGAATGCGCGGATGGCCGCCTCGGTCAGGTTGTATCGGCCGAGTTCCTGTGTGACACCGATTATCTCGGTGAGGTCCTCGGCATAGAGGCGCGCGCCTGTGGACTGGTTTCCGTTCATGGGACATCTCCTTGGCGTGGCTCAGGTGAGGAGACACGGTGGACGGCGGTGACGTCGACGGCGAGGATCACTTGGTTGGCGGATCGCTGATGCCGCCAACCAGATGGTCCTCGCCGGCCTATGCGTCAGGCGTCGTCGTCACCGGGTGTACAGATCGCGGGCGATGATCATCTTCTGGATCTGCGGTGTGCCGTCACCGATCTGGTAGCCCGACACGTCGCGCAGCATGGCCTGCAACGGCATTTCCTCGGACCAGCCGATGTGGCCGTGCAGGACGACGCAGTCGTTGACGGCGGCCATCGCGACCTGCGGAGCCCACCACTTGAGCATCGCCGCCTGGGCGGTGTGCGGCTCGCCCGCCATGCGCAAGCCGAGGGTCTGATAGGCCAGCGCCCGGACCGCGGTGATGTAGGTGCTGTGCTCGGCCAGCGGGAACTGCACACCCTGGTTCACCGCCAGCGGCTGCCCGAAGGTGGTGCGCTGCTGGGTGTATTCCACTGTCATGTCGACGGCGCGCTGCGCGGTGCCGATCACCATGAGCCCGATCAGAGTTCTGGTGAGGTCGAATTCGCGCATGATCCCGTGGAAGCCGGTGCCCGGTTCCATCATCACGGCGGAGTCGGGCACGAAGGTGCCGTCGAAGGTGAGCGCGCCGCGGCCGATGGGCTTGCAGCCCGGGTCGTGGAACGCCTGTCGCGCGATGGTCGGATCGTCGAGCGGCACCACGAAGGCGCCGATTCCCTTGGCACGCTTGCCCGGATCGGTCTGCGCGATGACGGCGGCGACATCGGCGTGCGGGGCCTGGGTGATGGAGGACTTCTCGCCGTACAGTTTCCAGCCGCCCTCGACCCGCTCGGCGCGGCAGGTCAACGCGGAGGCGTCGGAGCCGGTGCCGGGTTCGGTGAGTGCGGTGCAGCCGATGGCTTCGCCAGAGATCAGTTTGGGCAGCCACTCCTCGCGCACCGCCGCCGGGGCGTGTGCGGCGAAGAAGCTGGTCTGCACATTGACGAAGAAGTACGCCAGCGCCATGGTCGAGCAGGCGTAGCCGATTTCTTCGGCGCCGATCCCGAGGGCGAGCAGGTCTGCGCCCTGTCCGCCGTATTCCTCCGGCACGGCCAATGCGGTGAGACCCGCGGCGGCCAGCTCCCGCAGCTCCGCGCGCGGGTATTCCGTACTTGCGGCCCGTTGCAGCTGGCCGGGAGTGAACTTCTCGCGGGCGAACTTGCGGACGTTGTCGCGGAAGACGAGGTGATCCTCGTCGAGGATGAATGCATTCATGATGGTCCGATCTGGTTGCAGGAGTAGCTGATTCAGTGGCCGACGAGGCTGCCGTTCTCGGCGGCGGCCACCACCGAGGCGGGCAGGGAGAATCGAGGGCCGTAGGCGGCGGCGAGTTCGCGGGCCCGGGCGGCGAATCCGGCGGGGCCGCCCTGGTAGGTGTTGATGAACGACAGCGCACCGCCGGTTCCGGCTGGGAATCCGCCCATGACCGAACCGACATTGGCCGTGCTCGCGGATTCGACGATGCCCTCCTCGAAGCAGGCGACCACCTCCAACGCCACCCGGAACAGGTAGCGGTCGCGCAGATCCTGGAACGGGATGTCCCGGGCGGGTCCGAACGCCTCGCGCAAGCCCGGCCACAGCCCGAGGCGCTTGCCGTCCGCGTACTCGTAGAAGCCCGCGCCGGCGGCACGGCCCAGGCGCCCGAATTCGTCGACCATGCGGATCACGACGCCCTGGCCCGCGGTGCGGCTGTCCGTGCTACCCGTCGCGGCTTCCCGGTCGGCGATGATCTGCCGGGACAGCGACAGGCTCACCTGGTCGAGCACCAGCAGCGGCTGGGTCATCATGCCGTTCTGCAGCGCCGCCTGTTCGATGGAGGTGGCGGGCACGCCATCGGCCACCATCTCGCACGCCTCGAACGTGGCCGCCATGAACAAGCGCGTCAGGTAGAAGCCGCGACCGTCGTTGACCACGATCGGCGTCTTGTTGATCAGCCGGACCGCGTCGATGGCGCGCGACACCGTTTCCCGGTCGGTCAGAGCACCTTTGACCACCTCGACCATCGGCATCTTGTCCACCGGCGAGGAGAAGTGCATGCCGATGAACGCCTCCGGCCTGGTGACTCCCTCGGCGAGTCCGGAGATCGGGATCTGCGAGGTGTTCGACGCCAGCAACGCGTTGCCGTCGAGGACCGGCTCGACCTGGCCGTAGGTCTTCTTCTTCAGTTCGGGGTCCTCGAACACGGCCTCGATCATCAGATCCGCACCGGCGAGGTCGGCGTCGTCGGCCGTCGGGGTGATGCGGGCGAGCAGATCGTCGGCGCGCTGCTGGGTCCAGCGGCCCTTGGCGACCGCGGCCTCGACCAGGGTGCGAGAATACGTCTTGCCGTGTTCGGCCGCCTCCAGCGAGATGTCCTTGAGGGCTACGGCCACACCGGCTTTGGCGTATTCGTAGGCGATACCCGCGCCCATCATGCCCGCGCCGAGCACCGCCACCTTGGTCGGACGGAAAGGCGCCGTCCCCGCGGGGCGATCAGTGTTCCGGTTCACCTGCTGCAGGTCGAAGAATGCCTGAATCCCGTTGGCGGTCAGCGGATTCATCGCCAGGTTGACCAGGTACCGGGTCTCGATCGTGGACGCTGCGGTGAAGTCGACGAGGCTGCCCTCGACCGCGGCGGCGATCAGGTTGCGCGGGGCCGGCAGATCGGCTCCCTTGAGCTGCTTGCGCACGGTGGCCGCCAGTGCCAACATCTGCTGCGACAGCTCGGCCTCGGTGGCGCGCCCGCCCGGGAGGATGTAGCCCTTGCGGTCCCACGGCTGCACGGGAGCCGGGTTGGCTGCGATCCACGCCCGCGCGGCGGGCAGCAATTCGGCATCGGTGCCGACCACCTCGTCGACCAGCCCGGCCGCGAGCGCCTTGCGCGGGCTGAACTTGGTGCCCTTCAGCAGCACGTTCATCAACGCGCCCGCCAGGCCGAACATGCGCACGGTGCGCACCACGCCGCCCGCGCCGGGAATCACGCCGAGGGTCACCTCGGGTAAACCGATCTGAATTCCGGAACGGTCCACAGCAATTCGGTGGTGTGTTGCCAACGCGAGTTCGAGGCCACCGCCGAGCGCGGTGCCGTTGATTGCGGTCACGACCGGCTTGCCCAGGCGCTCCAGCCGGCGCAGCAGCGCCTTCGCCCCGTCGAAGAAGGCGGCGATCTGTACCGCGTCCGCGCTCTGGAACAGTGGCCCGACCTCCTTGAGATCCGCTCCGGCGCTGAAGATTTCCTTGCCGGAGGTGATCACGACGCCCGCGTAGGTCTCCCGTTCGGCCTCCAGGCGGTCCACGGTGACGGCCAGCGACTGCCGGAAGGCGGCATTCCACGTGTTGGCGGTCTGGGAGGGATCGTCCACGGTCAGCACCACGATGCCGTCCGCACCGAGTTCCCAGCCGATGATGTTCTCGCTCATTGTCTTTCCAGTCCTCTCTGGTGCGGGCGGATCAGCTCAGGCGCTCGACGATGGTGGCGATGCCGATGCCGCCGACCGCGCAGAGCGTGACCATGCCGTAGCGTTTGCCGGTGCGCTCGAGTTCGTCGATGACGGTGCCGAGCAGCATGCCGCCGGTCGCGCCCAGCGGGTGACCCATAGCGATGGCGCCACCGTTGACGTTGATCTTGTCCACGTCGATGTCGAACTGCTGCGCAAAGGTCAGCACCACGGCCGCGAACGCCTCGTTGACCTCGATCAGATCGATGTCGTCGATGCTCAGTCCGGCCTTGTCCAGCGCCTTGCGGCAGGCCGGGTAGGGGCCGGTGAATCCGATCGACGTGTCGGATCCGGTGACCGCGGTGACCACGATCCGGGCGCGCGGGGTGAGCCCGAATTCCGCACCGACACGGGCGTTTCCGATGGCGAGCAGCGACGCGCCGTCCACGATGCCCGAGGAGTTGCCCGCCGTGTGCACGTGCTCGATGCGCTCGAGCTCGTGATAGCGCTGCAGCGCGACGGCGTCGAAGCCGCCGTGCTCACCGATCGCCGCGAACGACGGCCGCAACGCGCCCAGCGACTCCACGGTGGCGTCCGGACGAATCAGTTCGTCGTGGTCGAGCACGACGACACCGTTGAGGTCCGCGACGGGCACCACGGAATCCTTGAAACGGCCTTCGGCCCACGCTCGGGCGGCGTTCTGGTGCGAGCGCGCGGCGAAGGCGTCGAGATCGGTGCGGTCGAATCCGTATTTGGCGGCCAGCAGATCCGAGGCCGGTCCCTGCGGAATGATCGGGGTGCGCTGGTAGGCATTGGGATCCGAAGCGACGACCATGCCGCCGTCGGAGCCCATCGGCACCCGGGACATGGATTCGACGCCACCGGCGAAGATGAGGTCTTCCCAGCCCGAGGCGATCTTCTGGGCGGCGGTGTTCACCGCTTCGAGTCCCGAAGCGCAGTAGCGGTTGAGCTGCACGCCCACCGCGGTCTCGCCCAATCCCGCACGCAGTACTGCCATTTCGGCGATGCCGAAGCCCTGCTCACCGACCGCGCTGACACAGCCCAGGATCACGTCGTCGATCCGGTTCGCGTCGATGCCCTTGTTGCGCCGCAGCAGTTCCCGGATCAGGCCGGTGGCGAGCTCGACCGGCGCGATCGTGTACAGCCCACCGGTCGGCTTGCCCAGACCTCGTGGGGTGCGAATCGCGTCGTACACGAATGCTTCTGTCGTCATTGCTCTCTTTCTTCCGTTCTGTCGCTTCGACGCGACGGTTCATTCGATTGGAAATGCCTGAGCGGCAGCATGTTCAGGTCCGGTCACGCGTGTAGAGCCCATCGATCTCGCTCGCGTATTTCTCGGCGATGACGGCGCGGCGCAGCTTCATCGTGGGAGTGATCTCGTCGCTGCCGGGTGCCCAGAAGACCGGCAGCACGGTGTAGGCCTTCACCTGCTCGACCCGTGACAGTCGCGCGTTGGCGACGGCTACGGCCTCGTCGAGCCGGCGTCGAATGGCCGGATCGGCCGCCAGCACCTGCGGCGACCCCTCGACGCCGTGCGCGGCGGCGAATACAGCCGCCGCCTCGGGCTCGAGGGTGATCAGCGCGGTCACATATTTGCGCCGATCGCCGATGGCCGCCACGGAACCGACCAGCGGGCTCGCCGCACGGATCGCGCTCTCGATATTGGTGGGCGACATGTTCTTGCCCGCGGAATTGATGATCAATTCCTTCTTGCGATCGACGATGGTGACGTAACCGTCGGCATCGATGACCCCGACATCGCCGGTGTACACCCAGCCGTCGGCGTCGACGGCCTCGGCAGTGCGGACCGGGTCGTTGCGGTACCTCTTCATCACTCCCGGAGTGCGGACCACCAATTCACCGTCCTCGAGACGGCGAATTTCTACCCGGTTCAGCACCGTGCCGACGGTGCCCACCCGCTGCGCACCCGGACGATTGGACGTCGCCAGGCCGATCTCGGACATACCCCATGCCTCGGCTACCGGAATCCCCAGCGCCAGCAGGAATTCCAGGGTCTCCGGGGTGATCGGCGCGGCACCGGTATAGGCAATACTCGTCTGGTCCAAACCGATTCGTTCCCGCAGCCGCGCCAGCACCAGGCGCTCGGCCAGCAGATACCGCAGCCGCAGCCCCACGGAGATCGATCGGCCCGCGAGATCCGCGGCGACCTTGCGCCGGCCGACCTCGAGCGCCCACGCGGCCACCGCACCGCGCCGGCCGGTCTGCTCGGCGAGCGCGGTGCGCACCGCCGCCTCGATCTTGTACCAGAGCATCGGCACGGTGATGAACACCGTCGGCCGCACCACCGGCAGAGCGGCCGCGAGGTTCTTGCCATCGGCCACCGTGTACACCGCCGCACCGGTGACGGCGGGCATGTAGTGGGCGAGCCACCGGTTGATGGCGTGCGCATCGGGAAGATAGGACACCACCCGCCCACCGCAACCCGCCGCGAACTCCGGGATCCCCAGCATCGCTTCGGTGCCGAACATGGCGTTGTGATGCGACATCTCCACGCCCTTCGGCGCCCCGGTGGTGCCGGAGGTGTAGATGATGGTGATCGGGTCATCGGCGTCAACCGCACGCCAACGGGACTCGAAATCGAACTCGGGATCGCCCAGGGCTTCGAGTTCGGCGAGCGTCATGGCGCCCGCCGGGGCGTCATCGAGGCAGATCACGTGCTCGACCCGGCCACCCTCCTTGGCTTCGAGCACACGTGCCAGGAACTGTGCCTCGCACACGACGACGCGATTGCCCGCATTGGCGAACAGGTAGGCGATCTGCGCCGGGGCGTTGGTGTTGTAGACCGAGAAGGGGATCGCGCCCAGGTGGTACGCGGCAGTATCGATCAGATGGAACTCGGGGCGGTTGGTGAGCATGATCGCGACCGTGTCACCGCGTCCGACACCGAGGGCCG
Source organism: Nocardia sp. NPDC004123 (assembly GCF_053603795.1). Taxonomy (NCBI): domain Bacteria; kingdom Bacillati; phylum Actinomycetota; class Actinomycetes; order Mycobacteriales; family Nocardiaceae; genus Nocardia; species Nocardia sp. NPDC004123. The sequence goes on from NZ_JBSGGG010000025.1 coordinate 99,890, forward strand.
CCAGCCCCGCAGCGAGCCGGCGCACTCGAGCACCGTATTCACCCCACGTCAACGCGGTCTTGCCGTCGAGTGTGCGCAGCGCGAGATCTCCGGCTCGAGTCGCGCAGGTGTGCTGGAACAGCTCGCACAGCGACTTCGCCTGCGACAGCCGCGAAAGGGTGTCTGTAGTGCTCATGACGGTCAGTGTGCTGTCATGCGCGAATGAGACGCTTGTACCGTGGATCACAAAGCGACCGGCCGCGGTTGTGCCGCCGCCGCAGTCTGTAATGTGCCACGGCTGCCATCTGTACATCGACGTACGCCGGGAGAAACTGATATGCGTCAACCCCGTGACCTCGTTGGGGAGGCCAGAGCCTGGTTCGAATCCTTCGCCAACCGTGAGGTGGCCGAGCCGGAGTTGAGCATCCTGTCCGGGCGAATGATCGACGCCATCGCCGCCGACGTGCCCGAGATCGGATCCGACGCCGCGCTCCGGCAGGAACTTCGGGTCGCGGTGCACGACGGAGTCGGCGCGTACTTCAGCCAGGGGCCGCACGAACGTCCCGGCGATATCCACCTGCCCAACGCCGCCAAGGCGCTGGGCCGCGCACTGGCCCAGCGCAGCTACGACATCGCACTGCTGCAACGCTGCTACCGGACCCTGCAACGCATCAGCTGGGCCGAGATCATGACCTCCGCCTGCCGTGAGATCACCGATCCGGAGTTGCTGCCGGTGGTGCTGGATCTACAGTGGGATCACTTGAGCCGCACCATATCCGGTGCTACCGAGCGCGCTGAAATGGCCTTTCTGGACGAGACGCGGCGGCAAGCGAGCAGCGCGCTGACCCGCAGGCGCGAACTCGTCGAGGCAATCCTGCACGAGGACAGGGTCGATATCGAGCGCAGTACACGGCAACTTGGGCACAACCTCTACATCCAGCAGACCGGCCTGATCATCTGGACTCTGGACCGCACCGAGGACGACGTCACCGCGATGCTGGAGACACTGGCCGTCGACATCGCGACCGGCCTCGGCGCTCCACGTCCGCTGATGCTGCCCGCCGGCGGCCGGATGCTCTGGGCCTGGCTGGCCACACCGGAAGTGCCCGACCTCCGGAAGATCGCTCACCTGAAGGCATTTCAGCAGCGTCAACCGATCGTTCAGTTGGCCGCCGGGGTCCCCGCGACCGGAGTGGAAGGATTCCGCGTCAGCCACCAGGAGGCCCTGCGGGCCTACCGGATCGCCGCGGAAACCGAGCCCGCGCCGGTCACCCTGTACCGCGATGTCGAACTCGTCAGCTGCCTGGCCGCCGACATCGCCGCGCTGTCGCGGTTCGTGCGCCGCGAACTGGGCGGCCTCGCAGCGCGGGGCGAGGCCACCGCACGGCTGCGCGATACCGCCCTGGTCTACCTCGAACAAGGCAGCATGGCCAAGGCCGCCGAATCACTGAGCGTGCACAAGAACACGGTGCTCTACCGGATGCAGCAGGTCGAGGAATTACTGCCGCAGCCGCTCGACGAACACAAGATGCCCTTGGAGGTCGCTCTCCGGGTAGTGGCCACCCTCGGTGAACGGGTGCTCCCGGAGTGAAGCACCGGCACCCTGCCCGCCGCGGCGTCGCAGAGGCTTCCGGCCGAGGACGAATTTCCGATCTCCGGACCGCCACGATCCCAACGGACCGAAGCAGGAATTCGTCCTCGGGCGCGGCGGGCGACGCGCTGAAATCAGGCGCTCCACCCCGCCCAGGACGCGGCATGCACTCGTCACGGAACCAGTTACCGAGGCCGGCCAACGTGACAGATTGCCCGAATCAGCCTATCGGTCATCATGATTCGGGATGCCAGACCCGCGTAGAACTAGCGCGAGTGGTGGTTCCGCGGGATGTGATCGCTTACCGCCGACGTGAGCCGAATCGGCAGAAAGGCCCGGCGGAAGCCGGGCCTGATCTGGTCGAACTCTGGTGCGCGATACTGGGATTGAACCAGTGACCTCTTCCGTGTCAGGGAAGCGCTCTCCCGCTGAGCTAATCGCGCCGACAAAATCCCCCGTGGAGCGGATGACGGGATTCGAACCCGCGACCCTCACCTTGGCAAGGTGATGCGCTACCAGCTGCGCTACATCCGCGTGCTCACCCGGCCTTGTGGGCCGATCGGCTTGCGGGACAGAACATTAGCCTATGGGTGGGTGGTTAATGCAAATCGCCAGGAAAATGAGGGATTTCGGGCGTGGCGGCGATGGTCAGTCGGTGGCGGGCCGGGGTGCGGGGGCGGGGGTGGCCTGGGCGCGGGAAAGGCGCACCGCCGCAACGCACATGACGACGACCGACGCGGCGACGAAGGCGGTGCCGACGGGGCCCGAGCGCAGCCGCTCGCCGAGGACCGTCATGCCGAGGAAGGCCGCGCCCAGCGGTTCGGCCACGGTGAAGGCCGGCAGCGAGGCCGACAGTGGGCCTACCTGATAGCCGCGCTGTTGCACGTACAGGCCGAGCATGCCGCACGCGGCCAGGACGTAGAGCTCCCAACTGGTCAGTGCGGTGCCGATGCCGACCCGGAACAGCTGGGTGACATTCTCCGTGAGAGCGGCGGATATGCCGAACAGCAGACCCGCGGCCGTGCCCAGCAGCAGGGCTTGCAGGGTCGGCACCCGCACCGTGGTTGCCACCGCGATGCCGGCGACGATCGCACCCAGCGCCAACCCCAGCGGCAGCATCCATTGATGCCAGGGCGCGTCGGTCACCCCTTGGGTCGGGTCCCCGATCACCAGGAAGCAGGCCAGCGCGATCGACAGCGCCGCCGCCTGCATCCACATCTCCACCGTCACCCGGCGGCCGCTGTAGTGCGCGGCCAGCGGCAGCGCGAACACCAGCGCCGTCACCAGGATCGGCTGGACCACCAGCACCGAGCCCAGCGCCAGCGCCGCCACCTGGAACGCGAATCCGCCCGCGTCCCCGATCAGACCCGCCAACCATCGCGGATTCCGAATCAACTTGGCGACCAGTGCTTCCCCTTCGGGCACATCCGCCGCGGCCCGCTGCTGCGCCACCGCCGACACCGCGAACAAGATCGCACCGATGAACGCGCAGACCACCGCTGCCACAGGTAGGTTTCCCACCCGGCCAGTCTGCCCGACCGCCCTATGCCGGTCGGTCGTCAGGGGCCCGCTACCAGCGGAATGCGAGGCGGTCGACAGCAAGGGGCAGCCGTCAGCGGTCGATTTCCTCGGCCCAGGCTTGCAGGCCGGCCAGGAAGCCCCGGCGTTCCTCGGCGCCGAGCCGGGACATGGCGCGCAGCAGGGCGTCGGAGCGCCGGTTGATGAAGGTGGCCACATCGTCGCGGCGGTCGTCGGGGAGCGACAGCAGGGTCCGGCGATTGTCGTCCGGGTCGTTGTGGCGTTGCAGCCAGCCGGCCCGATTCAGTTCTCCCGCAAGCTGACTCGCGTTGGTGAGGCTGATGCCGAGGCGACGGGCCAGCTCGCTCACGCTGATGCTGCCCGCGGCCAGCACCTGGGCCAGGACGGCGCCGTGGCGATTGCCCAGCCCGTCCGCCTCGAAGGACGTGCGCAGGGTCGAGGGCATATCGCCGTGGGCGCGGCGGAAATGCGTGGCGATGAGCGGCGCCAGCGCCTCGAGTCGCCGCTGCTCCTCGGCGCTCACCGGTGCGCCCGCGGTGTGCGCCGGTCGCGGTGAACGAGGCACGAACCCTCCGATCGATGTCGAACCGCTGTCTTGACAGAGTCAGGATACAGGTTCAAAAATCAGAACTGTTCAGAAAGATGAACTATCTGTGCACCACTGACCTCTCGAAAGGCTCGCCCATGCGCACCCGCCTGCTCACCGCAGCCGCTCTGCTCACCACCGGATACCTGTGCGGCGCATTCGGTTACGGCTTGATCAATGTCGCCCAGGCATTCAAGACCGTCCCCCTGGACGTCCGCTTCACCTTCCATACCGCCCTCATGAAGGTCAACGGTCCCGTCATGCAATCGGCCATGGCGCTGGCCGCGCTGACCTCACTGCTGCTGGCCGTCTACAGCGGCGGTCTCGTGCGCCGTTTGGCCGCCACGTCGTTCGGCCTCGAGGTGACGAGCTTCGTCATCACACGATTCGGCAACGTCCCCATCAACGGCAAGATCAAGCAGTGGGCGGTCGGCCCGGTCCCCGCCGACTATGCCCAGCTGCTGCATCGCTGGGAGCTGTTCCACATCGCCCGCACCACGACGGCACTGCTGGCCTTCGTGCTCATCGTCACCGTGGCGGTCTTCGTCCAGTCCGCACCGTCGCGTCAGGCGGTTCTGTTGGCCCCCAACTGAATTCGGGCGGCCGGGGCGGCGCCGTGATAGAAGTACCGTCCCAGTCCGACCGAGAACACCAGCATCCCGTACAGCGCGTGCTCGACCGAGGCGGTGAACAGCGACTGCGTCCGCATGTACCGCGCGGCGAACAACCACCCGCCGACGCTGCTCGCCGCCACCGAGAACCAGCTTCCGAACACGATGTGCACGTAGCCGAATGCCGCGGCGCTGGCCGCCACCATCGCCCGCCCGTCACCGAACACCGGCTGGTAGCGGTGGAACAGGAACGACCGGAAGATCAACTCTTGCGGATACACGCTCAGGGCGGGATACAGCACCATCACCGCCAGCCAGATCAGCGGATTCCGCCGCGGCAGATCGAACAGATCCTCCCGGCGCAGCGCCGCGGTCACGGCGGTCAGCGCCACCGCGTTCGCTCCGGCGGTCACCGCCATCGACCGCGCCTGCTCGGGGAATGCCTCCGCCCGCCACAGCGACCCTCGATCGAATCCCTTCGACCGCCGCAGATACACCGTCACCCCGGTCCCCAGTACCAGCAGCGCCGGAATCGGCGGCTTCCCCCGCAGTACCGCGTTGTAGAGGGTCGTCCCGCCGAAGAACAACGCCGCGTACTCGGCAGCCAGATAAACCCACCGCCACCGCCGAATTCTCATGGGCTCCACCATAATTTCCCGCACGTCACCGCGCTGATCGGAACGGATTCTCCCGATTCCCACTTCGCTGACGTCATGTCTAGTTAGTCTGTGCAGTGTTAGCGAATCTGGATTGCTAGGACCTCTCGTGAGCTACTCACTCATCATCGGCAACGGCACGATCGTCGACGGGACCGGAGCGGAACCGTATCCGGCCGACATCGCGGTGGAGAACGGACGGATCGCGGTGATCGCCGCGCCCGGGGCGCTCGCGAACGCGGTGGCGCAGAACCGGATCGACGCGACGGGGCTGCTGGTCACCCCGGGCTTCGTGGACATCCACACGCATTACGACGGGCAGATCACCTGGGACCCGCAGCTCACGCCCAGCTGCTGGCACGGCGTGACGACCGTGGTGATGGGGAACTGCGGAGTCGGGTTCGCCCCGGTCACGCCCGAGAAGCGGGAGTGGCTGATCGGGTTGATGGAGGGCGTCGAGGATATTCCGGGCGCGGCGCTGTCGACCGGAATCCGCTGGGACTGGCAGTCTTTCCCGCAATTCCTCGACGCACTGGACCGGCTGCCGCTGGCCATCGACGTCGGCACACAGGTGCCGCACGGCGCGGTGCGCGCGTACGTGATGGGGGAGCGGGGCGCGAAGAACGACCCCGCCTCGCCCGAGGACATCGCCATGATGGCCAAACTGGTGCGCGAGGGCATCGAGGCCGGGGCACTGGGCTTTTCGACCTCACGCACGATCGTGCACCGCGCCATCGACGGTGAACCCGTGCCCGGCACCTTCGCCGCCGAGGAGGAACTGTTCGGCATCGGCCAGGCGTTGGCCGACGCGGGCGCGGGCGTGTTCGAACTCGCTCCCGCCGGCATCATGGGCGAAGATCTCGCCGCCCCCGATCGCGAACTGGCCTGGATGCTGCGCCTCGCCGAACAGACCGGCCGCACAGTGAGTTTCGGCCTCCTGCAACACGACGGCGCACCCGACGACTGGAAACGCCTGCTGGACGCGGCCGCCGCCGCCTTCGACTCCGGAATCCCGGTGCGCCCACAGGTTTCCGCACGGCCACTGGGCCTGCTGATCGGCCTGCAGACCTTCAACCCGTTCTCGTTCCGGCCCTCCTACCAGGCCGCGGTCGAACGCGCGGGCCAGAACCTGGACGCCCTCGTCGCCGAACTCCGCGATCCCGCGCTGCGCGAGACGATCCTGACCGAGGCCGATCTCCCCGACAATCCGATGGCCTTCATCAGCATGGGACTCGACCGCACATTCACCCTCGGCGACCCGCCCGACTACGAGCCGGACCCGGAAACCAGCCTGGCCGGCGACGCCACCCGCGCGGGCCTCGAACCGTTCCACTACATCTACGACCGGCTGCTCTCCCGCGACGGCCGGGCACTGTTCTACCGCCCGCTGCTCAACTACTCCCGCTTCACACAGGATCCGATCCGCGAGATGCTCCTGCATCCGGCCACCGCGGTGGGTCTCGGCGACGGCGGCGCGCACGTCGGCGCGATCTGCGACGCCTCCAACACCACCTACCTGCTCACCCACTGGGCGCGCGATCGTGCGCGGGGCGAACGCATTCCGCTGCCCCTGGCGATCCGGAAGATGACCTACGACACCGCCCAGATGTACGGTCTGGACGACCGCGGCGTCATCGCCGTCGGTAAGAAGGCCGACCTCAATGTGATCGACTTCGAGGCGCTGCGCCTACTGCCGCCCGCCATGGCCTACGACCTGCCCGGTGGTGCTCGCCGATTGCTACAGCGCGCCGAAGGCTACCGCGCGACGATCGTCTCCGGCGAGGTCGTGCTCCGCGACGGCGAGGACACCGGCGCCCGGCCCGGCGCCCTCATCCGCTCCCAGCGTTCACACTGATTGCCGCACGTGACCGCCGTGTTCACCGTTCGACAACGGGTGAACGCCCTACATCGAGCCCCAGGACTGCCCTCTCGGGTGAAGTGACGTCGGCCGGGGCGGATCAGCTCAGCTGGACCACGGCGGTGGCGCGGCCGAATACCTTGCGGCCCTCGTGCATTGCGGTGATCGCGACCGCGGCGGTGCCGGCCACCGGATCGATCGCCTTGACCTTGCCGGTGAATTCGATCGCGGTCGGCCCCTCGCTGCCCACGTAGACGGGATTGCTCATGCGCACACTCAGCCGCTTCAGCGCGCCCGGATCACCCAGCCAGGACGTGACGAAGGCTCCGGCATAGGCCATGGTGAGCATGCCGTGCGCGACCACGCCACGCTCCAGACCCACCATGCGGGCGGCGTCGGGGTGCCAATGGATCGGATTCGCGTCGCCCGCCACCCCCGCGTAGCGGACCAGATCGCCGAGGGTGAGAAAGACTGTGCGACTGGGCAACTCATCGCATTCGCGGAGCGAGCCGACCGCCCGCGAGTGGGTGCTCCGGTACGTGGCCGGCGTGGGGATCCAGTCGACGAGCTCGACCCGTTCGGGCGAATGCCGCACGAACGGGTCCAGGCCGCGGTGCACCAGCGCCCCGATCCGCTGTGCCACCTCCGCGGTCTGTGCCGACCGTTCCGACCGCGAGATCATGCTGGTCGTCCCCGTGACCACCGCCTCGCCCCACTGATCGGTGACGACATTCTCGAACACCAGCATGTCCCCGCCGAACGCCTGCCGGAACGACTGCAGCACCACATTGCTGGTCAATCGATCACCGACCAGAACCGGCCGATGGAACTCCAGCACCTGATCCGTGTGCACCGAAGCCCGCAGGTCATAACCCATCAGCAGCTTGCTCACCCCGTGCAGCACCGGGCCGCCCAGCAGCGCCACGAATGTCGGTGAAGCCGGCAATGCCGAATACCCCAGCGCGGCCGCGACCTCGTCATCCCAGTGCGCCGCATGCTCGTCCTGAACCGCTGCCGCGAACTCCAGCACCTTCTCGCGCCCGACCTCGTAATACCCGTCCAGCCGGAAGCGCCGCCCCGCCATCTCCCGCGCGTGTTCGATCGCATCGAACCCGTCTCGGGTATCCACGCCGACCCCGGCCTCCATTACCCCACCTCCTGCACGAACCGAAGCGAACGATCTCGAGTCATCGATGTAGGGCAACAGCCGTGTGGTCCAGCGAACCCCGGGTCGATCGAACGTGGGTCGAGCGAAACCTGTAACGGCGTGACAAGGCAGAGTAACCAACGCGAGCCCATTTCTGTCGCAGCGACCCCGAAGCGGACAAAGACCCCCGAGTGAGTAGACAGCTCGGCGACGGTGGTGAGGAACCACCGGATCGGCGTGATCGAATAGGGCCATGCTGTTCCGCCAGCTCGAGTATTTCGTCGCGCTCGCGCGGGAGCGTCATTTCGCGCGGGCCGCGGCCGCCTGCTACGTGTCGCAACCGGCGCTGTCGGAGGCGATACGCAAACTGGAGAACGAATTGAAGGTGCCGCTCGTGAAGCGCGGCCGCACCTTCGAGGGGCTGACTCCCGAGGGAGAGCGGCTGGTGCTGTGGGCGCGCCGCATCCTGGCCGACCACGATGCGCTCAAACAAGAGGTCACCGCGCTGCGGACCGGTCTGTCCGGCGAGCTGCGGCTGGGTGTCATCCCCGCCTCCGCCGCGACCATCGCGCTGCTCACCGACCCGTTCTGCGCCGCGCATCCGCTGGTACGGGTTCACGTAGAGACCAGCCTGGCCTCCGCGGACATCGTCGATCGGTTGCGCCGGTTCGAACTCGACGCGGGCGTCATCTACCCCGACGGGCAGGACACCTCCGGACTGACCGTCACGCCCCTGTACCGCGAAGAGCAGGTGCTGCTCGTCGGCGCCGACCTGGTCGCCGAGCGGACGAGCCCCCTCGACTGGATCGACATCGTGGAATTGCCGCTGTGCCTGCTGAATCCCGGAATGCGAGGCCGCCAGCTGGTCGATTCCGCTCTTGCCACCCGGAATCTGGTCGCGCACCCGCGTCTCGAAACCGACTCGGTCGCAACCCTTTTCGCGCATGTCGCCACCGGTCGCTGGGCCACGGTCATCCCTTCGACGTGGCTGCGCACCACGCCGCCACCCGCCGGAGCCCGGGTCGTGCCCCTGCGAGACCCTGCCGTCGGCTCGATGATCGCGCTGGTCATCCAGTCGGACGAACCGGTCTCTACGCTGGCCCGGGCCCTGATCGAAACCGCCCGCGCCGCACGCCCCGGTGTCGTCGAGCACGAGCACACAGATCGCCCACCCACACAGCGTGGTCCAGAAGCGAGTTGATCTTCGGGGAGTGTGATGGTCCCGAAGTGCGCCGGTCGCCGGGCTGTGCACCGCCGCGCCGAGATGCGGTGGTCGCCGGGCCGGGTCGACCGGCGTTGATCGGTGTTGTTTATCGGGGGATAAGAATTGCCGTTTGAACTGGGCATTCATGATCGACGACAATGGGTTGGCGGACGAATACCCGCGGATCTGTGTCCCCTCCGTTGTCGGATCGTGAGCGTCGGTCCGCTCGTCCGTCACCACCTCGCGCGAACTCCGGCTCACACCGTCGGTGGGCGTGCCGTATCCCTATGCCCGGTGGCGCCATTGCCACCGGCAGGCGATGCGGAGCTGCTCGTACGACGATCGGAGACCGGCTGTGCACCAGATACGCGGACTGACGCGCGAACTGCTGGTGGTCGGTCCCCGCGGCGACGACCACCACCATGCGGTGCGTGTCGCGGCCGGGCTGGCGATCCCGGGCATGGTGCTGGTGCTGGCGGGCCGGACGGATCTGCTGGTGTTCGCGGTATTCGGCTCCTTCGTCGGCATGTACGGGCGTGGCCGCAGCCGCTGGTCACGGCTGCGGCACCAGTTGCTCGCGGCCGCGTTGATCGGTGCGGGCGCGGCGATCGGCGTCCTGCTGGCGGCGATCCATGCCCGTCCGGTGCTCCTGGTCGCCGTCGAGACCGGATTCGCCGCTGCCGGTTCGTTGTTCGCCGACCGTGCCGGACTGCGGCCCGGCGGCCCCTTCTTCGGGTTGTTCGCGCTCGGCGCGCTGGCGTCGGTTCCCGCGTGTGCGGCCGCACCATTGCCGGGACTGTCGCTGTTCGCCGTCACCGCGCTGCTCTGCGTCCTGCTCGGGACGCTGCACGCCGACACGGTCGCGCCGACCACAGAAGCCCGGGCGTTCGAGCTGGGCGAGTCGGCGCGCCACGCCGGCCGCTATGTCCTCGCGGTCGCGCTCGCCGGTGCGGTCGGGGTGGGGTGGGGTGTGGCCCATGCCAATTGGGCGATGGCCGCGGCGGCGGTACCCCTGGCGGCCCAGGGTGCGCGCGGCCACGTCCTGCGCGGGATACACCGCGTACTGGGGACTTTCGTCGGCCTCGCCGCCACCGCGGTCCTGCTGTTGCCGCATCTGCCCGCGGCGCTGCTCGGCGTGCTGGTCTTGCTGCTGCTGTTTCCCACCGAACTGTTCATGGCCCGCAATTACGCTCTCGCACTGGGCTTCTTCACCCCGCTGATCATGGTGATGACCGACCTCGCCGCGCCCGCCGACCCGGTTCGGCTGCTGCTCGACCGCGGCACGGACACCATCCTCGGGGTGGGCGTCGGTATCTGCGTAGCCATCGCCACCCGGCCGCGGACGACTCCCGGGCCGTCGCAGCCCGAACCGGCCGAGGATCGGGGCCGCGTCGCGCCGGGGCCGGAACCTCGCCCGTGAGCCGGGTGTCGAAAGCTCTGTATTCGCGACGCCGGTCAGCGACCGGAGGCCTCGACCCGTACATTGACGTTCTTCATGATCGGCTGGTCGCTCTGGGTGCTGTAGTCGCCTATCGCGCACAGCACATTCATCTCCGGCATGTACCCGGCCGCGCAACCCCGCGGAATGTCATAGGGAATGACCTTGTAGCCGCTCAGCTTCCGCGTGCTGCCGTCCCGGGCGATGCTGGTGATGTCGACCTCGTCGAACTCCCTGAGCCCACGCTCGCGCATATCGTCGGTGTTCATGAAGATCAGGGTGCGCAGATTCTTGATGCCCCGGTAGCGATCGTTGTCCGAATAGATGGTGGTGTTCCACTGGTCGTGTGAGCGCACGGTCGCCAGCGTCAGCACATCCGCGTTCTGTGCCAGTTGCGGCAGCGGGGCCGCGGAGAATTCCGCGCGCCCTGACGGCGTGCGGAAGACGAGTTCGCGTGCGGGCTGGCGGATCCGGAACCCGAGCGGCAACCGCACCCGGCGGTTGAAGTCCTCGAATCCGTCCAGGACGGCGGCCATGGTGTCGCGGATGCGGTCATAGTCGCCGACGTAGTCCTGCCAGGGGGTGTGGCTGTCGGGTAGTGCGGCGCGCGCGATACCGGCGATGATCGCCGGCTCGGAGAGCAGATGCGGGGACGCGGGCTTCTTCATGCCGGTCGAGAGATGCACCATGCTCATCGAGTCCTCCACCGAGGCGGACTGGATCCCGTTGCGCTGCATGTCCTTCTCGGTGCGGCCCAGGCAGGGGAGGATGAGCGCACGCCGTCCGTGCACCAGATGGCTGCGATTGAGTTTGGTGCTGACGTGGACCGTCAACTCGCAGTTGCGCAATGCCTCGAAGGTGTACGCGGTGTCCGGCGCGGCGAGCGCGAAGTTCCCGCCCATCCCGATGAACACCGTCACCTGCCCGGCCGTCATCGCCTCGATGGTGGCGACCGTGTCCAGGCCGTGCGCGCGCGGCGGCTCGATGCCGCACACCTGGCCGAGCCGGTCCAGGAACGCCTCGGTGGGCCGATGGTCGATGCCGCAGGTGCGATTGCCCTGCACATTGCTGTGCCCGCGCACCGGTGACGGACCCGCGCCCTCACGGCCCAGATTGCCGCGGAGCAGCAGCAGGTTCACGATCTCGCGCACCGTGTCGACGCCATGCTCGTGCTGCGTGACTCCCAGACACCAGCTGACGATGGTGCGGTCGGCGGCACGGTAGATGTCCACCGCCGCGCGGATTCGCGCTTCGCTGACTCCGGACAGCTGTTCGATCTCGGCCCACGAGGTGGCCTCGCAGACCGCGCGATAGGCGTCGAACCCGCTGGTGTAGCGGTCGATGAATTCGTGGTCCAGCGCCTTCGGATCCGACTTCGATTGCTCCAGAACGGCTTTGGCCATACCTCGGAGCAGGGCCATATCGCCGCCGATGCGGGGCTGCAGGTTCAGGTTGCTGGTCGGCGTCGCCCGGAAGGTTGCCATCGCGAGGAATTCGTGGGGGATGATCGCCTTGCGCGCCGCGGCCTCGACCAGCGGATTGATGTGCACGATCCGCGCGCCCCGCTTGTGGGCCTCGACCAGTGCCGTCAGCATCCGCGGCGCGTTCGACGCCGCGTTGACCCCCAGGATGAACAGCGCGTCCGCCTCTTCCCAATCCTTCAGATCGACTGTGCCCTTGCCGGTTCCGAGCGAGGCCTGCAACGCGCGGCCACTGGCTTCGTGGCACATGTTCGAGCAGTCCGGCAGATTGTTGGTGCCGAGCTCCCGCGCGAGCAGCTGATACAGGAACGTGGCCTCGTTGCCGAGACGGCCGGACGTGTAGAACGCCGCCCGATTCGGGTCGTCCAGCTCACGCAGCGCGCGTCCGGCCATCTCGAACGCGTCCGCCCAGGAGATGGGGACGTAGCGGTCGGTATCGGGGTCGTAGCTCATCGGTTCCGTCAACCGGCCCTGATTCTCCAGGTCGAACTCGCTCCACCCCGACAGCTCCGTGACGGTATGGGCCGCAAAGAATTCGCGCCCGACGCGCTTGTGGGTCATCTCCCAGGTGACATGCTTGATGCCGTTCTCGCAGATGTCGAGATGCAGGCCCTTCATGTCGTCGGGCCATGCGCACCCGGGACAGTCGAAGCCGCCGTTCTCGTGGTTCATCTTCAGGATCGCGCGCGGCCCGATGATGGGCTCACCCTCGCGGGCCAGGAGACCGGTCACGCTCTTGGCGGCACCCCAGCCGGCCGCGGGGTGATGGTAGGGGTGGAAAACGGGTTCGTGCTCGTCGCTCTCGCCGACGCTCTCGGGTGAAACCGTGGCCATCACGTATCCCTTCGACGATCCGATGATCCGACCGGGCCGGGCCCGAAACTGTCCTCATCCTCGCCACTGCTCGCCGATGACGTCCAAGACGCATCAACAAACAAACGATAGATCTCGCCGATCACCGCGCGCGGGCGCCCCGCCGATTCTGCCCGGGACAGCAGAAAGGCCCGGCGTGAGCCGGGCCTGATCTGTATGAAACATGGTGCGCGATACTGGGATTGAACCAGTGACCTCTTCCGTGTCAGGGAAGCGCTCTCCCGCTGAGCTAATCGCGCGGGTCTTTTGCTCTTCAAAAAGAAGAGGCGGCGACGGGAATCGAACCCGTGTGCACGGCTTTGCAGGCCGTTGCCTCACCACTCGGCCACACCGCCAAGCAGGCCGTGTTGGCCTCTCGAGCGGATGACGGGATTCGAACCCGCGACCCTCACCTTGGCAAGGTGATGCGCTACCAGCTGCGCTACATCCGCATTTCGTCCCGGGCGCCTTTCGGCTGTCCCGCTGACGAGAGAGAACATTAGCCGACGATCTGCGCAGGTAACAAATCGCCTGGTAGGAGGGGGTAAATCTGAACTACAGGCATGTAGTTCCGCCGGTCCTCCGGGGCGGGGAGGGCCGGGTGGGCACGGATCGCGATCCATCCCACCGCGCCCGGGCGACGGGTCCGTGTCGCTTCGGCAACGCGCCGGTGAAGCCTCACCCATCACACCGCCCTCAGAAACCTCAGTTTTACGCTGTTGTGCACGCGATTTGGTGTGACAGCAACCGGGTGTGTAATCTTCATTCTCGTTCGAGCGGCATCGCAAACGCCGGTCCGGACAGTCGCCTCGGCGACAACCCGCGGTTCTATAGCTCAGCGGGAGAGCACTCGCCTCACACGCGAGGGGTCGCTGGTTCGATCCCAGCTAGAACCACCAGAAGAGGCCTATTCGAACCGGCGTTCGCCCGCCGGTTCGGGTAGGCCCCTTTCAGTATGTCGAGGGTTGCAGCCGCTCAGAATGCCGCGCGCTGGGGGCGCTGGCGCATCGCAGCGAGGCGGCGGGATCGAGAGCCGTCATGCCGCGGCCCCGGACACCGGCGTCTACTGAAAGTTCCTTTTGAACCAGTCGACCAATTCCTGTTCGGACTTGGGACGGTTGTAGGGGGAATCGGGCCGGTCGGATAGGAAGCCGATGACGGTATCAGCGCTCTGATCCACAGCGAGGAGCGACGGAAAGGGCTGCCCGGTTGATCGATCGGTGGCGCAGGCGAACCGGCCGACCGTCGTGCCCTTTCGAATCCACGATTGGTCGGGAACTGTCGCATCCCCGCACGCGTGGCCGTCGAGCAGGATCCTGAAGAAATCGAAAACCCGGCTCGCGGCCGCATGGTCGGGAGACTGCGAGAAGGCTGCGAACGGTACACCGGACTCGTTGCCGAAGCAGAAAGCTGCGGCGGTCACATTGTTGGAGGGGGGTTCGACGTGTCGGCAGTACCGTGGGTTGTAGGCGGCGGGGAGCTTGGCGAGCAGAGCGCGGTCGGCCGGAGTGTAGAAGTCAGGGTCTGCCGGAGTGGTCTTGAAAAGCGAATTCCCGTCTCCTTTGTCGCGCACCTGATAGGCCAATGCGGCGCTGCCGCCGGCCGACTCGTCGAAGAAGAAAACCGCTATGACGAAGGCCGCCTCGTTTGTCTGGATCAGCGCCGGTGTCGGTGGTGTCGTCGTCGCACGCGTGAAGCAGGCCATCCGCCCGACCTCCCTGCCGGCCTTCGTCGCGGGGCCGTCGGGGCCGGGTGGATCGCCCGGACAGCTGCTGGCGTGTAGATCGCGGCTGACGAGGCGGTAGGTCAGGTGTAGTGCATCGGCATTGGGAAACAGATGGAAATCGCCACTGGCCGAACTGATTTCGGCAATCCCGTCGCATGCGAGATGGGCTTTGTCCCCGTAGGTCCCCGGGTTCTGGTGATGACAAGTGTTGCGGCTGTACGCCGCGGGCAGGATTTTCAGCAGGGTGACATCGTCGTCGGTGAATTCGGCTTTCGCCGGCCCTGTCGTTGGTGATGCGGACTTGTGGAGCAGCGGCCAGGCGCCGACGGCCGCGGCGGCCAGGACCGCGACCGCGGCAGCGGCAGCGGCGATCCAGAGGCGGCGTGGCCGGCGTCTGCCCGCCGGCACGGCTCGGGCCTCGGGTGTGGAGGTCGCCACAGGTGTGGAACGCGCCGTAACCGTGGGCTCGCCGTCGACGGTGACGGTGGCACTGCCGTCTTCGGCGTCGCTGGGCGAGGATGCCAGTGCGGCGCGGGCGGCGGCGGCAAGTTCGCCGGCGCCGGTGTAGCGCTGATCGGCCGACTTCGCCATGCCGCGAGCAACGACAGCGTCGATCGCGACCGGTACTCCCGGTGCGCGGGTGCTCGGTCGGGGTGGAGGTTCGAATAGGTGTGCGTGCATGACGGCGGCGTCGCTGCCGTCGTTCGGGTAGGGGCGGGTGCCGGTCAGGCATTCGTGCAACACGCACGCCAGGGCATACACATCGACAGTCGCCGTGGTCGGGCCGGATTGGAAACGCTCGGGTGCCATGTAGTTGAACGACCCGATCGCCGAACCGGTCTGGGTCAGGCGTTCGTCGGTGTTCGTATTGGCCAGGCCGAAGTCGACCAGGTAGGCGAAACCGTCGTGGGTGAGCAGGATGTTGTCGGGCTTGACGTCGCGGTGGATCAGGCCTTCGTGGTGTGCGGCGTCGAGCGCGGCGGCGATCTGGCCGATCACCGCGATGGCTTGCTCGGGTGGCAGGGGGCCGGCGGTTCTCAGCACGGTGCCCAGGCTTTCGCCGCGCACCAGCCGCATGTCGATGTAGAGCAGCCCGTCGATCTCGCCGTAGTCATGGATAGGGATGACGTGCGGCTCCTGCAGCACTGCGGCGATGTGGGATTCGCGCCGGAACCGAGCCCGATAGACCGGGTCGTCGGCCAGTTGTTCGGGCAGCACTTTCAAGGCGACCACCCGGCCCTTGGTGGTATCGAGCGCCTCGAACACTCTGCCCATTCCGCCGGAACCGATCAACCGCCGCAGCCGATACTTCCCGAACGTCGCCCCGGGCGTCAGCGGTAGCCGTGGGCTACTCACGCCCGCCCCGTATGTAGTGCAGGTGACCTGCGCAGGTCGGTTGCTCCGGCACCGTGCCGGGCGCGTTCGGGCAGGTGCCCGGCTCCCAGGATGGTCCGATCGGATATCGCATCACCGCACCGACTTCCGGAATTCCCGCCGACGAGGGTTACCGACACGAAGCCCCGTAATCAAGCATGTCACGGTTCACTGCACCCGGCGACGCTTCGGACAACCTCCAGCAAACCCAAACGCGACATAGCCGTCACCGCCGAGATACGACTACCCCGAAAAGTTCACGCACGCGTGCTTCGACGCTGTCCGTGACGGCGCCGTGCGACCCGGGGCACCGGCACCGCGGGCCCGATCGTGACGTGTGCGAGCAACCCCGGTAGGTCGATGCCCAGATGCCGGGTGACCTCACCCAGCGCGTTGTCGAGTGCCGCCCGCATGGAACCCGGCTGGGGATGCAGCCGGACAATGGTGTCCGCGTGGCGGATTTCGACGTGGCAGACCTTGTCACCCTGGGCGCACCCGGCGACCGGCCGCGGTGCACCGATAACGACATGGGCCTCACCGCCGCGGCGGGTGACCCGGCCGCTGATGAACATCTGCACTCCTGTACTTCCCCTCGAGCGACCATTTCCACCGTGACGGTTCGATTGCTGCTCAGGCCGAGTGGATCGAAAGAGTCTGCGGGTCGATCCACTCAGCCGCCGAGCACGATGCACCGCTCGGAGTCGGCGAAGCGGGGCATCGATTCCGGAGCCGTCCACTGTGACCCCGGCCGGATGATCCGAAATGAGAATGCGGCGCGATAACCGCACCCGGACTCTCGCTACGCTCCACGATCGGCTCACCCGCACAGCACCGTATCGAGATCCTGTCCTGGAGCGGCCCGAATACCGCGCTGGTGGCACGAATCGAGAGTGCTCAGGCACGGAAGGTCACCGATATCTCGGAATTAGCTATGCGATTGAGATCATCGACGCCTTCATCGCCCGTCTGCACGTTCTGCTGGACACACCCACAGTCGTGCGCCCTGTCGCAGTGGCGCCCTCGGCCGGTGGCCGACACCGGCTCGCAGAGCCCGCGGCGACCGTAGCCCCTGCTCGCCTACGTGGCTGAAACCTGGGGGTTCCGAGTTACTGAGCGGCAGGAGCAGGTGGGGTGAATCCCTATGCGTCGATTGCGGATTGGAGATCCCGCACGCGGGTCGTTCCCTGCCGGGCCGTGCTCGAGGCGGTTCGATCCTCGTATGACAGCGGTCCCACGGGCCGTCTACCGGGTGTCAATCGCCGACCGCCCGCGGCGGTGCGCTGAGTGCATGCGCCGCACCGAGAGATGCGCCTATGCCGGCACCGATGGCCGCAATGGGAACCTCCATGAGTGCCATACCGTAAGCAGCGCCTACAGGAACCGCCGCAAGGCCGATCGGCGCAAATGGCAGGCCGATCGCCGTGCCCATCATGCCACCGACGACCCCACCGAACAGCCCGAAGGGGCTGGCCGCCACTGCCCCTGCCATTACGCCGACCGCAGCGCCGCCAATAATTTCTCCTGCGACGCGGTCAGACCGGCTGCGCTCCATTCCGATCGAGTCGAGGAAGGTTGCCGTGGCCGCCTCGGCTTGGGCGGCGCCATCGTTCAGCTGGATTGCCTGCTCACGATTCAGCCACTCCGGTGAATCGACCTGCACGTCACCGAAGCGCAATTTGCCAGGCGGGGGCGCGATCGGCGGCACCGGGGCTACCGGTACGGGCGCATGCAACTCTCCCAAGGGTGCGAGGTACTTGTTTTCCGGCATCGGACGCGCCCACTGCAGCGAACTCAGCGTGTCATCTGGAATCCGAAGGCCTTGGTACGGATGCACATTGGGTGCTTCCGCCGCGGGCCACTGCACCGGCTGGTCAGGTCGAGGCTGGTCGCCCCGGAGCCGGTCAGGCTGCGATCCTTCGGGCTGAGTCTGGCCGGGCCGGGCCGGGTCGGCCAGACGCTGGTCCTGTTGAGGCTGGTCGGACTGCGACACTTCGGTGCTCTCAGTGGGAGCGGCGTTCGCTGGCTCGGTTCCCGCCAGCCCCAACGTCACTGGAACGACTCCCACGACGGCCAACGACACCAATTTGTATCGGGGCTGGTGTGGGGCTCTATGTTTGCCTGTGCTCATCGAACGCCTTTCATGTGGAAAGAGAATTTCAGCTCCTACGCCACAGCCGCCGGTGGTGAGTGTAATTTTCGCGCGTACTTTCTAATTCGATCTCGAGTCAAGCCTCGGCAACTTGCGGGCGTTCGGCGAGGGCAGCCGAACGCCTGTATGGAATACCTATATCCGCTCTGTGCTATAGACGTTCGGACTGTGTGAGTCGACACCCCCGCACATCAGGCCCGCGAACCGCGCGATATTCGGTAGCCGCTGAAATCGCGGTCGTAACCGACGCACGGATGGGAACCGACCGGAAACCTATCCACCGCGGACCAGGACGTCAAGCACTGCCACATGCTGGCGTGTCACATGGCTTATTCGTGCAAAACGGGCAAAATGTGAATATTGGTCAGGGTGCACGCCAGGGGGTGATTCGTCTAGGGGCACCACCATCGATTGTGGAGTTCAAGGACAATCTCTGACCGCGAAGACCTCATGCAATTCGGTCCCAGCGAGAATCTGATCTTGGAGACCCCTCCGCGGCCACGACGTTCATCGGCAATCGTTCATCGGCATCGGGCGACGGAAGGGTAATACGGTGGCGAGTTCACCAGACCACCGGGAATCGTCGAGTGTGTTCAGCTCTTTCGCGGATCCGGACCGCACGCGCCCCGATGTCTCGGATCTCACCGAGCAATAGCAACACCCGTCGCAGACCACCGTGATGGCCGACGGGTAGCTCTGGCGCTTCCGCAGGCGCGCCGACATCAGATCTGCGACCGTCTGCGATCTCGCTGCCGCCCACGTGCTGCCGTTAGCCCGGTCCGTCCGCGCACGTCGCAGTGCCCGCATGTCCGCACCCTCAGAATTCATAGCAGATGACTCTAGCCGTTCGGTCGTGGCTGGCTA
This sequence comes from Nocardia sp. NPDC004123, assembly GCF_053603795.1. NCBI lineage: Bacteria > Bacillati > Actinomycetota > Actinomycetes > Mycobacteriales > Nocardiaceae > Nocardia > Nocardia sp. NPDC004123. Next base: position 118,945 of record NZ_JBSGGG010000025.1, read on the forward strand.
TGGATTTGCAGGATTAAGTCGCATCAAATCCTTGAAATTCCTGGCGGGTCTCGGGGGTTGGACCGACTGGGCGAGTCCAGCCGCCGATCCGGCGCTCTGCGGCAGAACCTCGAGTCGGCGGCCGGCGCGACCTCGATGCGAATGGAATCCGACCCAGCCGGGTTGTTTTGATCGAATTGTCCGATTGAGGACCGTCCTCGAAGCGGTCAGCGTCTGCCACCCATCATGGCCCAGCCGAAAAACAGGCCCAGAAGCGTCCAGATGGAAATCACCTCGGCGATCATCACAATGCTCATGTGATCACAGCTTTCATCGAGTGGCCTCCGAACACGAGCCGAAGCTGTCCAGGGGATATGTCGGCGACTCCGACGGTGGGTCATTCAATAGTGGCATCGGAATCTTTTTCCGCATGAAGTGCCGTTTGGTGTATTTATACGGACTAAAGCGCACCACCGTGCGGAACTCACGAGAGGTCGCTGCACACCAGCACATTGCGGGCCAGGTCCTCGAGATTCCGTCTAGCGCGCACCGCTGACCAGGGGTCTTTGGCGAACAGTCCCGGATAGCGTTCACAGTAGGCAATGAAGGTAGATCTTTCGGTAACCCAGACAACCCGGAAATCGTTGAATGTTACGTGCTCGGCGTACACTGCGCTCCGTCCATGCAATCGGCACCTAGACTTGCCCAAACACGATCGGTGAACATGTTTCCCCCCCCGAGCGGTGGTGTCGGGGATAGACGACACCACCGCGACGTTGCGGAGCGCAGAAGGGCGTTCGTTCCACAACGTCAGGATCCGCCTGAGGGGGATAGCGGATCATTCGCCACATTACAGCTATTGGGCGATAATTGATGGATAAAGAGGAAAGGTTTCCTGTTTGTCGGATTGGTGACCGTCTCTATTCGGACAAAGCACCCGCAGCCTCGGTTCTGGGATTCCAGCAAACGTGCCAGTCACCCTGCGTGCGGGATGGATCGACAGGTGCCAGACCCATCCTGTTGTGTTAGCTGGATAATGGCCCTATTGCTGCGCGCCCGATGCGCGGCCGCGGTGAACCGGCTTCGCCGGCCCCGGTGATCGCAAGGAGTGCGTTGAACACAGCGGTGGCCGGCTTCGCGGTTGGTGGCGATTCTCGTCGCGCCGATCCCCCTGGTGCGCACCTTATGTCCAATGTTCGGAGTTTGTCCGTTTTGCACGAACAAGCCATGTGACACGCCCGCCATGTGGCAGTGCTTGACGTCCTGGTCCACGGTGGTTAGGTTTCCGGTCGGTTCCCATCCGTGCATCGCGCGGTACGGAACACCGTGCAGTTCGCAGGCATGATCTGCGGGAAGTATCGACTCGCGCGGACAGAGATGACGATGGTGTTGATCGAGTCATCCCTGGTGCGTACATGCCATGTACGCGCCAGGGATGATTGTCTTGCTCCTGGCCACCTGCTACACGACGCAATCAAATGCTGCAATTGTGAGGCGAGAATGAGCACTAACCCATTCGATGACGAAGACGGCAGGTTCTCCGTTCTGATCAACGACGAAGAACAGTATTGCCTGTGGCCAAGCTTTGCCGATATCCCGAACGGGTGGCATCGAACGTTCGGTGAGGACAGCCGAGACGCCTGTATGGAATACATCGAGAAGAACTGGACCGATATGCGTCCGAAATCCCTTAGACAGTCGATATCTGCCGATTCCGCAGCAGCTCGGGTCGCCGAGGCTTGACCTGAGGTCGGATTAGCGCAACGTGCGATAAGACGATAGCGCCATGGCAGTCGGCGCAGACGACGAGAGTCTTGCGCCGCCGATTCGCCATAGTCATGCCCTCGTTCTGGTGATGAAGCGGGATCAAGGCATGGCCGATCGGCGCACGCAGTTCTTGGGCGTCCGTATCCGCCCGGCGTGCCGTTCGAATCTCTTGCACAACTCATCAGAAGTCGACAGAGAGGTCATTCATGGCAGAACACCATCTCGCTCGTTCGACCCGGCGGTTCGGGCGTGCTGGATCACTACTGGTCCTCGCGACGGTTCCGCTGTCGGTGGCGATGTTGGAGGTCTCCCCGGCGTCGGCGGATGCGACCAATCCGCCAACGGCGACCAGTCGCAACGATATGAGCGGGAAGCGGGCCGTTCCTGACGGCCGCCTCGCCCCGGTCGACCCGTCCAGTCTGCACCTGCCAACGGCCCTCGCCCCGCCCGTCGCGCCGATCCAGGCGCCGGACGGGACCATTCGCATCGGCTCTGTTTCGGTCGGCCGGCCGGACTGGGTCGACCCCGGGTTCACCGACGGGATCAACGACTCCTACGGGCAGACGGAGGCCATGCTGGCCCAGGGATTCGACTCGGTCGGATTCGCTCCGACGCGGTCGGACCGCATGGCCGCCGATGCTCTGGCCGGTGCACTTGCGGGCAATGTGGTGGCGGGGATCGTTTCCAGCCCGTTGACCTCCACCGGTGCGATGGTCGGTGCCGTCGCCGGTTTCATTTCCGGTATTCCCTTCCTCCCGGCGGGCTTGGTGGTCGTACCGGTAATCGGCGCTGCCATCGGTGCCGCAGTCTTCGCGATCCCTGCGGCCGTGGTCGGTTCCGCAATCGGGGCGGGGGTTGGTGCCCTGGTGGGTGCGCTGGAACCCGCGACACCGAACCTGCCCGCCGATCAGCCGGCGCTGCAGGCATAGGCCCACCAGAAGGGCCTCATCTTCACCAATTCAGGGTGAAGATGAGGCCCTTTTCGGTTTTCGGCAGCGTTGGTCCAAGGCCGAGCCGGGGACGCTGATCCGGCCGAGCGGATCGTCGCCGCGGGCGGTGTCGGCGGGACGCTGGATGCGGCGCATGTCGACGGGCTGATCCACGGCGACGTCGAGCCCGCCAATATCCTTGTCGGCGGCGACGATTTCGCCTATCTGGTCGACTTCGGTATCGGCCGCTCGGTCGCCGGTTCCGGATCGACCGACAGGGACACCCGGGCAGGAGTCTCTGGCTACGAGGCTCCAGAAGTCCTGCAGGACAATGAGATCACCAGCCGAGCTGACATCTGTTCGCTGGCGTGTGTTCTCCACGAATGCCTCACCGGCGCCCGCCCGCACCCCGGTGGCAGTGCCGAGGCGGGGCTCAGTGACGATCTGTTCGAACCGATTCCGCGTCCCAGCGTGGTGCATCCGGGAACTCCGGCGGCGTTCGATGCGGTGATCGCGCGCGGCATGGCTAGGGAGCCTGCCGACCGTTACCGGACAGCGGGCGAGCTGGCCCGCGCCGCCCGCGATGCGCTCGACAGCACCGAGCAGCGGTCGGCCGCCACGATCCTGGGCGACACCGAGGCCGGGCCGCCCATCGCCACCGAAGCAATGCGCGCTGCCACCGCGGCCGCGCCGCACGGCCAGGACCAGGCGTACCTCCGGCCAGCGAGTGAGCGGGGGCGCTGCACCGATGCAGGCGCCCCCGGTTCGCTGCTCGGCGAGGGATAATCGATGTGATCATGCGGGTGCGGCCCAGCGGCAATCCTCGGAGTGGACAGCGCATGCCCAGCGAACGTCTTCGATTCCGGCTCGCTTCGTGACGACACCGGGAAGGTCATCCGCCTCGGGTCCACTGCGCTGTGCATCGGACGGCTACCGGACTACGACCTGGTGCTCTCGCACGGCAAGGTCAGCCGCCATCACGCGGTCATCGTGGACACCGGCCTGAGCTTCGTGATCCGCGACCTGCGATCGTCCAACGGGGTGTTCGTGCACGGTGAGCGGATCAGCGACAGCGCGGTGCTATCCGACGGTGACGAAATCCGCATCGGCACCAGCGATTTCGTCTTCGAGCTGGTGGAATAGCCGGTCCATCGAAGATCGTCCGATGGACCGGCCATCGTCGAGCGGCAGCGCTAGTGGTGCTGCAGTTTTCGCTTCATCTCTTTGGTTCGGTCCTCCATGTCCGACCGCGCCCGCTGGCCCTCTCGCTTCATGCCGTCGCCCAACCGGTCCATATCGCGCTTGGCGTCGTCGGCCAGCCGGTCCACGTCACGTTCCATGCGCTGGCCCTGGTCCTTCATGCCCTGCTTGGCCTTGTTTGCCGTCTGGCTGGGTTTTCGGCCCTTGCGATCAGACATTTCAACCTCCGCATCGGTAGGTTCCGTCCGAACTATGAGATCGGACGCGGATGACACCGCGTCCGCCGAATCTCCGTGCGCTGTGCAGCTTTCCCCGCCGCTTCGGCGACGATCACTGACAACCGGATTCCGCAGCAACTGTCGAGACAACAATTGCGCCTCGTAAAGCCTGCGACTCCGGATCACCCTTGTCAATGATTTCGTCGAACCCGGCCGGATTCCCCCGGTCGCACACGCCGCGCGGAAAAGATCGCGATGGGTACACGGGGGAGCGCTCGCGTCGGTAGGGTGACACCTCGGTCCGGGTCCGGGACGTGCGGTGCCGGGCGTCGGTGGAGTGCTGCGCAGTATGTGGAGTGGGTTCGATGTCAGAGTCAGTGCCGACCGCCGGCGGCCGGTATGCCGCGGTAGTCGATGCCGCCGGTGCGCGGGTGCCCATCTACACGCCGGAGTTCGCGGCCGACCCACACCGGGTCTATCGGGAGATGCGCGACAAGTTCGGGGCCTTGGCTCCGGTGGAGTTGGCGCCCGGGGTGCCGGCCACGCTCGTGCTCGGATATCGCACGGCGGTAAGGATTCTCAACGATCCGGACCGTTTTCCCGCCGATCCACGGGAGTGGCAGGCAGGGGTTCCCGCCGACTGTCCGGCCCTGCCGATGATGCAGTGGCGGCCGAATGCCTTGCGTAGCGCGGGAATCGAGCACGCGCGGTACCGGCGGATCAATATTGCCGGGCTGGCCGGAATCGATCAGTACGGTCTGCAGGGCACGGTGGAACGGGTCGCGGTGTCGCTGATCAATACGTTCTGTACGTCCGGGTCGGCAGATCTGGTGCGCGACTACGCTTTTCCGCTGGCATTCCGGGTGCTCAACCACCTGCTCGGCTGCCCGGTGGACATTGCGGGGCAGGCGGCGGAGGGTTTCCGCGCCATTTTCGAGGGCGTCGGCGCGGAACAGGGCAACAAGCTGCTCGTGGACGCTCTGCTGCGGCTGACCCTGTACAAGCGAGCGCATCCGGGCGACGACGTCACCACCCGCATGCTCCGCCATCCCGCCGAGCTGAGCGAGACCGAAATGGTGCACCAGCTGGCCACGCTGTACGGCGCGGGAATCGAGCCGCAGCAGAATCTGATCGCCAATACGCTGCTGCTGCTCCTGGTGGACGACCGGTTCCGCGGCAGCGCGCTGGGCGGCAGTCTGTCCACCCGGGACGCGCTCGACGAGGTGCTCTTCGACGATCCCCCGATGGCGAACTTCTGCATCAGCTTTCCGCCCGGGCCCGTTCTCCTGGACGACTACTGGCTGCCCGCGCACCAACCGGTCGTCATCAGCATGGCGGCCTGCAATACCGATCCGGCCATTCGCGACAAGGAGCTGGCGGGTAACCGTTCGCATCTCGCCTGGGGTGCGGGCCCGCACTCCTGCCCCGCCAATTCGCTGGCCTATCTGATCGCCCAGGAGGCCGTCGACCAGCTGCTCGACGCTCTCCCGGAGATCCAGCTGGCGGTCCCGAGCCCCGAATTGTCTTGGCGGCCAGGACCTTTCCATCGTGCCCTGACCGCCCTCCCGGTCGTCTTCACACCTTCGCCGCCGCTGCCCGAGGTGTGAGAGCCGCGGGTGCGAGACCGAGGTTGTCGCGCAGGGTGGTTCCGGTGTAGTCGGCGCGCAGCACGCCGCGGTCCTGCAGCAATGGCACCACCCGGTCGACGAATTCGTCGAGGCCCCACGGCACCAGATGCGAACCGAGGATGAAGCCGTCCGAGCCGTCGTTGCTCACGAAATCATCGATCTGCTGCGCCACCTGTGCCGGGGTGCCGAACAGTGGTCCGCGTTCGAACTGGTCGATGACCACCTCGCGCAGGCTCAGCTTCTTCGCCTCGGCGACCTCGCGCAGTCGTCGGACGGTCGCGAAACGGTCCTGATGAACGAACGCGCGGCCCTGGATGATCGGCGGGGCATCGGGATCCGGATCGATGGCGGGCACCGGGCCGTCCGGGTCGTAGCCGGACAGGTCGCGGTTCCAGATCTGTTCCAGCAGGATCAGTGCGGTCTGACCGGTGACCTGTTCGTTCCGGATGGCGTGATACTTCTCGACCGCCTCGGCCTCGGTGTCGCCGAGCACGAAGCTTGCCGACGGCAGGATCTTGATGTCGTCGGCCGAGCGGCCGGCGGCCACGGCGCGCGCCTTGATGTCGCGATAGAACTCGGCCGCCTCCGGCAGCTTGCCGTAGGGGGAGAAGATGGCGTCGGCGTTCGCGGCGGCGAAGGCCCGGCCCTGTGGTGAGACACCGGCCTGCAGGATCACCGGCCGCCCCTGGGGGCTGCGCGGAACGGTGATCCGGCCTTCGATGTCGAACTGGCTGCCGCGGAAGGAGAACGTCCCGGCGTCGGCGCGGCCCAGGAACCGGCCGGTGCTCTTGTCCGCCACCAGGTCGTCCTCGGCCCACGAATCCCACAGTGCGCGAACCGCGTTCAGGGTTTCCTCGGCGCGGGCATAGCGGTCGGCGGGATCGAGGAACCCGCCGCGCCGGAAGTTCTGCCCGGTGAACGCGTCGAAGGAGGTGACCACATTCCAGGCGGCCCGGCCGCCGGAGAGGTGATCCAGGCTTGCGAACCGCCGGGCCAGCTCGTAGGGCTCGTTGAAGGTGGCGTTGATCGTGCCCGCGAGTCCGAGGTGCTCGGTGACCGCGGCGATCGAGGCCAGCACGGTGAACGTGTCGGGGCGGCCGATGATGTCCTGATCGAAGATCCGACCGGCGCGCTCGCGCAGGATGAGTCCCTCTGCGAGGAAGAAGAAGTCGAACTTTCCCCGCTCGGCGGTGCGTGCGGTGTGTTCGAAGGTGCCGAAATCGATCTGGCTGCCGGCCTGCGGATGCCACCAGGCGGTGTGATGGTTCACGCCGCCGAGGTAGGCGCCCAGGATGACCTGTTTACGGGATGTGCTCATGGGTGGCCTCACTCAGGCGTTCGCGTATCGATTGGGGACGGCGGTGGGCAGGCCGAGCAGCCCACGCAGGGTGGTCTCGGCGTAGCCGGTTCGGAACAGGCCGCGGCGTTGCAGGACCGGCACCAGGACATCGGCGATGGCGCTCAGGTCGTCGACGGCCACACCCGGCCGCAAGCGCACGCCGTGGACCCCGGCGTCGTGCCAGGCGGCGAGCAGATCGGCCAGGGCGTCCGCGCTGCCGGTGAAAATCGCTGCGTCGGAGACGAATTCGGTACCGGCGAGATCGTCGAGGCGGGCCAGGCGTTCCGCTCCGGTGGCGTCGGCGGTGTCGAGGAAGACGACCAGGTCGGCGTAGACCCGCAGCGGTTCGCCGACCCGCCCGACCCGGTCGGCCGCCTCCGCCACCTTGCGCACGATCGGTGCGGGACCCGCGTCGTGCGTCGGGGTGACGAACACCAGATCCGCACCGCGGGCGGCGAATTCGTAGATCAGCGGCGCGTGCGCCAGCGCCGTCACCACCGGCTGCCCCTGCGGTGGGCGCGGGGTGATGGACGGGCCGCGCACGCTGAAGAAGCGCCCCCGGAAGTCGATGTAGTGCAGCTTGTCTCGATCGATGAAGCGCCGGGTGGCGACGTCGCGAATCTCGGCGTCATCCTCCCAGCTGTCCCACAATCGGCGCACCACCTCGACGGCATCGGCGGCCTCGTCGAACAACTCGTGCGCGGCGGGCGGGAATCGGCCCGAGGTCACGGCCTCGGCCAACTCCGCGGTGGTGAGGCCGTCGATGGTGCGCCGTCCGAAATGGGCTGCCTCGGAGGCAGTTCCCGACACCCGGGTCTGCCAGCCGGCCCGGCCGCGCGAGGTGTAGTCGAGCGTGGCGATCGCCGTGGCGACATGGAACGGCTCGGTGTGGGTGGTGGTCACCACCGGGACGAGTCCGAGGTGGCGGGTGACCGGTGCGAGGCGTGCGGCGATCAACTCGGCGTCGAGCCGGGCGCGCACCCGGTCGACGGCGCCGTCGGGAGCCTGCGGCACCGTCAGACTGTCCTCGATGGTCACGAAATCCAGCAGTCCCCGCTCGGCCGTGGCGGCGAGATCGGTCCAGTAGCGGGCTCCGAAAAGCTCCGCGGGCCGGGAGTTCGGTTCCCGCCAGGCCGCCGGATGCCAGCCCGCACCGTCCAGCGCCGCGCCCAGGTGCAATGGTGTCGATGCCATAATCCTCGGTTTCCGTTCGTCCTCGCGTGTCACGCCGGATCGGCGTGCGCTCCCCTCAGGCACCTTCGTCCTTCCCGGTCGCGGTGGTCAACGGTTGAGATCAGGCTGATCCTGCGGAAATACCGTGGAGCACAATGGCATTGGGCATAGACCGGCTCGCGCTGCGATCGAGGCAACAGGCCGAGCCCGGGTGGGTCCTCGCGGACGTCGCCGACTTGTGCAGCGCTGGAATCGGCGGGAATTCATGTCCCGGCGGAGGGCGAAGAGGATCAGGCGCGGCGGTACGGGCGCACGAAGGAATTCCTTCAACTCGTTCGCAAGCCTTGGCTCGGGGTTTGGGGATACGACGATCGTCCAGTTCTCGTCGCCGGTTGCGTGGTATTCGGCTCGAGCTGCGGTCAATACCTGACTTGGCCCCGCGCGGCGGTCACGATACGCCCCATGACCCAGATCTCTGCTTCCGCGGATCAGTTGGTGGCACAGCGCTACCGCGACCCCGCACCGACCCCGGCCCCGGAATGGAACCCGGTGCTGCGGGTGCTGCACGAGCACCGCTCGATCCGTCGCTATCTGGCCGATCCGGTGCCGGACGCCATCTTGCGCCTGCTCGTCTCGGCAGCCCAGTCGGCGCCGACATCCTCCAATCTCCAAGCGTGGAGCGTGATCGCGGTCCGAGATCCGGAACGCAAGGCGCGACTGGCCACGCTCGCCGGGGATCAGGACCATATCCGGCAGGCGCCGGTACTGCTGGTCTGGACGGCGGATCTGGCCCGGCTGTGAGCACTGGCCGCGGAGCGCGGGGCCCCGCTCGATGGAGCCGACTACCTGGAGTCCAGCTATGTGGCGTTTCTGGACGCGGCGCTGGCCGCACAGAACGCGGTGACAGCGGCCGAATCGCTGGGCCTGGGCACCGTCTATATCGGCGCGATCCGCAACAACCCCGAGCAGGTTGCGGCTGAATTATCCCTGCCACCAGGCGTGTTCGCGGTCGTCGGCCTCGTGGTCGGCATCCCGGACCCGAGCGAGGATGCCCGCGTCAAGCCGCGGCTGCCGCAGGCCGCGGTGCTGCACGAGGAGACCTACGACGCGACCGGGCTCGGCGCGCATCTGGCCGAGTACGAGACCCGGATCGCGGCGTTCTACGCCGAGCAGAACCTCGAGCACTCCTGGATCGACCGGGTACTGACCCGGCTCGGCTCGGCCGCCGCGCTCACAGGCCGCGACCGGCTGCGTGACCAGCTTGCGGCGCAGGGTTTTCCGCTGCGCTGATGGCGCCGATCGAGCCACTCTGCCGTCGGGGAATCGATCATGTCCCGGCTCGGTGGGGTGAGATGAGGAATCGATGGTGACCGGGGACAAGAGCGCGGGGGCGGTGTTGCGTGCCGTGCTCGCCGAGGGCACGGCGCCGCGCAGCGTCATCGCCCGCGTGGCCGGATTGTCGCCGGCGACCGTGACCTCGCAGGTGCGGGCGCTGGCCGCGGCGGGATTGCTGACCGAGCTGCCGGAGACGGCCGGGCCGGGCGGGATGGGCCGCCCACATTCGCCGCTGGTGCTGAACGTCGCGGGCAATGTGGTGCTCGGGCTGCACATCGCCGCCGACCATTGCACGGTCGCGGTGCTCGATATCGCCGGAACCGTGCGGCTTTCGCATCGGGCGCCGCATCTCGGCCTGGATCCGGACGTGATCCTGGCGTCCGCCGCCGCCGAGGTGCGGCGGCTGCGGGACGAGCTGACCGAACGCGTCATCGGGCTGGGTGTCGCCCATCGGCGGCTGGGTGGACGGCCCGGCCGGGTCCGTCGTCGAGCACGGCACCTTGCCCTGGCGCAATGTTGCTGTGCGGCAGTATCTCTCCCGCAGGCCGCACCACCATCGTCGTGGCCCACCGCCTGGCCACCGCCGCCGACGCCGATCTGATCATCGTGATGGGCGACGGCCGTCTGCTGCAAACCGGCCGCCACGCCGACCTTCTCGAGATCGACGGCCCCTACTGCCCGTTGTGGTCGGCCTATGTCGGCGACGACGCCCCCGCGGACCACGTCGCCGCCGAATCATCATGAGTACGCAATCTCCGAGTTGCCGAAGCTGTTGCGCGGCCGATCAGTTCGTGGATGAATCGCATCTTGTCCAGTGCCGCCGGGGCCAGGACGAAGGGATAGAGGTCGGGGTGGCCCATCGACCGGTTGACCTGGTTGAGGGCCCATGACAGTGGCAGCCAGTGCTCGATGAGCCGATCGAAACCGGTGTTGGCGTGTAGCCGCACTTCTGATCGGGTGCTTTCCCGGGTCATCGCGAATGCTGCTGCGGTGTCGAGGGTTTCACGAATATGGAGGTAGTGGGCGAAGGTCTCGGCCCAATCCTCGACGGGATGCATTGCGGCATACGCGGACACGAACCGATCCGGCCAGTCCGGTGGCGGGCCGATCCGATAGTTCCGGTCCAGAGCGGCCGCATAGTCCTGGTCGGGGTCGCCGAACAGTGCTTCGAATCTCGGCTCCCGCAGGCCGTCGCCCACCAGGACCTGCTGGTAGTGGTGGCCGAGCTCGTGGCGGAAGTGGCCCACGAGCGTCCGGTATGGCTCGTCCATCGATACGCGGAGCCGTTCGCGGTGCACATCGTCGCTTTCGGCGAGATCCAGCGTGATCACCCCGCTGTGGTGGCCGGTCGTCACCTCCTCACCCGCGCTGGACAACAGATCGAAAGCCAGGCCGTGGTCGGGATCCTCGTCTCGCCCGACGATCGGCAACCCGAGTTCGTTCAGCTCGAAGATCACCCGCCGCTTGCTCGTCTCGGCTTCGGCGAATTGGGCGAGCGCCGGGGAGTCGTTGTCCGCGGGCCGGGTTCGGGTCAACCGGCACGAAGAGCACAATTCACCGCCGGCCCCGGTTGCCGCTGGGACCAGCCAATTGCACCGGGCGCGCTGCAGATTGCCGCATGTCCGCCAGCGCCGACCGTCGACAGTGGTCGTGCCGTGCGTATCGAGGACGAGCATGGTGCGACTGAGTGGGTGAAACCCCAGCGCCCCACCGCACCTCAGGCAGACAGAATTCTCGAACGACAATCGCTGTCCGCACCGCCCGCACGTGAAGTCTCGCAAGGGATTCCTTCCCGTCGACCGACATCGGCGAGCCGATCGTCTGACGTCCAGCCGGGCCACCGTGGTATTGAGCCTGACCCGGTGCAGCGATGTGGTATCGAGACGGCGGACTGATCCAGAGCCGAGAAGCTATCCCTTGGTCGAATCATTCTCGGCCGAAACGCTTTTGCGCAGGATGCGGAAATCCCGCTGCAGATCGCTGAGCGATACCGCACACACGCGGCCGCCGCCGATAGGTCGAACCTCCATGTACGGAATCGGGTTGTGCCGCACCGCAGTGACCTGAATGGGAGCACCGAGCGCGGTGTCGTGGATGGGGACCAGACGCGTTCCTTTTGCGATTTCCACGGTTCTCGACCTCCCGGGTATGGCGCGATCTGTTTCGTATTCGCGATACCCGCCTGGGCTTCGGTCAAACGGCACCAGGTTTCCGGCGCGGAGGTTATCGGCCGCCCACGGTTGGCCCCGTCGGCGGTCCCCCCGGGCCCCGAATTGCCTTGGCGGCCACGACCGTTCCATCGCGCCCTGACGGCGCTCCCGGTCGTCTTCATGCCCTCGGCGCCCCTGCCCCGAGCCGTGAGGGTCATCGGGGAACCGAAGCCTGGCCAGGCGCGATGCACTGGCCAGGTCCGCAGTCGTCAGTTGATGGAGAAGCTGCCGGCCATCGGGGGCGTGCCGGCCGCTCCGGCCGCCACGATGCCGATCGGATCGCCCGAGCAGTCGATGCTGGCGTAGAAGGTGGCGTCCTGATCGGTCGAGTTCGTCACGGTGGTCGTGTCCAGGTCGGTGAGCATGATCCGGACGCAACCGGACGGGTTCACGAGAACCCTGCCGTTCGAGACCAGGGTGCCGGTCGACGCACCCGCGGTCGCGGGCACCAGCACCGCCACCATCCCGGCCACCGCGGCAGCGCCGAGTACTCCAGCAATACGCAACTTCATTGGATCCTCCGTGGTGAATCTGCACCCGATCGCTCGGGCACCGTAACCCTGGCAAACTACACCGGCCGAAGGCGCCGCCATGTATCCAGAAAAATACGGCCGTGTTTCGGCGTGCGGCCGGACCGCTGCCCGCGAATGCCCCACCAGTGCAGACGATTACCCTGGCGCCGGTCTTCTCGGAAGGTGCGATCGCCGAGGGCAGGCGGTCCGCGAGTGCAGTGTCGCGGCCCGAGACCACCTGGCGCCCAGGTATCGGCGTTTTCGAGGCGCTTATCGGAGGCTTTGGCGCCAGCGGTGGAGTGGTGTACTCGAATAGCGCAGTATTCCTGTGCAACAGGCAGATTCGTCTCGGGCACGGACACGCCGAGAATCGGACTGGGCAGTCATCGGATGCGCGTTCAGGGCATGCCGCCGCGGGGATAGCCCTATCGTCCGCGCCATGCCGTCGAACAACCACGAGGTGCCATTGGAACTGTTTCGGGAGCGACCGGAGTTGGCCGCGAAGGTGGCCCGTGACGTCTTCGGCCTACCCGTTCCAGAGGACGCGTGCTGGCGGTTGGGACCGGAGACGGTGACCGTCCTCGGACCGCTCGAGCTGCACCTGGATGTCGCCCTGGTCGGCGGCAACCCGCAGCGGCCCGAATACGCGATCATCCAGGAGGTGCAGAACACCTGCACCGCCGACGAACTCGCGCGGATCCGGTCGAGTTGGCCCGAGTATGTGACCAACCTGCGCAAGCGGTTGGGGTGTCCGGTCGTGCTACTGGCTTACTGTCCGATCGAGCGAGTCGCGGCGGCTGTCGGACAACCGATCGAGACCGGCCATCCGGGTTTCGTCTTCACGCCGATCACGTACTGGCCGGGGCGGTTGGGGCCGGTCACCGATCCGGACCAAGCGCGAGAATGGCCCGAACTGGTACTGCTGTCAGCTCCTGGGCATGTGCAAGACGAGTCGCGGCGCCCGGTACTGGAGATGGTGCTGCGGGCGCTCGAGACCTTCGGGCCCGAGAGGGGCCTGATTTACTATGACTACATCAGCGCGCGACTGCCTGAGGCAGCCCGCATCGAGCTGGAGGCTATCATGTCGATTTCGGTCGAGAACTACCGGTGGGAGAGCGAATTCGCCCGGCGCCACCAGGCGATCGGTCATGCGGAAGGCGTGGCGGAAGGCAAGGCCGAGGGCGTGGCCGAAGGCCGGGCCGAGGGGGAGGCTTCGGCAATTCTCACGGTTCTGGCCGCTCGGGGGATCGAGGTCGACGGCGCCGCCCGTGAGCGGATTCTGGCATGCGCTGATCTGGAGCGGCTGTCGGATTGGCTGACCCGGTCTGTCACGGTGGCCGCGGTCGCCGAGCTGTTCGGTTCGCCGTAGCGCCGGCTCGCTCCTGCGGATCTGGACATGGTCGCCCACGTCGAAGAGAACGTCGCTGCCGCTGAAATAGCCCTCACTACAGCGGAATTCGACGCTGCGGCCGACGCCGACCGAGTCGGCTACCGCGCGCCGCAGCGAGCGATGGTGCACCCGATTTGGCGTGACGGTAGGTGGACGCGCTAATGTTCTTTCAGCCGGAGCGGGGGAGACCCCGAACCGGACAGTCGCCTCGAGCGACGAGCTACGGTTCTATAGCTCAGCGGGAGAGCACTCGCTTCACACGCGAGGGGTCGCTGGTTCGATCCCAGCTAGAACCACCATGAGGGGCTTATTCCAACCGGCGTCCGCTCGCTGGTTCGAGTAAGCCCCTTTCTGCTTTCTGTGCGGTGGGGGACTGGTGCAGGCGTGGCCGGCTTGATGGAGGGCGGCGAACAGGTCGGTTTTCTCGTCGCTGATCGTCGGTTCGATGGTGTCTTGATGGTCGTCGATGTAGAAGCGTTGGTAGAAGGTTTCGTTGAGCAGGCGGCGGATGTCGGTGTTGGCGTCGCGGTAGAGGACGTAGGGGTCGGCAACGAGGTCCAAGGCGTGCCGGAGGACTCCCGCGCCGATGGTGAGCTCTTCTGAGGTGTTCGTGAGCGCGGCTTCGAGGCGTTTGCGTTGGGTCTTGATGTCGATCAGTTTCATGCGGACTTTTGCTTGGGGCATCGAGCCGTCGGCGAGCAGGTCGATCAGGCGGTTTTCCTTGGCGTCGAGTTGTTTCAGTTGACGGTTGAGGTTGGCGTGTCGGTCGCGGACGGTGGTGTGTTCGTCGGCGACGACTTCTTCGAGGAGCCTTCGGGTCTCGGTGGCGAAGGATGTCGAGAGCTGCAGTGTGCGATAGTGCTCGGCCACGGCCTCTGCGACCATTTCGACTGGGAGGTAGGGGAGATCGCATAACCCCTCTTTGCTTCTGCGGCACTTGAAGTATGTGTACTTGCTGCCGTTGCGGCTGGTCGACTGGTTGAACACCAGCCGTGAGGTATGCCCCTGGTCGCGGCAGCGGGTGCAGAACAGGAACCCTTTGAGGTAGTGGTTGTGAACCCGGTCGCGGTTCCCATTGGCGCTGCGCTGGCGGAGCACATCCTGAACGCGGTCGAACAGTTCATGGCTGATCAGCGGTTCGTGGCGCCCGGGATAGATCTGGCCCTTCCATGTGACGTAGCCGATGTAGTACGGGTCGCGCAGCATGTTGTGCAGGGTTGAGGCGGATACTGGTCGTTGTGCCGGGTAGCGGCTGGTCGGAGGAGAAGTCAGCCCTAGGTCGGCCATTGCCGCTTCGAGATCGTCGAGGCCGTGCTCACCGGTTGCATAGAGTTCCCAGGCCTGCACGACGAGCGGTGCACGGTCGTTGTCGATCTTGATGGTGTTGACCTGGCGGCCTTCGAACAGTATGCGGGTGTTGACGTATCCGAGTTTGGCTCGGCTGCAGGTGCCGCCGCTCATGGCCTTGTTCAGCATTTTGATGCTGATGTCCTGGCCGGACAGCCTGTTCTGGGTGTCGTTGAAGATGTCAGTGATGGCGGCCATCATGTCGGCGTAGATACCTTCGCCGAAGTCTTCCCGAGCCGAGATCAGCTTCACGCCCATGTTGTCGAGCTGGCGCTTGGTGACCGCGGCGTCGATGTAGTTGCGGAAGGCGCGGGACCGGGCATAGACGATGACGTACTTGATCTCGGGGTGCTCGTTGAGGTAGGCCAGCATCTCTTGGAACACGGGCCGGTTCTCGACGGAGTTGGCCGATACTCCTGGCTCGACGAACTCCTTGACGATCCGGGTAGGAAGGTTGTCGGCACGCTTTTCGACGACGCTGCGTTGGGTCGCAATCGAATTGCCGTCCGGGTCGATGTCGATGGCGGTGTTCAACTGTTTCTTGTCCGAGACTCGCAGGTACGCGACGGCCGGATCGGCGGTCACGGCAGCTTTCACGGTTCCTCCTCAGCTGATTCGGATTCCTTCGCCAGCGCGATGACGGCGCGGCTGAGCCTGCGAAGATCCGGTGGCTCACGCCTGTCGCTGTCCACGACCAGGCGGTGCTCACGTCTGTCGCCGATCGGAGTCTCACCGCGGCTAGACATCCCGTACTCGCCTGTTGGGCGCTTTGGTGTTGCTACGGCCTAGCTGTTGACCGGAGCGCCCTCCAAGATTCTTGTTTTCGCCTTGCATTGCAAGAGGATTCGTTTCGCTAAAAGATAGCTATGGATGGCAATGGGGTTCACGACCTGCGCACGAACGCCCAGCGGTGGCGGTGTCGGGAAGGGGCAAGTTTGGCCATGGGATCACTTGCCATTCATCGCATTTGCTGTGCCACGCACACATCCTGGCGGCGTTGGTCTGTCCTCCGCCTTCTCGGTGACGCTCGTATGCGTGAAACCCGAGCCTGTGACGACCGCCGGTGGAATAGACGTTGGGCGTACCAGGCTTGATTGTCATGGGTTCATGCAACAGAGCTGAGGACTTGATGCGCCAGCCGTATGCTGAACTGTGTTGTGCATGTTGAAGTTGGTTGTAGGTCCTTCTCTTCCAGCTTCAGGAACCTCAGAAGGCTGCGCTGATCGATCGTCCTGACGCTGATAGATCGTCCGAAATCGCTCTTCGATTCGGGGTCGGCACTGTCCAGTCGCACAGGGATCTGACCGCAGGCTCTGGGCGACTCAGCTTTGCGACGGGCACCTGTTGCTGAGCGCTGGCGGGCTTCCTGGCCAAAATCCCCCGCAAGCCCCAATCCGCGGCCGCGACGGATTCCCTCGCTTCGATGGGCCTTGATGCATCGCCCATGTGGCCATGCCTGCGACGTGCACTACGCCGGCAGCCGCCAATCGACACTGGACGGTGTGCGTGTCGCAGATCACGGCTGGCGCGATAACCGGTGTGGCGCATGTAGTGTCTGGCCGTCAAGCATGCTGAGCGATCAACATGGGCGATTACCCCCGAGCGAGCCCCAGGCTGATGTACTTCGGTCCTGGGGCTCGATTGGGTATCTCACGCGACAGGGACCGGGGGTTCCTGGTTGAGTCGGCCCGTAGCGCGGTGCCGGTGTTGCCACCAGTCCGTTTCTACGGGCCGCTCGCCGAACCCGGCGTGCGTGTCTCCACGCATCGGGCTCTCCACGGCATCTGCCGTCAGGCGTGGTCGGCCATGGTCCAGGGGTTGGGGATCGTGTTGCCGCGATACCGATATCGTGTGATCGGCACCTCGGCGAGGTTGAACAGTTCGATCCCGTCCGCTGACGGCCTGTGCCAACACCGGCCGGTTCATAATTCGAATACGAAGCCGCTGCGGTCGAGATGTACTCGACCGCAGCGGTTTTCGCGTGGTGGGCGAGTTCGGATTTTCCGCGGTCGACCGGGTTGACAGCCCGTCGGGCTCTAGTAGAACGTTGTTCTATAGCAAGGATGCTCTCCCGAATCCGGGCCCATGCACGACCACGTACCTGATGGGAAACGCCAGTCATGTCTGACCAACTCCTGTCCGCCCCAACACCCGACATCGATGGAGCCAGCAGACTGGGGGGCTTGTTATATCGAAGGGCCCGTACGGTTCTCGCATTCAGTGTCCTCATTCTCATCGCTGCCGCCTTCCTGGGTACGGGGGCGTTCGGCAAGCTGCAGGGCGGCGGTTTCGACGACCCGGCAGCGGCATCGAGCCGCGCGGCGGCCGCCATCGACGATCACTTCGGCGGTCAAACCAATCTGGTGCTCATGGTGCACGCGAACAGCGGCACGGTGGACACCCCCGCCGTCGCGGATGCCGCCCGGCAACTCACCGAGAGGGTGGCCGCGGAGCCCGGGATGAGTCAGGTCGCCTCGTACTGGACAACGGCCGCGCCGGCCATGAAATCTCGGGACGGCGCCAACGGGATCGTCGTCGCGCACATCGACGGCGACGCTGGCCAGGTCAGCGAACGTGCCGCCGTGCTCGTCGAGCGATACCGGGGGGCGAGCGGGCCGATCACCGTCGGCGCCGGCGGAACTGCCGCAGTGCAACACGACGTCAACGATCAGGTCGCCAAAGACCTCGGGCTCGCCGAATCGATCGCGATCCCCCTCACCCTGATCCTGCTGGTGCTGGCCTTCGGCAGCGTGGTGGCCGCGCTGGTGCCGCTGATCCTCGGCGTGGTCGCCATCCTGGGGACCTTCGCCGAACTCGACCTACTGGGCCGAATCACCGCGGTGTCGGTGTATTCGGTCAATCTCACGACCGCACTCGGGCTGGCGCTCGGGGTGGACTATGCCCTGCTGCTGGTCGCACGGTTCCGCGAAGAGCTCTCCGGCGGCGCGGACGTGCGCGCAGCCGTCGCGACGATGCTGCGTACGGCCGGACGCACCATCGTGTTCTCCGCGACCACCGTGGTCGCGGCGCTGGCGGCACTGCTGGTGTTCCCCGAATTCTTCCTTCGGTCATTCGCGTACGCGGGCATGGGCGTCGTCGCCATCGCCGCGATCAGCGCGCTCACCGTCGTGCCCGCATTGCTGGCGGTTCTCGGCCGTAGGGTCAATGCCTGGTCGCTGCCCTGGTCGAACGCTCACCGCGGCTCGGACGCTCCGGCCTGGGGCCGGCTCGCCGCCGCTGTGACCAGGCGTCCGATCGCGGCTGCGCTGCCGGTCGTCGCGATCCTCGCGCTGGTGGCCGGTCCATTGCTCGGAGTCGGATTCTCCATTCCCGACGAGCGAGTGATGCCCGCCGATGCCGCGAGCCGTCAGGTGGCTGACACCTTGCACGACGGGTTCGCCGGCTTCGGTCATGCCTCCGTCGACGTCGTGATCGATGGTCCCGCAACAACATCCGCGATCGCCGACTACGCCGCCCGAGTATCACAACTGCCCGGCGTCACCGGCGTGACGACCAGCGTCGCCCAGCCGCGCTTGCAGCGACTCACGGTCGCCAGCGACCTCGACGAGAAATCCACTGCGGCAGGCGATCTGGTGCGTTCAGTACGTGCCGTTGCTGCTCCTGCCGGCACCGTCGCGCTGGTCGGCGGCGTCGACGCCCAGCAGATCGACACCGAGTCCTCGATCGGATCCCGGCTCCCCATCGCCGCTCTGATGATCGTCCTGACCACGTTCGCGCTGTTGTTCGCCTTCACCGGCAGCGTCGTACAGCCGCTGCGCGCACTGCTACTCAACGCTCTCGGCCTTTCCGCCGCACTGGGCGCCATGGTGTGGATCTTCCAGGACGGACATCTGAGTGGGCTGCTCGGATTCACTCCACGCCCCACCGACACCGCCATGGCCGTGCTGTTGTTCTGTGTCGCGTTCGGGCTGTCCATGGACTACGAGGTAATTCTCACCAGTCGCATCAAGGAGTTGCGCGACCAGGGTGCGGCCACGACCGACGCAGTTATCCACGGCCTGGCCAAGACTGGGCGGATCGTTTCGACTGCCGCCGGCTTGCTCGCGGTCAGCTTCTTCGCATTCGGTGTGTCGAAGGTCAGCTTCATCCAAATGTTCGGTCTCGGCACAGGTCTGGCGATCCTGATCGACGCCCTGCTGATCCGAGGCATCCTGGTACCTGCCGCCATGAGCCTCCTGGGCAGGACCAATTGGTACGCCCCCGCGCCGCTGCGTCGGCTGCACCGTTATATCGCCCTCCAGGACCACAGCTGAGGCGCAGCACGAAGGCGAGCAGCCCGACCATTCGTTGACAGCTACTGTAGAACGGTGTTCTACTTCTGCTCGAGACGAGAAATCAAGTATTTGGATGTATTTGAAATCGGAGCCCGCTTGTGTGGGGCGCATATTGCATGCTAATGGTTCCGATTTTTCATAGGACGGAAATCGGCGCGATGACGAGCCCGGTATCGGGCCTCGCGTTCTTCGGAGGGAATTGTGCGTTCAGGTAACGGAAAAATATTGATAATCGGCGGCGGGATCGGCGGTGCCAGTGCAGCGATCGCGCTGCGTAACAGCGGCTTCGACGCCACCGTATACGAGGCCAGGAGTGCGCGTGGCACGCAATACGGCGGTTGTTACGTGCTCTGGTACGCGGGCGTGATGTCCTTGGCCAGACTCGGACTGCTGGACAAGGCAATTGCATTGGGTCATCGTGTCGATCGATTCGAGATGTGCGGTGAGCACGGCAATACGCATTACAGCGTGACGAGGGCCTTCTGAGCAATTGGGTCAAGGACGAACGCCGCCGCAGCGAGGCCGCCGCAGCACACGGTGACACGCCCCTGGATCCGGCCGAACGCGCCGAACTACTGGCCTTACGGCGGCGAGTTGCCGAGCAGGACAAAGACATTGCGTTCCTGAAAAAAAGTCTCGGCGTACTTTGCCGCGATGCAGAACAACCGCAACGGTTCGCTCTGACGGCGAAGTACGCCTGCCCCGATGTCACCCAGATCGCCGGCACCGGGCAGGCATCGCACAGGTTCTCCATCACCCGCATGGCACGCCTGCTGGACGTAGCGGCATCTGGCTTCCATCAGTGGCGAAACCGCAGGGCTGCAAAGGAACTCACCTCGCGACAACAGCGACGTGCGGACCTGACGGTGAAGGTCCTCGACGTGCACGCCGACTCGCACGGCACCTACGGGTCACCACGGATCACCGCGGAGCTGCGCGAGCGCGGCGAGACGGTCACCGCCAAGACCATCGCCAAGATCATGGCCGAGATCGGGATCGAGGGCATCAGCCCGCGCACCTTCAAAGTCCGCACCACGATGGTCGATCCGGCCGCGTCGTTCCCGCCGGATCTGGTGGTCCGGACCTTCGATCAGGGCCGTCTCGATGCCGTCTGGTTGACCGATATCACCTATCTGAGCTGCGGAGAAGGTGACATGTTCTTGTGCGCGATCCGCGACGGGCATTCCCGCCGCGTGCTCGCCCACATCACCGCCGACCATATCGGCGCTGACATGGTCACCGCCGCCATCGACGCAGCGGTGGCCGCACGTGGTTACCGCCCCGAGGGTACGGTGCTACATTCGGACCGCGGTGGCGAGTTCACCGCCGGGCTTACCGCGAACGCCTGTGCCCGACACGGGCTTCGGCGGTCGATGGGTGAGACCGGGATCTGCTGGGACAACAGTCCTGCCGAATCGTTCTGGTCGAGTTTCAAGCACGAGCACTATTACCGGCACGTCTACCCAACGAAGACCGAACCCGTTGCCTCAGTTGGCAATTGGATAGACTGGTACAACAGCACTCGACGCCACTCCGCGATCGGAATGCTCAGCCCTCTGCGCTATGAGCAATCCCTGACAGCCACAACGGAAGCTGCCTAACCAACTGTCCACCGTTCGGGGTGAACCTCAGATGGTGTTGGAGTGCGGATGAGCAGTGTGCGCCCGTACCCAGGAGATGGCCAGTGCGGCACCTGTCACGGCCACGACAGTCGTCGTGAGTGCGATGGTCCGTAACCGCCGGCGCGGTGACCACCGCCCGGGCGCGAGCGGCTCGCCGGAATCGTTGCCGGTGCGGATCGTTAGTTTCGGGTCTCGTTGCGGCACAGCATCATCCTGCCGCAACAGCTCATCGCGGGACGGGTGTACTACGAAGCCACAGTTGACCCGGCTGATCGTCTGTGGCTGAGGCAGACCACTGTTCGAAAATCGTTTTCCGAACGGCGAACGTTTGGCGGTGGTGGGTGCGACTTGGAACCGTTCGGCGGCCCAACTCCGACAACGGGGTATTACGTTGGGACACGAAGACCTCCGGAAGTGAATGCGTTCCTCGACAGCTCGCACTTCACTCGGAGGTCTTCGCCATGTCAGCTCGCCACGCCGTCACCGACGTCGATGGTCAGTACACCTAATCCTCACCGGGCTTCGGGAAAGGGCACGAGCTCTTCCGCGTGCGCCCACAGCTCGACCTGATGCGGGTTGATGATCGTCATCCCACCGTGGATGGGAATGGTCACGCCGTTGATGTAGGCGGCCCTGTCGGAGGCGAGGAAGACCGCCATTTCTGCGATGTCGTCCGGCACGCCGAGTCGCTTCGTCGGCTGGGCCAGGAGATGCATGTCGCGCATGGCCGGCGGGAGGGAGGCAAAGGCTGTTTCGCTGAGAACGACGCCGGGAGCGATACCGTTGCAACGGATCCCATGCTTGCCGAATCCGGTAGCGACGTACTTGATCAAGGAATCGATCGCGCCTTTCGACACGCCGTACGCCGTTTGGTTGACGGTCGCGTGGTGGGCCCCGACCGACGACGTCATGATGATGGATCCCCCGCCACGTTTCTTCATCTCGGGGATTGCGTGCTTGCATCCCAGCATCGGCCCGCGGACGTTGATGGCCATCACGCGGTCCCAGGCTTCCACGTCCATGTCTTCGACGGTCGTGTCGTGCCGCATGAAATTCGGGTCGACGAGCGCGGCATTGTTGTGGAGGATGTCGAGTCCGCCGAAGGTCTCGACTGCGAGTTCGACCATGGCTGCGATCTGCTCATCTTCGGCGATGTCGACAGTGATGGCCACGGCCTGACCACCGGCTTTGGTGATTGCGGCGGCGGTGGCTTCGGCGCCCGCGGTATTGATGTCCGAGACGACGACCGCGGCGCCATCGCGAGCCATCAACGTGGCCGAAGCCGCGCCGATACCGCTTCCCGCCCCGGTGACGGCTGCGATCTTTCCATCCAGTAGTGCCATCGATCTTCCCTGCTTCCTGTGCTTCCTGATCACGTGACTTCCGGCGAGGCGCTGATGCGGCCTCGGTGTCAGAGGCACAATACTAGATCGATCTATCTATTGTGGAACTTCGCGAATGCGCCTGGAACTTCATCCCTACGAGACGATGTGTCCTCCGATACCAACATTAAAGTAACGTCTGTTACATTTCGTGTCGTGACAGAGATTCGAGCGGTGGCGCGGTGGCTGGTGCTGTTGGTCCGGGTGCCGACCGAGCCGTCGCGGTATCGGGTGGCCGTGTGGCGTGAACTGCGCCGTGTGGGTGCTTTGCAGGTCGGCCAGGGTGTGTGGGTGGTGCCCGATGTCCCGGTGTTCGCCGACGGGGTCGCGCGGGTGATCGAGCTGGCTCGACGCGGCGAGGGTGAGGTGCTGGTGCTCGATGCATCGGGCCACGCCGAGACCGACACCATGCGGTTGGAGGCGATGTTCACCGCCGAGCGGAGCGAGGAGTGGGCGGAGTTCCTGGCTGATTGCGGCGGGTTCGATGCCGAGATCGACAAGGAGATCGCCAAGGCCAAGTTCACGATGGCTGAGCTCGAGGAAGAGGAGCAGAGCCTGGAACGGCTGCGGCGCTGGCATCGCGACATCAAGGCCCGCGACGTGTTCGGTGCCCCCGCGGCCGCCGAGGCCGGGCAGCGGCTCGAGCACTGCGCCGATCGGTTGGCCGACTACACCGAGCGGGTTTTCCAGGCCCTGCACCAGATGTAACCGACCGCTGGACCCGAGGGAACCCCGATGAGCGTGGACACACGAATCTTCTACGACATCAACGACTTTGCCCGCGATACCCCGTGGTTGCATCCGATCGTGTCCGGCTACGCCAATGACGGTGTCGTGCTTTTCGCGGTGCTGCTGCTGGCCGGATGGTGGATCGCCCGCCGCGACGCCGATCCCGCTGCGATGGTGGCGGCGGTGTGGGCGCCGCTGGGCATGTCGATCGCGCTGGTGATCAACCAGCCGATCGCCGCCGCAGTCGACGAGACCCGCCCGTGTAATGCGTTGCACGACATCGTGATCCTGCACTGCAACACCGATGCCGGGTTCCCCAGCGACCACGCGGTCATGGCCGGCGCGGCCGCGGCCGGGCTGTGGCTGGTGCACCGGCGACTCGCGGTGCTCGCCACAGTGGCTGCGGTCGTGATGGCGTTCGCCCGGGTGTACATCGCCGCGCACTACCCCCAAGACGTCCTCGCGGGCCTCGCCCTCGGGGCCACGGTCAGCCTGGTCGGGTTCTACCTGACACGACCACTCACGACACGGCTGCTGGCCCTCCTCGCTCGTACTCCACTGCGCATACTGCTCACCGACACCGCAGCCGAACCCGCTGCCGCGCAGCAACAATCGCGATGACCGCGATCCCGGGCAGCCGAACCGATACCGGCCGGGCACGGCTGCTGCCGCTGTACGCGGCCGGGTTCGTGACCGCGTTCGGCGCGCACAGCATCGCAGCCAGCCTCGCCGGATACACCGGCGAACAGCACGCGAGCCTGCTCACCCTGGGGCTGCTGCTGGCCGTCTACGACGGCGCGGAGGTGCTGCTCAAACCCGTCTTCGGAACGTTGTCCGACCGCGTCGGGGCACGGCGGGTGCTACTCGGCGGGCTGGTGGCGTTCGCGGTCGCGTCCGCGGCGTTCGTGCTAGTCGGCAATCCAGGCCTGGTCGGGGTCGCGCGGTTCGGTCAAGGCGCGGCCGCGGCCGCGTTCTCTCCAGCGGCCGGGGCGATGGTCGCCCGGCTCACCCCGGCCGGCGGACACGGGCACGCGTTCGGCAGCTACGGCGCATGGAAGGGCCTGGGCTACACCCTCGGCCCACTGCTGGGCGGCATCCTCGTCGCCGCGGGCGGCTACGGCCTGCTGTTCACCGCCCTCGCGGTGCTCGCGGTCGCGGTCGCGGTGTGGGCGGCGCTCGCCGTGCCTGCTGTCGAGGTGCTGCCGAAAACCCGTCAGACCGTGCTGGATCTGGCCCGCCGCCTCACCAGCGGCCCGTTCCTGCGCCCGACGGCCGCCCTGGCCGGAGCCACCGCCGCGCTCGCGGTCGGGGTCGGATTCCTGCCCGCGATCGGTGCCCGCCACGGCCTGGGACCGCTGGCCACCGGCGCTGTCGTGTCGCTGCTCGCCGCCACCGCCGCGCTCGTTCAACCACGCGCCGGGCGCGCCCGCGACACCGGACGGCTACAGGATCGATCCGGCATGGCAGCCGGGCTGCTCCTGGCCGCGATCGGGATCGCCATCGCCACGGCCCTGCCCGCAACAGCGGGGACGGTGTGCGCTGCGGTCATCATCGGGGCCGGTACCGGACTCATCACCCCCCTCGGATTCGCGCACCTGGCCGCGACGAGCCCACCTGAACGGATCGGCCAGACCACGGGAGCCGCCGAACTCGGCCGCGAACTAGGCGACGCCGGCGGCCCGCTTCTCGTCGGAATCATCGCCACCGCCGCCACACTCAACACTGGCCTGCTCACCCTCGGCGCACTCCTGGCAGCCCTCGCCGCCGCGATAGCCCTGACCACAAGAGCAACCACCGCCGCCCACACCGATACCGGCGGCGCCTGACACCGCGGAAACCGTGCCATCTACCTGCGAGCCACAGCCCGGCGGTGCACGGTGCTGGGTGAGGGTGTACCCCGCGAGGTACTTCCCGGGCCCGGCGCGAACCGGCTGCTCCTGCGCCGCTGACGAGGGGGTGAGAATGGCGAGTTCGCCTATTCGACTGCCGCGGGTTGTGGGTGGTTTCCAAAGGTACCGGCGGGTAGCCACTATCGGCTGCGCGGTCCTTACCAGGTCATTCCTCACGCCCACACGCGTGCGCCGCTGAGCAGTTTCTGGCATCTCATCCGGGATGATGGTGCCGGGTGCGGCGCACTGCATCCGCCTGACCCAGCGGCCGACCGGCGCGGGGTCCGGGTCGGATAGGTGCGGATATGAGCTACAGCTCCGACTGAGGGGATGGTTCATGCGGCCAACGGCCGGAATCGAACTCGGTGCGGTGACCGCTTTCGCTGCGGCGTGGGAAGCCGACGCCCGACCGCCGGTCATCGCGGACTATCTGCCGGGCGTGCGCCTGGGTGCGCTGATCGAACTGATCCGAATCGATCTGCGGCATCGGTGGCTGCGCACACCGGCAGGGACCCGCCCCGGCGGCTCCGACGCCGTGCCCACGGGCAAACGACTGCGCGAATACTGTTCCGAATTCCCGGAACTGCGGCCGGAGCGGATTCCGGCCAGCCTGGTGTACGAGGAGTTCGTAATCCGCCGCCAGAGTGGCGAACAGGTGGATCTGCGCGAATCCCTGCGGGAGTATCCCGAGCAGGCGGCGGAGCTGCGCGAGCTGCTCGACGCCGACGACGAGGATCAGAGCATGCGGCGGGGCAGCCCGCAACTTACCGCCGCGACCTCCGTCGACTCGATCACCCGGTCTGGGAAGGCGACCCGCACCAGCGCAGATACCGGGTCCGCCGGCCTGGACCGCATCGCAATCGGTGAGCGGATCGACGATTTCGAGCTGCTCACCGAGCTGGGCGACGGGGCGTTCGCGCGAGTGTTCCTGGCCTGGCAACGGTCGTTGCAGCGGCTGGTGGCGGTCAAGATTTCCGCCGACCGCGGCACCGAACCACAAACGCTGGCGCAGCTCGACCACGACTACATCGTGCGGGTCTTCGATCAGCGGCTGCTCGACGAGCCGGCGTTGGAGGCGCCCGGTGGTCGCCGCCTGCGCTTGCTCTACATGCAGTTCCTGCCGGGCGGGACGCTGCTGGGCGTGTTGCGCGGGGTGCGGGTCACCCCGCCCGAACAGCGCAGCGGTCAGCTGCTGCTCGACGCGGTAGACGCGGCGATGGAGGAGAAGGGCGAGATCCGGCCGACCGATTCCAGCGTGCGGGCGGAGATCGCCGCGCTGTCGTGGCCAGAGACCGTCGCCTGGCTGGGGCGCAGACTCGCCGAGGCGCTCGCCTACGCCGATGCGCACGGCGTGCTACACCGCGACGTCAAGCCTGCCAATGTGCTGCTCACCGCTGAGGGTGTGCCGAAACTCGCCGATTTCAACATCAGTTTCAGCCGCACAGTGGCCGGTGCCAACCCGGTCGCCTACTTCGGTGGCTCGCTGCCGTACATGTCACCGGAACAGTTGGAGGCCTGCCATCCCGGCTTCGACCGAGCCGCCCAGGATCTGGACACCCGCGCCGACATCTACTCCCTCGGCGTGGTGCTGTGGGAGTTGCTGACCGGGGCCAAGCCGTTCGACGACACCACGGCAGGCGAACGGCACCGTCACCACCCGGTCGGTGATCACCGTCGTCTCCGGCGGCGGGTTGTAGTTCTCCAGGTCCGGGGTGTCGGGACCCTCGAATTTCTCCACCACCGCCGGGAGATCCAGGACCCAGGTGGTGGCGGTCGGTGAGGGATCGGCGACGGGCGTGTACGACACCGTGCCGGCAGGCAGGATCAGGTGTTCTTCGGTGTCGCCGTGCGGATACAGCGGTGTCAGGTTGAAGCGCAATCCGTCGTAGAGGGGGTGAGGCCAGACGGGTTGGCTCAGTTCCCCGCGGCGTAAGTGCGGCCGCTGTGGTTCTTCTTCACACACACGACCGCATTGGTCGAGGGGGTGGCGTCGGGCCCGGTGACGTAGATCCCGAGGGCGACGTACTCGTCTGACGGCGGCACCGGCCGCCACACCTTGTACCGCATGAATGCGTGCTCGACAGTGGCCAGGAGTTCGAAGCGCGCGGGCGGGACCAGCAGGTCACGTTGTGGGGAGTGGTCTTTGACCATGAGGAGGGGCTCTTCACCGGTGCTGAAGCAGAACATGGTGCCCAGCGACCGCCACTCACCCGAGGGATCCGGCGGGACCGGATTCCACAGGTCCGGGTGGAGCCAGTAAAGCTTGCCCTCCGGCATGGACACCTCAGTGGTGAAGCCGAGTTCCAGATGCCCGTACCGTTGGGTTTTCGCTGTCTTGATTGTCTGATACGTCGTCACCGCGCCAGGGGAACACGCCACGTTGTGCACGAAGGCTACTTCGGACCCGGACAACGTGCAGGTGGCACGAACCGAGAGTGCTCAGGCACGAAAGGTCGTAGAAATCCCCGAATTGAGGGTTCCCGCAGAACTCGCCGAATTGAGGGCGGATTCGAGGCTCTGCCGCGAACGACGCAACCGAAGGTGTATCGCGGCTACCAGATCTGGGGCTCGTGCACCGCGGGCCCGATCGCGACGTGTGCGAGCAACCCCGGTAGGTCGATGCCCAGATGCCGGGTGACCTCACCCAGCGCGTTGTCCAGTGCCGCCCGCGTGGACCCCGGTCGCGGGTGCAGCCGCACAATGGTGTCGGCCCAGCGGATTTCGACGTGGCAGACCTTGTCACCGTGGGCGGACCCGGTGACCGGGCGCGGTGCGCCGATGACGACGTGGGCCTCACCACCGCAGCGGCTGACCCGGCCGCTGATGAACACTGCACTCGGGCACTCCCCCTCGACCGATAACGCATGTCACCGTTCGATAGTTCGACGCCGCTGTGCCAGCGGATTGCTCGCATCGATCGTTTTCCGAACGCCTTGATGCTGTTGGGATGGCACCCCTTGCCCTGAGTTGTGTCGAGAAATCCCTTCCGTCAGCGACCGTGTCAGGTCGCCATCAGGGCGGTGTCAGCCGCGCCGGACAAAGTAGGCGCATCGAACAGAACGGGCCCGGACCCGACACCGGATCCGGGCCACTGCCACAACAGATTTCGAAGGAGCACACCATGTCTGCCGCACTCACCCTGACCGACCAGGACAAGGCCACCATCCGCTCTGCCGCCTACGGTGCCGTCTCCCTGCTCGCCGCCGCCTCCGACAAGCCCCACAAGGCCGCCACCGCCGGTTCCCTCGCGCTGTCGTCGGCCACCGGTCAGATCGGACACGTACTGGGCGCGAAGTCCAAGGACATTCACCTGTCCGGCAAGACCGTCGCCGACCTCGCCGACCAGGTTCTCCCGGCCCTGTCCGCCGCGACAGCCCTGCTCGAGCGGCAGGATCCCGCCGAGGCCGACAACTTCCGCACCACCGTGCTGGTCGCGGTCGAGGCGGCCGCCCAGGCGAGCCACAACGGTCAGCCCGGCCCCGTCGTCAACGACATGACTCGCAAGGTGACCGCGGCCCTGCACACCGCGTGAAAGGCAGGGCCCACAGCCGTGGTGGCGGGGTGAGTGTGGTCCTTCGCCGGGGGCTTTGTGATCTGTCGGTGGGGTGCGGGCTACCTCGCGCCGAGCGCGCAGATCCCCACCTGAACGGCTCCGACTGGGGGCAACCTATTGGGCGCTGGCTTCCTGCTACCGCGGATCCTTGTGCGTGGCAGACGAACTCGGCGCGGACACCGTGGCGTTCCCGGCCGTGTCGACCGGCGTGTACGTCTGGCCCATGGACGATGGCGTCGGATCGCGGTCGAGACCGTGCGCGGGCGGTCGGCCATCGTTGTCCCAACCCGGCTCGAGGCAGGCCGCCACTCCGCAGCGGCGTGGCGAAAGGCCTGATCAGGCCGTCGCGCCTACGCTATTTCTCGGTCACCTCCCCTCTGGTGGCCATCTGTGGAGTGGGATACCCAGGAGTGCATACCCACCCCCGCCCGGTTCTTCTCTCGCAGGCCGGGCGGGGCCACAGACCGCCTCTGCCGGATCGGCGACCGTCCGTGCTTGCCGACATTGTTCGGGATGCGTAGCGGCGACCGGTGTTTCACAATCTTGCCTACCGGCGTCTTACCCGGCGCCGGTGTCAGCCCGGCTCGTGTGGTGCAGGCCAAGGCTCGGCTGCCGCGCGGAACTGCTGCACCCCTTGTCACCGGCGGCGACACGCATACCCCGACCGGTGACCGGCACCCGCGCGCCGGCGCGCCCCGGCGCACCTGGGCAGGCACGCATCCGAGGGGCTGAAGTGGCCTGGACGTACTGGAGCGTCCAGGCCACACCCCGACCGCCGATCGTGTGAGACGAGCCACACGCTCGGTGGCTCGGGATGTGTTGGGGCACAGACCATTCGGGGTCACGCGGGTGCAATATCGGCCGCAGTGTGGCGGGGACCCTTCTGCGGCGGGAGCAGCCCATGTCGACGACCCTGCTGGTGACAATCGCGATCCTCACACCCGTGGTGGCGGTGGCCGCCGCCTACGCGACGGTCGCGGCGATCTACTGGTGGGAAAGCCGCTGCCGGGCAACACCGCTGAGCGCGTCCACGTCGGTGAACCACATCCGGATCGAGGACGTGCCGGCGCGGCTGCGGATCCACTGGCCCTGACGCTCGGATGCTCCGCCATGGCATGGTGTTGCCGAGTGATCCCACTGCAGACCTGAGGGGGCTTTGCGATGTCGAATGTTCCTGCCGACCTCCTGTACACCGACGACCACGCGTGGGTACGCACCGAGGCAGACGGCACGCTGACGATCGGCATCACCGACCCCGCCCAGAACACGCTCGCGGACATCGTGTTCCTGGAGCTGGCCCCGGTGGGCAAGCAGGTCATGGCCGGTGAGGCCATCGGCGTCGTGGAATCGGTCAAGGTCACCGCCGAGATCTACAGCCCGGTGACCGGTGAGGTCATCGCGACAAACGCCGACGCCGTCGACACTCCCGGGGTAGTGAACTCCGACGCGTACGGCACATGGCTGTTCAAGATCAGGCTGGCGGCGGGCGCCTCTACCGACCGCCTGCTCACCGCCGCCGAATACGCGAGGAAGGGCGGCTGACCATCGATTTCCGAACGCTCCCGGAACAGGCTTCACCGGAAGCTGACCGTAGAGGCGTGGCCCGCAGCCCGGGCACTGGAAACGTTGATTCGGAGACGGGGTTCCAAGACCGATCCATCCAGCGAAGCTGTCTGCCGCACAACGGATCTCGAAAGCGATCGTTTTAGAGACAGAACATCGGTGAATCTCGAAGACACCGGCCCCAGATCCCGCCATGCCAGGACGGGCGTATCGTCCGGATATGGGTGACGGCATGCCCACAACCTGCGGATGGTGCGGTGCCCGGCTGCCGAGTGATCGGGCCGGGGTCCGTCGCTACTGTCGGCCCGCGCACCGGCAGGCCGCCTACCGGGCCCGCCGGCGGGAAGTCCGATCGCTCGCATGTGCCGAAGGCCAATCGGATCGTGGCATCGGCCGAAGCGATTTCAAAGGCGAACTCGATGCCCCGTGCCGACTCAACCAGGGCGAGTACCGGGACGCCGGGGAGTTCGGCGGCTGTGCGATCGACCTGCTCTGCGGACTCGGTCATGGCGAGCATCACGCCGCTCAGGCCAGCAGCATTGCCGAGCGCCGCGAGATCGATGCTCCAGTCCGCAGTGGTGGCGTCGTTGATGCGCACCCACCCGACGCCGCCGGTCGCGAGGTATTCGGTGACATGCTCGCGGGCTGCAACTTTCGCGGACGGGATCACACCGTCCTCGAGATCGAAAATTACGGCATCGGCTGCCGAATTCATGGCACCATCGAACCGATCAGGGCGCGAACCCGGAACCAGAAGCCAGGAGCGAGCGTGGATCGCCGGAACCGAGACGGTCTGCGGCACGGACGTAGGGGTCATTCGGTTTTCTTCCTCTCGACAGTGATTTGCGGGCCGGGTGACGATCAACGTCAGCCTGTTCGCCGATCATCGGGATCGCTCGGTGGTCACGGGTCTGCTGGTGCTGCTGGCGCTCCTTGGCGGGCATCGTCGGAATCATGTGGTGCTGCTGGCAAACCCGGGCGGCGCTCGGGTCACAGACACCCTCACTTTGCACGAAATGTTCGGGTACAACCTGATTCGGGTCAGCGCGCTGCGCGTGCTGTCCGTAGTCTTCAGCGCGCGCCACGAATAGCCGCATCTGTGCCGCGAATGTGAGTATCGCGCTCCCTGCGAAGGCGAGGGATCGCGGCTCGGCAACCCCTCAGCGCTCGACCGCGTGCTCCGCGTTTTGCCGCGCATCACCGGACTCGGGCCGTGGTTGTTATCGGGCCGCACAGGCACAGGAAGAACATGGCGAAACCGACGGACAACAGGATGTGGCCGAGTCCGGCGATACCCGAGATAGCGGGACTGACATCGTGGTTCAGGACTGTGAGGATGCCGTGGGCGACCATCATGGCCACGGTCACGACCAGCCCGGAGGTTCTTGTGCGCCGCGCGTAGACGCTCGGTCTCGGCCAGCGCTTCCTCTCCCCCATAAACAGGGGTCAACACCGACGCCGCCGCCCTGGCCGCCCGCCCCGTCGGATCGGTGCGGAACTGGGCTCCTCCGTGCTGCTCGACGACCGCGGAGAACGCCGGGAGCCGGGGCAGGGGCCGGATCGGCGTGCACGGTGCCGGCAGTGATGCCGAGGGCCGAGGTGACGACGAGTTTGCTGAACTGCATGGCTTTTGGCCTTCTTGCACGCATAATTCCCATTCCCGGGCAGGGACGCGCTTGTGAAGCGTCCTAGTCGAGTGTCCAGTAGTTGGGAGCTGGATGGTAGCCAAGGGTGGTTTTGGTAACCGAGATCACCGTCCAATTCTGTGATTCAGATCACTTCTGACGCGGATGTGTATGCCCTGCGCGTGTGCTGTTCGAACTCCTGGCCGGTCGTCCTCCGTTCCAGGTGGCCGGTCCCGAACTGCAGATCGCCTCCCATCTGACCCAACCGCCTCCCCGGCTCGGCCTCCTGCGGCCCGAGGTCGGGACCGGTATCGACGCGGTGATCGCCCGGGCCATGGCCAAGCACCCCGACCAGCGGTACCAGCGGGCCACCGACCTCGCCTCCGCCGCCACGGCTGCGATGACCATCGGATCCGGTTCACCGACGCCTGCTACCCGCACCCGCCGCACCGTGGCCGGTGCACAGGGACGATCCGGGTCGGTACCGGGTGTGCGGCCGCGGGCCCGCGGCCCGGGCAGCGGTCACCGCATCCGGCGCGCCGAAAGGATCGATGTATCCACTTTCCAGAAGGCAAAGAACAGCTGGGCGAGAATCCGCGCTGGAGGCCCTGCTCTCCGAGCGCCAGCCCGACCAGATCGGCCGGGACGGCTGGAAGGCCATCGACGTCGCCGAGAAAACCGCGGGCAAGTCCGCGGGCCGCCCGCGCGTGAAGTTCACCAGCGTCGAGAACCTCCTCAAGGCCGCCAAGGACTGAACAACACGGCGGCACACAGCCCTCGACAACGCGAATAGGCAGCGTCGCACCGGGACCGCGGGCGACCGCGTAGTACGGTGGCCCGGCGCTGAACTGGGCGGGGCGCATCTGGTCGAGCAGACAGGAGACCCGGTGGCGGCGAGTACCACGACATCTCACAAGAGCATGGCGCGGATGCCCGGCGGGGAGTTCGCTATGGGGTCCCGGGATTTCTTTCCCGAGGAACAACCGGTGCACACGTCGACGGTCGAGCCGTTCTGGATCGACACTCACCCGGTGACCACCGTGGCCTTCCAACGGTTCGTCCGCGACACCGGGTACGTGACCGTCGCCGAGCGGCCGCTGGACCCGGCGGACTATCCCGGCGCTGCCCCGGCGGCCCTGGTCCCGGGCGCGCTGGTCTTCACCCCGCCCACCGCACCGGTTCCGTTGGACGACTGGCAACGCTGGTGGTCCTACGTTCCGGGTACAAGCTGGCGTCATCCTGGCGGGCCGGATACGAATCTGGAAGGCCGGAGCCATCATCCGGTGACCCAGGTGGCGTACGAGGACGCCGTCTCGTACGCCGAGTGGGCAGGTAAGCAGTTGCCCACGGAGGCGCAGTGGGAGTTCGCCGCCCGGGGCGGGCTCGAGCAGGCGACCTTCACCTGGGGGAACGAGTTCACCCCGCGCGGACGCCGGATGGCCAACACCTGGCTGGGCCGGTTCCCGTGGGAGTTCTTGCCCGGCCGCGGCCAGGCCGCACGACCCGGCACCACGAAGGTCGGAACGTATCCGCCCAACGGCTACGGACTGTTCGATATGGCCGGCAACGTGTGGGAGTGGACCCGCGAACCGTTCCGCCCGGACCACACAAAACCCGCCGGGAACTGCTGCACACCCGGCAACGACTGCGCAGCGACCGGGGAACGGTTCCCACGCCGCGTCATCAAGGGCGGTTCGTATCTGTGCGCGCCGAACTACTGCCTGCGCTACCGGCCGGCGGCGCGCCAGAGCCAGACCGAGGACACCGCCACCTGTCATCTCGGGTTCCGCTGCGTCGCGATTGACTGACGGTTCCGAAACCGCGACCGATACGTTCGACCGATCGGTGTGGCACCCCACAGTTTCGCCGATTCGGCTCTAACCTGCGGCTATGACGGCGACCGCAGACGATCAGAACTCCCCGGAACGACCCGGCTCCGATCCCGATGCGCCGACCGGAAAGCTGTCGAGGCGCGGGATGCTGCGCGGCATCGCGGCGGCCGGGGCGGTCTCGGGCCCGCTGCTCGCCGCGTGCGGCAACTCGAACAGCGACGGGCCACCCGGATACGGGACCGGGATCAACGACGGCTTCGACGGCAAGATCGAACTCGACGTCCGCGACTCCAAACAGGACTGGAAGCCGTTCGAGCTGAAGAAGGCCCCTGATGGCGCACCCAACATCCTTGTGATCCTCTACGACGACACCGGTCTGGCGTCCTGGTCGCCCTACGGCGGACGGATCAATATGCCGACCTTGCAGAAGCTGGCCGACAACGGTCTGACCTACACCCAGTGGCACACCACCGCGCTGTGCTCACCCACCCGGTCCTGCTTTCTGACCGGCCGCAACCATCACGTCAACCGTTTCGCGTCGATCACCGAGGGCTCCACCGGATTCCCAGGCTCGGCCGCGCGCCTGCCGGCCCAGTGCGCCACAGTCGGGCAAGTGCTGCAGGACAACGGCTACAGCACCTTCTGGCTCGGCAAGGAACACAACGTGCCCGTGGAGGACGTCTCCAGCGGTGGCAGCAGATCGGAATGGCCGCTGCAGAAAGGGTACGACCGGTTCTACGGCTTCCTCGGTGGCGAGACCAACCAATGGTATCCGGACCTGGTCGAGGACAACCGGTTCATCGACCAGCCCTACAGCCCGGAACAGGGCTATCACCTGTCGAAGGACTTGGCCGACAACGCCATCAAGATGCTGCGTGACCAGAAGTCGAGCAATCCGTCCAAGCCCTGGTACATGTGGTTCTGCCCGGGCGCGAATCACGCGCCACACCAGGTCCCGACCGAATACGCCGACAAATACAAGGGGCAGTTCGACGACGGCTACGAGGCCTACCGCGACTGGGTGCTGGCCCGCATGATCGACAAGGGCATCATGCCCAAGGGCACCGCCCTGACCCCGATCAACCCGCTGCCCGGGGACGTGGCGGTGCCCGCGGACGCGATGCGGCCGTGGAACTCCCTCAACGCCGACGAGAAGCAGCTGTTCTCCCGGATGGCCGAGGTCTTCGCCGGATTCTCCGAATACACCGACGAGCAGATCGGGCGCATCATCGACCATCTGGAGAAGACCGGTCAGATGGACAACACCGTCATCTTCTACTGCGCCGACAACGGCGCCTCCGGTGAGGGCTCCCCGAACGGCTCGGTCAACGAGAACAAGTTCTTCAACGGCTATCCCGACGACCTCGCCGAGAACATGGCGCTGCTCGACCAACTGGGCACCCCGGCCACCTACAACCACTACCCGACCGGCTGGGCGGTGGCTTTCTCCACCCCGTTCAAGATGTTCAAGCGCTATTCGGAGTACTCCGGCGGCACTTGCGACCCACTGATCATCCACTGGCCCAAGGGAATCAAGGCCAAGGGCCAGATCCGGCACCAGTACCATCACGCGATCGACATCACGCCCACCATCCTCGACATCATCGGGCTGGAGATGCCGAAGGAGTACCGCGGCGTCAAGCAGTACCCGCTCAACGGCGTATCGATGCGCTACACCTTCGACAATGCCGACGCACCCACCACCCGCAAGCGCCAGTACTACGAGATGCTGGGCACCCGCGGTATCTGGGAGAACGGTTGGAGGGCCTCGGCGCTGCACGCGCCGATCAGCGACAAGGGGCACTTCGACCAGGACAAGTGGGAGCTGTACCACGTCGACGAGGACCGGTCGGAATCGAAGAACCTCGCCGATCAACATCCGGACAAGCTGAAAGAGCTCATCGATGCCTGGAACGAGGAGGCCAAGGACAACTTCGTGCTTCCCCTCGACGACCGCACGGCACCCGAGCTAATGGCCGTCGAGAGGCCGAATCCCGAGCCGCCACGGGACACCTACGTCTATTTCCCGGACGCGGCACCCGTCCCCGAGGCGGTCGCGGTCAACATCCGTGGCAAGTCCTACAAGATCATCGCCAACGTCGACCTCACCGCCCAAGCGCAGGGGGTGATCTTCGCGCACGGCTCCAGATTCGGCGGCCACGTGCTGTTCATCAAGGACGGCACACTGCACTACGCCTACAACTTCCTCGGCATTCCACCCGAGCAGGACTTCGTCTCACCGCCGTTGACGCCGGGCAAACACACCTTGGGCATGGAATTCACCCGGGAGAAGGCCGGCCAATACGGAGAATCGCTCGGCACCACCACGCTCTACATCGATGACAACCCCGTCGCCACTGGACCGATGCGCGCCCAGTCCGGCACCTTCACCCTCGCCGGCGACGGCCTGTGCGTCGGCTACGACAGCGGTGACAACGTCTCCAAGCAATACCCGAGCCCGGGGACCTTCACCGGCGGCACCATCGACAGCGTCACCATCAGTGTCGGCAAGGAGACCTACTCCGACCTGGAGCGGCAAGCGGCCAGAGCGTTCGAGACCGACTGAGCGACGGATCCGCCCGCCACCGCGGCGCCCACCCCGCTCTGACCCCGCCGATCCCGCACCCACCTCGCCCGCGACCCCCACTAACCGTGGGAGCGAAAACCATCGCGGCAGTGCCTGCCGCGGCACCGATGACCGTGGCCGTCGCCGAAGCGCCACCGTCCAGTGCCGGTGGCCAGCGATCTTGATCTCGTGGAACAGCTCGGTGGCGTTGGTGCAGCCCTCGTTCCATCTCTGATGCAAGTAGAGCTTGAACTCCTCGAGCAGACTCCGGCGCTGCCCGGTGCCGGTGTTGACCAGCAACTCCTCGACGTTGGCGGCGCGCGCGAAGCGCCGAACGGTTCCCCGGGCAAGCCCGAGCTGGGCGCCGACCGACCGCATGCTCACGCCGTCGGCAAGAAGTGTGTGGACCGCGGCGTAACGTTCGCGGGTCCGCACGGCCCACTTGTCCGTCCGGTCCGCCGGTGGCGCAACCACTTCGGGAATGACCGGGATCTCCTGGCGGTCGGTGCCCGCTGGATCGGTGTCGCGTTCGGTGTCGAGGCATTTTCGGTATCGGGCCACGACGCGCTCGACCGCCTCGCCGAGGTTGTGCCAGATGTGCCAGCGGTCCGCGACCTGCACAGCGTCGGGCGCTCCGTCCGAGACGCCCTCGGCGTAGGCGCCGGCGCGGTCGCGACAGACGATCTCGCCGCCGGGATGCGCACGCAGCCAGGCGGCCAGGGTTGCGGCGGTCCGGTCGCCGAGGACGTCGACGGGTCGCCGGGTCTCGATGTCGATCAGGATCGTTGCGTAGTGGTGCCCGCGACGCAGGGCGAAGTCGTCGACGCCGATCACACGCGGGGTCCCCCGATCCGGATCGGGCAGCGCGCGGATCTGCCGCAGCAGCGTCATCCGGCTGACCGTGGCTGCCAGGTGCCGTGTCATCCGGGCGCCCGGACGACCACCCAAGGCCAGCGCGACCGCACACAGCAGGCGTTGCAAGAGGGCGGTGCGCCGGGCATACCGCCGCACCGAGCTGGACAGGCAGCGGCCGGTCGGAGAGTACGTCCACCTGGTCGTCCGCACCCGCCTCCTGCAGCCTGGCCATCGAGTCGCGCTGCGGTTCGGGAGCGCCCAATTTGTGTGATCTCAAGGGGCGGAGGCGGTTACGGCGGACAATCCGTTCGTACTGCAGGAGGGATGATCATGCACCAGGCTCAACGGTTGGGCATTCATCAAGGGGGACGTGAAGCTGGCGGCGACCGGGGCGGTACCCCGTGAGACGCGCGAAACGTCTGCGCTTGCTGCAGCAGGCGGACAAGGTGTACAACAGCGGGCAGTCCGCAGCGGCGGCCCGTTTGCTGCACACACTGCGCCGCGCGTACTCCGGCACCGAGCAGACATGGGAGTACGCCGAATTCTGCACCGTATACGGTGCGGCGCTGGCTGAATCCGGTGACGCGGACGTGGCTGAGGGGTACTTCATGCACGCCGCGGGCATCTACTTCAGTCGCGGCATGTACCGGGAGCTGGCCAACGCCTGGTTCAATTTGGCCAACGTAGCCAAGTCGATGGTCACTGCGATAGATCCGACCGTGAAGAGGGTGTCCGTGACGGATTCTGTATCAAAGACCGGTTTTTCCTTTGGGGGCTTGTCCGGGTCTCTCCAGGTATGCCAGGGATGACCTGTAACTGAATGCGCGAAGCTGTTTCGTCGGTTGGCGAGCTTTTTGACCTCGCCTTGTAGCTCAGCCTTCTCGTCGGAGTTCATCGTCAGAGTGGAGAGAAGTCTCTCGAACTTCTGCTGCAGGCCGCTGGAACCCGACGGGCGATCCACGGTGATCAAGTCTTCGGCCAACGCTTCGAGCGCTGCGACGGCCGCGACAGTAACCGCGCCGTACCCGATGATCTCAGCGTCGCTGATCGCGTACGTGTCTTCGTCGATCGCCATGTCGCTTTCGCCTTCCCAACCGCGAACGCGGTGCGACCCACTGTCTTTCACCGCTCTGAGGTGATCGAGCTGGTGCTTGGAGGCTTTGCCGATCGTTCGAAAGAGGAAGATGGCGGCGCCGAGTCTACTGGTGAACTCCAAGAACCTGGGGTCATCGAAATCATGGAAATCGACGTAGAGGTCCGCGAGGCTGGAAGGGCTCTCGTCGGCGTCGGCACAGTAGGACTGCTCCATCTCTTCCTGAGACATGGGTGTCAAAGGTGAGAGCGGGTCGCCCGGATCGCCCTTGAAGTACACGAGCGCCACCATATTGGACCAGGACGGTCCTGTCTCCCGAATTGTCGCTGGCCAGGAGCGAGATCGGTACTCGTTGTCCGGCAAGCTCATTCAGAACTGTGTGGAGTACACAGTGGAGCGGCGTCGCTGATGATCCTGCTGATGGTGGATCGGCTGCGTCGGATCTCGTGGGAGATCTGGGTGGGGGTCAGGCCTTGGTCGAAGTGCTTCGACAGGACGACGGCGACCTCGGCAGGGTCGCGGCGGCGGGCGGGGTCTCGGTCACAGATCGCCGCGGCGACCTCAGCCCAACCGACGGCCCATGGACGACTGCCGTGGGGCGCGCACGGAGCTTCGGGCGTAGCAATCGTATGGCCGGGCCCGCTATTTGGGTGCGTACGAACTACTTCGACGTCCGCGCCACGGTGCAATTCCGGGGTGGACAGCGTGCTCCGTGCGGACGCGGTGTGCAGAGCGGACGTTGTGCATGTCTC
Organism: Nocardia sp. NPDC004123; assembly: GCF_053603795.1. Lineage (NCBI taxonomy): Bacteria > Bacillati > Actinomycetota > Actinomycetes > Mycobacteriales > Nocardiaceae > Nocardia > Nocardia sp. NPDC004123. The sequence continues at coordinate 157,728 of NZ_JBSGGG010000025.1, forward strand.
TGGTTGCGGTGAACGGGCGAGGGCGAGTACCGCGACACTGGCCTGTGTCATGGATCCCTCGATGATCAGCGGCCACAGCCACGCCTCCGTGGCCGGAACACCGGTTGTTCCGGCGAGGTCGCGTAATGCGGTGAACGACAGGCTGAATGCGCCGGCTGCGATCAGCACGGTCATCAGGATTGCGAGTGCATGGATCAGACGGGTGTGGGCGTGCGCACGCAGCAGGATCGTGACGGCGTGGACGGCCGCGAGCAACGCGATCGGTGGCACGATGGCGACGGCCGCGGCCAGCAAGGGGAGTGCCTGCGCGTGTAGGGCGGCATGGGTGGCGTTGCCAGTAATGCTGATGGCTGCGGCGGTAGCGAGTTCCCACCAGAAGTAGGCGTGCGCACGCGGGCTCGTCTGCGCGGTACCGCCCGGACTGGTCGTCGCGGTGTGATCGGAGGCGGGCAGTTGCGTCGGACTGTCCTGGAAATCGGTGTGGATGGGCATAGTGAGGTCCTCGGACGTGGTCGAGTGGCGATGAACCGTCGGTAGGTGATTGCCGTTCGATTGCTACGGCGAGAAATTTGATTCATGACTTGGCGTGTCGACACGCCGGACCAGTGAGCGCGCTAACGCGGTCCCCGGTGCCGACCGCCTGGCGCGCGCATGGGTGTGCCGCGTTCGCGCAGTGCATCGCGGATGGTGCTGGCAGGAAACCCCGTGAGGCGGCTGCAGCTGGCGAGCGAGTGGCCAGCAAGGTAGAGCCGTTCGGCGTTGTCGATGTCGTCCCTGGGTATCGACTGAAAGCGTCTTGGGACCTCACGGTTGTTCAGCAGCGTGAGGACGGCGGTCTTGGAGATGCCGAAGCGTGAGGCGAGTCGAGCGGTGGCGGTGCCTGCGCGGTAGGCGTTGATGAGCTCTTCGACCGTTGCAGGGCTGAGGCGCCGCTCGATTCTGCGTGGCTGGTGAGGGCGGTCCGCGCGAGGCTTCTGACGTCGGCGGGGGCGTGCGGAGCGCTGTCCGATGCCGATCTTGGCGCAGGTGGACTCGAGTTTCTGCAGGTCAGCCCGTTTGGAATAACGCCCAGCCAGGTCCACCTTAGAAGAAGCCGCAGGTCAGCGACCTGCGGCTTCTCTTGATATATCGCAGCAGTGTTGGCTGCGTGCCCTTGACCTGCGAATATGGCGACTGGTCGGTGTTCGAACCCAGCAGCGTCGGTGTGACTGAAGTTGCCGGTGTTACCAGAGTGACTGGTGGGGTTTAGGTTAGTGGTGTTCCTCTAGTTGTCGGGGGGAGGTTCCCTTCGATGATGATCGCGCGGCTGAGCGGTCTGAGATTCGGGGGAGTACCCAGTTCGCTTGTCACGACGATGTGGCGCTCGGAAGATCCTGCGCCCGGTGCCGATATGCGAACGCCGACTGCACATTTCGCTCAGCCATGTATGTCGGGCTGTAGTCAGTTCATTTGTAGGCTGAGAAATCCGTCGCCGAGGTGGGCAATCACGGTGGCCGGGCCTGCCGTGTGCAGGCTACGGATCAGCGTGCCGATGGGGATGACCTGCAGCAACTCGCCGGTGGGTATCGTCCACAGTCGCACGAATCCATCCGCACCGCCGGTGGCCACAATCGAGGCGCCATCAGGCGATCGCCACGTGGTCACGGCAGTCACCACGCCGCTGGTGGCCGTGTCGAGACGGACCTTCAGCGGACGGCCCTCGCGGGGGTCCCACACGCGCACAGTGCGATCGTTGCCGGCGGCGACGAGCAGGATTCGCCCGTCGGAGGTCGGTACCGCGGCCATTGCGGTCACGGTACCGCGGTGGCCTTGCAGGGGAGTGCGGCGCGGTCGTGGCGACAATGGCTGCCACACGTGGATTTTGTGGTCAGCATGCCCGACCGCGGCGAGCACAATCGGGCCGTCTGCGCATGTGAGGGAGGTGATCATCCGCACCGCGCCGGTGTGCCCTTCCAGCGGTGGCCCGTACTGGTCACCGGTGAACGGGTCCCACAGTTGCACGCTGCGATCGTCACCACCGGTGGCCAGTAGGGCGCGCCCGTCGGGGTCTGGAGCCGTTCGAGCGCGGTGACCGATCCGCTGTGGCACGGCGGCGGCGGGCATATCTGCCGTCCGGGGATCTGAGCGGAAGGATCCCAGAGTCGGATGCTGCGATCGTTGCCGGCGGTGACCAGCAGACTGCGTCCACCCCCCGAGTCGAGGCTGATGATGCTGGTGACGGTCCCGTAGTGGCCGGTCAATGGTGGACCGATCAATTCTCCGGTTTCGGTGTCCCAGAGTCTTACCGTGGCGTCATACCCTGCGGACGCCAACATCGTGCGGTCGCCGGTGGTGAAGACAGTCGTCACGGCGACGGCGGCCTGCGCGGAGTCACGTTCGACCTCGCGAGGCTGTGCATCGTGGCCGGGACGGACTCGACCGCGCGGTTCCCACAGGCGTACGACCGCGTCGGATCCGCCGGTAGCCAACAGGACCCGCTCGTCGTCGACTGCGACCGACGTGACCGCGGTGAGGTAGGCGATTTCACCGGTAGGTATGACTCCGACGAGTGTCGCGGTGGCGATGTCCCACAAGCGGATCGCCTGTTCGTGATGGTTCACGCTGGCCAGCAGCGGCGCTTCGGTGTGTGGCACCGTAGTGAGTGCCGTTACCGCGCGGCTGGATTCGGGAAGCGTTCGCGCGGCCGCGCCCGTGGCGGTCAGTTCCCACAACTGGACCGGAGCATTGTCGTGGGCCACGGCCAGGACGGTAGGTTCGTCACCGGCCACGAACGCGGCCAGTGCGGTGATGGTGCCTGTCGCGCCGGTGTCGATCGCGTCGATCGGGCGGTCGCCGACACGAGGGTCCCAGATACGGATCGTGGCGCCGCTCCCCGCGAATCATATTGCGGTTCATGGCATTCATTCCTTCCCCCGGAGGGCCACTCCCCATGGCCCTTCGTCCGAA
>NZ_JBSGGG010000026.1:0-157687 GCF_053603795.1 Nocardia sp. NPDC004123
CCGGAAGCTAAGGCCACCTGCGCCGATGGTACTGCACTCGACAGGGTGTGGGAGAGTAGGACACCGCCGGAACATCCTTCGCGAAGGCCCCCAGCATAAGCTGGGGGCCTTCTGCGTTTTCTGGGTATTTCTCGGCCGGCGCGTAATTCGGTGGGCCGGGGCGTTGAAGGTTGCGAAGATGCCTGGGTGAGTTGGGATCTGGACGAGCTGGTGATCAGCCGTACGTTGCGGCTGCCCGGTGTCGAAGGACCGGAGGGGTCCGGCGAGGTTGTCGTGCGGCAGTTCGATGCCGTGCTGATGTCGGTGGGGTTCAAGCTTTCCGGGGATCTGATCGCGCGGCTGGCGGGGTTGACGCCGGGGGCGGTGCTCGATATCGCGGTGCGGGTGCTGCCGATCGTGCGCCGGATGGCCGGCGCGCATGTCGAGCACAATGTGTACTTCAAGGACTTCCCGGCGAATGTGCCCGACACGGTGGAGTTCTGGACCGACTGCCTGCTGGATGCGCTCGGTGACGAGCGGGCGGCGGCCGCAGTGTCCGAGGGATTGGCGCAGGGGGTGCTGAACCTGCTGGCCTTGCCCAGGTAGCGGGGCGAGTCGCCCTGTCGCTGGTGTTCTTTCGCGCGCCGGGCGGCGAGTGGCGGGTGAGGTGGCTGCATCTGCACCTGGCGGGCGAGCCCGAATTCAATGCGGTGGAGAACAACCAGGTCTCGGCGACCGCGCTGGCGCGGGCGCTGGTGGATCGCCGGTATCTGACGGTGGGTTACCTGGCGGGCCTGCTGGCCGACGACGTGATCCGCTGGGACGGGCAGACTTTCGAGGAGCCGGTCACCTTCATCGGCCTGGAGCGCCCGGAGGGGCTGCCGGAGGGGTCGCGGGTGTTCACTCCCGAAAACCTGGGTGACCTGATCCCGGCATGACTGCTAGCGTGGTGCGTGGCGAGGCCATGGGGGAGCTTCCTTCTAATTCTTTTGGGTAGATAATCCAGCGCCTCCGCTCTCCTCGCCGTCCAAGGGCCCCCGGCACTGTGCCGGGGGCCCTTGGCATTTCCGCCTCCGATCGCAAAGCGAGAGCACTGCTCTTGACTCGGTGCCCGCAGTGGGAGATCATTGGTCCTAATTGAGAGCACCAATCTCGGAGTAGACATGATCACCACCGCCTGGACGGCCGTCAACCTGACCCTCGCCTTCGTGCTGGAACTCGTCGCCGTCGGCGCGCTGGCCTACTGGGGCGTGCGCACCGGTCGCGGCCGGATCGCCAAGGTGGTGCTGGGTGGCGGCGTCGCCCTGGCCGCCATGGTGCTGTGGGGCATGTTCGCCGCACCGCAGGCGAGTTTCTCGATCCCCGCGGCGGCGGTGGCCACCAAGGTCGTGGTGTTCGGCGGTGCCGCCGCCGGGCTGTGGCAGCTGGGACATCGGACGGCCGCGGTCGCCTTCCCGGTCCTGGTCGTCGCGAATCTGGCCGTGATCCATGCCGGGCATCTGGCGATGTAGCGCCGGCCGAGCTCGACTGGACCCCTGGGAAATTCACGCGACACCGAAAACGTTGCACTGTTACGGTCGCACGGCGGAGCGGAAGCTTCCGTCGAACTCGAGAGCAGGAAGGGGCCGATCATGCGCGTTCATCGCGACGTCGTCGTGGCCCGCCCGCGCTTCGAGGTGATCCTGGTGTCTTCGCCGGCTCAGTGCCGGCGGCGCGGCCGGTACTGAGTACCCCCGGGGCGTCTGCCCTGTCCGGGGGAATCGCGCTGTTCTGTTCCGGATCAGCACGAAGGACGTATGACCGTGCGTACCAACATTTCTCGACAATTTTTGGCAGTCGTTCGCAATATCGGAATTCTCGCGCATGTGGATGCCGGGAAGACCACGGTGACCGAGCGGATGCTGTTTCTCACCGGGATCACCCACAAGCGCGGCGAGGTGCACGACGGCACCACCGTCACCGATTTCGATCCGCAGGAACGGGATCGGGGCATCACCATTTTCGCGGCGGCCGTGAGCTGCGAGTGGGCCGGGCACCGGCTCACCGTCATCGACACCCCGGGGCACGTCGACTTCTCCGATGAGGTCGAGCGGTCGCTGCGGGTATTGGACGGCGCGGTGGCGGTTTTCGACGCCGTGGCGGGGGTGGAGCCGCAGAGCGAATCGGTGTGGCGACGCGCCGACCGCTACGGCGTGCCCCGGATCGCCTTCGTCAACAAGATGGATCGCGCCGGGGCCGACCTGACGGCCGCGGTCGCCTCGATTCGCGAACGGCTGCATCCGGTTCCGGTGCTCGTCCAGCTGCCGGTGTACGCCGGCGACGCGTTCGCGGGCGTGGTGGATCTGGTTCGCCTGCGTGCCCTCACGTGGGCGAACGGCCTCGTGGCGGGCCCGGTTCCGGATCACCTCGCGGACGAGGTGGCGCGATGCCGACGTGAACTGGAAGAGGCGGTGGCGGAGCGGAATTCGGCGGCGCTGGAGGAATTCGTCGAACGCTCCGGCCTGTCCGCCGAGACCCTGACCGCCGCGCTGCGGGAGCTCACCCTCTCCGGCGAGGTGGTGCCGGTGCTGTGCGGCGCGGCCTACCGCGATATCGGCATCGAGCCGCTGCTCGACGCCGTGGTCGCGTACCTGCCGTCACCGCTGGACCGGCCCGCGGTCGGGGCCGGTGACGACGTCCGCGCCGCGGATCCGGCGGAACCGTGTGCGGCACTGGCCTTCAAGGTGCATGCCACGCCGACCGGCCGGCTCACCTTCGTGCGCGTCTACTCGGGCGTCCTGCGGAAGGGCGACACCGTGCTGGACGTGGGCGGTGGTCGTCGCGAGCGGGTCGCGCGCATCCTGCGGGTGCAGGCGGACCGGCACGCGGAGGTCGGGGCCGCGGTGGCGGGCGACATCGTCGCGCTGGTCGGCCCGAAGGCCGTGCGGGTCGGCGCGACCCTGTGCGCGCCGGACGCCCCGGTGCTGCTGGAACCGCCGGCTCCCACCGAGCCGGTGGTGTCGGTCGCGGTCGAGGCGCGGACCGGCGCGGACACCGAGAAGCTGGCGGTGGCCCTGGCCCGGCTGGCCGAGGAGGACCCGTCCCTGGCGGTGCGGACCGACCCGGAGACCGGGCAGACCCTGCTGGCCGGACTGGGCGAACTGCACCTCGAGGTCGTGGTGGAGAAGCTGCGCCGTGACCGCGGGCTGAGCGTGACCGTGGGCAGGCCGCAGGTGGCGTACCGGGAGACCGTGGTGCGCGGCGTCCGGGGCCTGACCTACCGGCATGCCAAGCAGGACGGCGGGGCCGGGCAGTGGGCGCACATCGTGCTCGATGTGCAGCCGCTGCGTGAATCCGAGCCCGGGGCAGCGGGATTCGAGTTCGAGTCGACGGTGGTCGGTGGCCGGGTGCCGGCGGAGTTCGTCCGCGCGGTGGCGGCCGGCTGCCGGGACGCCCTTTCGGAGGGTCCGCTCGGAGGTCACCCGGTCACCGGGGTCCGGGTCACGCTCACCGATGGCGCGACGCATTCGAAGGATTCGTCGGAGCTGGCGTTCCGCACCGCGGGCCGCCTGGGGCTGCGGGAAGCCTTGCGCGCCAGCGCCATGGCGGTGCTGGAGCCGCTGGTGGAGCTGACCGTGACCGTGCCGGAGGACCATGTCGGCGCGGTGCTCGGTGACCTCGCCGCCCGGCGCGGCCGGGTGACCGGCTCGGTCACCCGCCCCGGCGTCGTGGTGGTGTCGGCCACCGTACCGCTGGCCGAATTGTTCGGCTACGCAACCCGTTTGCGCAGTCGCACGCAGGGCCGGGGCACGTTCACCACACGCCCGCTCGGTTACGCCCTCGCCCCGTAGGGGGTGACCGGGGCCCGGTGGCGGCGGCATATCGATGCCGTCCGTCACCGGGCCCCGTTGTCGTGTGCGGCCATCGAATCCCCGGCAGGGGTTGATTGTTGTCGCGACTACGGTTACTGTTGTCGCAACAACAGAATTTCCCGAGGGGAGATGGCAGTCATGATGTACTCGTTCACCGAAGAGGCCGTGATCACCGGCGACATCGACAAGATCTGGGCGGTCGCCACCGATGTGGCCCGCTGGTCGGAATGGGACCCGCACGAGGAGAAGTCCCGCATCGACGGCGAGTTCGCGGCCGGGACCACCGGGTGGGTCAAGCCGAAGGGGGCGCCGGCGGGGCCGTTCACCATCGTCGCCGTGGAGCCGGGACAGTCGTGGACCAGTGAGGCGGGTATTCCGTTCGGGAAGCTGCGCGGCCACCGCACCTACCAGGCCCTCGGCGACGGCACCGTGCGGGTGGCCGAGAATGTCGAGGTGCACGGGCTGTTCGGGCCCTTGTTCAAACTCGTCTGGGAGAAGGCCATGCGCGCGGATATGCCGCTGACCTTCGCGGCACTGGAGCAGGAGGCGCTACGGCGTGGCTGAATCATCGGGGCGGGCGCCGGGAACTTCGCGGCAGGCGCGTGGCGTGCCGCGGGGACCGCTCATGAGCCCGGGCTTCTGGTTGCACCACGCCGCGCTGGAGTGGCGGGCGACGCTGGAACGCAATCTGCGCCCGCTCGGCCTCACCCCCACCCAGTTCAACCTGCTGGCCTCGGCGGGCTGGCTGAGCCGGGAGGGCGAGCTGCCGACCCAGCAGCAGGTGGCCGACATGTCCGGTTCGGATCGGATGATGGCGTCCAAGGTGATTCGGGGGCTGGAGGAGCGGGGCCTGCTCCTCCGTCACGCCGATCCGGCCGACGCCCGGGTCCTGCGCATCGAACTGACCTCCGCCGGACGGGAACTGGCGAGCCAGGGCGTGCAGACCGCCGTCGACACCGACGCCCAGCTCTTCGGCGACGACGGCGACCTGCTGCGCGAACACCTGAAACCGATTGCCGCGCACCGGCTGCCGGGCTGATCACGGCACGACCCGGCTGATCAGGGCACGACCGGGCCGATCAGGGCTTGACCAGGATCGCCCGCGTGTAGAGCAGCCCGAAGCCCAGCCGTTGCACATTCTGCTGGGACTTCGAGCCGGGCTGGGTGGTCACCACCGCGATATCGCAGCCCGCTGCCGTCGCCTCGGCGAGGCGCACCGACAGCAGCGACGACTGCACCCCGTGCCGCCGATGCGCGGGATCGGTTGCCGCGCCGGTCAGCTGGGCGACGCCCTGGGACATGCGCATGCTCGCCCCGCCGGCCACCCGCCCGTCACGCCGGGCCAGATACCGCCGTACCCCGGCCGCACCGGTGAGATCCCGCATGGCCCGGGCGATGACATCGGCCGGAAATTCCTCGTGCGACGCCACACCCTGGGTATCGGGATGCGCGAACCCCTCCGCGACCACTTCGAGCCAGCTGTCGAACTCGTCCTCGCCGCTGGGTTTCACGTCGACACCGTCGGCGATCACCGCGGCACGCGCGCCGCCGAGCTCCAGCCCGAGCACGTTCTCGAACGACACCAGCAGATAACCGCGCGCGGTGAGGAGTTCGCCGACACCCGGATCGCCGAGCTGCGAGACCTCGGCCTGTACCGGCGTCTTCCGTGCCGCGAACAACCGCTCGATCTCGTCGAGTTCCGACGGCTCGGGTATCCCCGCGAATCCGAGCCCGGCGACCTTGTTCAGCGGCGACCCGTCCTCGGCAAACGACGCCACCCCGCCCGCCACCGGCAGTACGAACCCCGCATCGACTCCCACCCGGTCCGCGGCCGCCGCACTGCCCTTCGCAATGAGCTCCGCTTCGACCCGCTCGATCCGCGCCGCCAGCTCCGTCCCACAGAAAAGAGTTCCCTGATCACTTGGCATGCGCCCGAGACTAATTCGGGTCGCAACGGACATGCCCGCGATTTTCCGTCCCAGGAGAGCCCGCTGCCCAGGTCGTCACGGAACGGCCTGCCGGATTCCATGAATGCCGCAGCTCGGGCGAGCGCGGGTGGTGCCGGTCTACTCAGCGACCGGGCTGCACCGGTCGGGTCGACGCGGCCGGTGGGTGTCATGCACGGTCCTGAGTGGCTGCGACGGTGGTCGGCTGTGGCCGTGGTCGGGTGGGTGGACGTGGGTCGTAGGGTCTGGGGGTGAGTGTTGATCGTTCGGGTGCAGTCGCCGGTGGGCTGGTGGTCGGGTTCGACCTGGATATGACGCTGATCGATTCGCGGCCGGGGATTGCGGCGGTGTGGGATGCGGTGGCCGCCAGGACCGGGGTGGCGATCGATTCGGAGCTGGTGGTGTCGCGGCTCGGGCCGCCGCTGGCGCACGAGGCGGCGCAGTGGTTCCCGGAGCACGAGGTGCCGGGGATCGTCGCGATGTACCGGGAGTTGTATCCGGATCTGGCGGTGCACGCGGCGGAGCATCTGCCGGGGGTGGTCGACGCGCTGGCGGCGGTGCATCGGGCCGGTGGGCGGGTGCTGGTGATCACGGCGAAGAACGGGCCGCACGCGCAGTTGCATCTCGATCATCTCGGGCTGGCGGTCGACGAATTGGTCGGCGGGGCCTGGGCGGAGGAGAAGGGCGAGGTGCTGCGCGAGCGCGGGGCCTCGATCTATGTGGGGGATCATCTCGGCGATGTGCGGGCGGCCAAGGTGGCCGACGCGGTGTCGGTGGCGGTGACCACCGGGCCCTATGCGGCCGAGGAGCTGTCGGCCGCGGGCGCGGATGTGGTGCTCGGCGATCTGACCGAGTTCCCGCGCTGGCTGGCCGCCCACCTCGCCGCGTAACCGGCCGACTCGCAACCGCTCTCGGCGCACCGGCCGCGCGCGGTGCGGGTGCTCACGGATAGATCGGCGGGGCGAGCGCGAGGGCCACGGCGTGCGAGGGGTCGAGGGCGGGGATCGAGGTGTCGACCGCGTGGCCGTCGGCATCGCGTACCTGCCAGCCGCGCAGTGATACGACCGGGACACCGCGGTGGTTCGCCAATGCCAGCTCGGACAGGGTGCCCCACGAGCCGCCGATGACGATGACCGCGTCGGCCGAGGCCACCAGGATCGTATTGCGGGCCTCACCCATATTCGTATAGATCGCCGCGGACAGGCCCGGGCAGACCGCGTCACGATCCGTGTCGGGACGGATGCCGAGGACGAGTCCGCCTGCGCCGGAAGCGCCCTCGGTGACCGCGGCCATCACGCCCGAACCGCCACCGCACAGCACGGTCGCACCCGCCGCGGCGAGCAGCCGGCCCACCTCGCGGGCGGCCGTGGACTCGGAGTCGGTGCAGGTGCTGGGGCCGCAGACGGCAATTTGTAGGGGTGGCAAGGGCTTTCCTCTCGTCGGTGCGGACGGGTCGTTGGCATCAGGGTGATTCGAATGGTGTCGGCGCGGGGTGGCCGCGGCTACCGTTCTGCCCACGGTCACGAGTATCAGCATGTTCGAGCCCCGGCTCGCTGATCGGCAACCCTCGCGCGGCGGTGGGGTGCCCCGGGTGACGACCAGGCGGCGTCCACGCGGACCCCGCAAGCGCTAGTCGAAGGAGCACAGGTCCATGTCTGGATGCCGCCCGGCCAACGGCTGAGGCCCGGCGCCCGAATTCCATGCGGGCGATTCTCTTTCCCGCACCGTACGCCTTCGGCGGTCGCGGTCGAGTCCCCATGCCCCGGCGCGGTGTCGGTGCACGAGTGCAGAGGTAGCAATGAGCAGGAACTGGTCCGGGTCGCGTGGATTCCGGGTGTTGGTGGGTGTGGCGGCGGCGACCGCGGTGGCGGGGCTGCTGTCGGCGTGCGGGAACGAGTCGTCGGACAGCAAGGCGGACACCGTGTACTTCGGGGTGTCGGGCCCGAAGACGGGCGGGTCGGCCGAGTACGGGCGGCTCTGGCAGCAGGGCTTCGACCTGGCCCTGGACGAGATCAATGCGGCGGGCGGGATCGACGGCAAGAAGGTCGCGCTGAAATGGGAGGATTCGCAGTCGGATCCGAAGCAGACGGTGCCGATCGCCACCAAGTTCGTGGGCGACAAGTCCATCATCGCCGAGCTCGGCGACTTCTCCTCGCCCGCCTCCATCGCGGCCTCGCCGGTGTACAACCGCGGCAAGCTGGTGCAGTACGGGTTCACCAACTCCTCGGTGGATTTCACCAAGGGCGGCGACTACTCCTGGAGCCCCTCCATCACGCTGGACGTGTACATGGAGCGCAATGCCGAGTGGGTGCGGTCCAAGGCGAAGAAGGTCTCCGTCGTCTACCTCGAAACCGACTGGGGCAAGCAGGCTTTCAAATTCTTCGAGCAGTTCGCCAAGGAGAAGGGCATCGAGATCGCCTACTCCTCGGCCATCCTGCCGGATTCGCAGGACTTCCGGCCGGTGCTGATCAAGGGCCGCGACGCCAACCCGGACGCCTTCGTGCACCTCGGCTACGGCCCGGACGGCGCGCTGGTGGTCAAGCAGCTGCGTGATGTCGGGTTCACCGGGCAGCTCTTCGCCGGCCAGAACACCCCGCAGTTCATCGATCTGGCGGGTGCGGCGGCCGAGGGCGACATCGTGAACGGCGTCTTCACACCGTCGGATCCGAGCCCCAAGATCCAGAGCTTCGTCACCAAGTTCCGGGCCAAGTTCAATACGGACCCCGGCGATTTCAACGTCTACGCCTACGACGCGCTGAACGTGCTGGTGAAGGCCGCCAAGACCGGCGGCGCCACTCGCGAGGGCGTGCTGAAGGGCCTGCGCGAGATCAAGGACTTCGACGGAATCGGGCTGGGCACCTTCGCCTTCGATCAGCAGACGCGACGGCCCACCGGCGTGAAGCCGATCGAGCTGGAACTGCGCAGCGGCAAATTCGTGCCGGTCGGAAGCGCCAAATAGATGTTCGACACGCTCATCGCGGGTCTGGTGCACGGCAATGCGTACGCGCTCATCGCCGTGGGCATCACCCTCATCTTCGGGGTCAGCAATGTCATCAACTTCGCGCACGGCTCGATCTTCGCGTTCGGTTCGGTGCTGGGCTGGTGGCTGATCGCCCAGCACGGCGTGCCCTGGTGGGCCGCGCTGATCGTGGTGGTGGCGGCGACGGCGCTGGTCGGCGTCGCCATCGACATCCTGGCGGTGCGGCCGCTGCGGCGGGCCCCGGCCATTGCCGCCCTGCTGGCGACGGTGGCGGTCGGGCTGATCATCGAGAACGTGGTCGCCCTGGTATTCGGACCCGACACCCGGCCCTTCCCAGATGTTTTGCCCACCAACAACTTCCGGGCCGGCGGCGTGCGGTTCGGCACCTCCGACGTGGTCATGTTCGCCCTCACTCTCACGGTGATGGCGGGACTGTGGGCGTTCCTGCGCTACAGCCGCCACGGCCTGGCCATTCGCGCCACCGCGCAGGACCCGGACGCCGCCGCGCAGATGGGCATCGGTGTGGGCCGGGTGCAGTCGCTGGCCTTCGCCATCGCCTCCGGACTGGGCGGGCTGGCGGGCATCTTCGTCGGCCTCTACAACTCGAACATCTCGCCGACCAGCGGTGGCATCGTCGGCATGACCGGCTTCGTGGCCGCCACCATCGGCGGGCTGGGGTCGATTCCGGGCGCGGTCATCGGCGGCTTCGTGCTCGGGCTGGTGGAGGCGTTCGGCATCTACTGGTTCGGTGACGGCTACCGGGATCTGATCACCTTCGGCCTGCTGGTGATCTTCCTGGTGCTGCGGCCCGGCGGCCTGCTCGCCCGGCCGCCCGCCATCGAATCCGAGCCCATGACCGGCACCTTCCTCGGGTCGGGACGGGAATTGCGGGTGCGCTGGTGGCATGCCCTGATCGCGTTCGCCGTTGCGGGCGTGGCGATTCCGCTGATCGCGGACGACTACGGCATCTCGGTGGGCACCCAGATCCTGGCCTACGCCATCATCGCGGTCTCCATGACGCTGGTGGCCGGGTCGGCGGGACAGCTGGCCATCGGGCAGGCGGGTCCCATCGCCATCGGCGCGTACACCTCGGCGGTGCTGACGGTGTCGCACGGCTGGACCTTCTTGCCCGCCATCGTGGCCGCGGGCCTCGTCGCGGCCGTGGCCTCCTCGGTGCTGGCCGCGCCGCTGTGGCGGCTGGGCGGGCACTATGTGGCCATCGCGACGCTGGGCATCGGCATCGTGACGGTGGCGATTATCCGCAACTGGGAGCCGGTGACGCGCGGCAGCTACGGCATCTTCGGGATTCCCGCGCCCAGTCTGTTCGGGTACGAATTCACCACGCACACCCAGATTTTCCGGCTGGAGCTGGTGGTGCTGGCGATCGTGCTGGCGGTCATCGTCGGCGTGCAGCGGTCCCGGCTGGGGATCGCCATCCGGGCCATCGGGGCCGACGAGGTGGCCGCCCGCTCGGCGGGAGTGCCGGTGCGCGACTACAAGGCGCTGGCCTTCGCGGTGGCGGCGTTCTTCTCCGGCATCGGCGGCGCGCTGCTGGCCCATCAGTACTCCTACATCGACCCGACGGTCTTCAACCTGCCGATGTCGCTGCTGGTGGTGACCATCCTGGTGCTGGGCGGCACCGCCTCGCCCTACGGCGCGGTGCTGGGCGCGGTGGTGCTGATCGGGGTGCCGGAGCTGCTGCGGCTGGCGCCGTCGTGGCGAATCGTGTTGTACGGCTTGGTCCTGCTGCTGGTGGTGCGGTTCCGGCCCCAGGGAATTCTGGTGAGGAGGAATCGTGTCCCGGTCAACGCCTGACGTGCTCACGGTCACCGGTCTGCGACGCTCCTTCGGCGGTGTGCGAGCCGTGGACGGGGTCGAATTCTCCATCGCGCCGGGTGAATTCGTCTCGATCATCGGGCCCAACGGGTCCGGGAAGTCGACGACGGTCAATCTGATCTCCGGCGTGCTGAAGCCGGATGCCGGGGTAGTCCTGGTGCACGGCACCAGGATTCGCCCCGGTCGCCCGGAGGCGGCCGCCGCGGCGGGCATCGCCCGGACCTTCCAGAACGGCCGCGTGTTCGGCAACATGACCGTCCGCGAGAACGTCGATGTCGGCCTGCAGCCCACGCTGCGCGCCGCGCGGCCACTGCGTGCGCTGGCGAATGTGCCGGTGCTGAAATGGATTTCACTGCTCGCCGAGCTGGGGGTGGCGCTGGCGCCGACACCCGCGGCGCGCGCCGAGCGGTGGGCCTCGGCCGCTCGGATCGACGCGCAACTCGCACGGTTCGAGGAACGCCTGGCGCCGCGCGCCGACCATCCGACCTACACGCTGTCCTACGCCAATCGCCGCCGCACCGAGATCGCGCGGGCACTCGCCGCGGAGCCCGGCCTGCTGCTCCTCGACGAGCCCGCCGCGGGCATGAACCAGACCGAGACCGCCGAAATCGGCGGGCAGCTGGCCGCATTGAAGGCCCAGGGCCAGACGGTGCTGCTGGTCGAGCACAAGATGGACCTGGTCCACGACCTGTCCGACCGGGTGCTCGTGCTCGACGAGGGGCGCATCATCGCCCAGGGCACGCCCGCCGAGGTGCTGGCGGATCCGCGCGTCATCGAGGCCTACCTCGGGCGCAGCCGGGCCGGTGGGAAGGTCGGCGCGGATGTCTGAATTCGACGAGAACGCCACGCCGATCCTCGAATTCGACCGGGTGGTGGTGCACTACGGCCCGTCCCGGGCGCTCGACGAGGTCTCCCTGCGGGTGCGGCCCGGCGAGATCGTCTCACTGCTGGGCGGCAATGCCTCGGGCAAGTCGACCACCATGAAAACCGCGCTCGGCCTGCTGAAACCATCCTCGGGCGGGGTGCGCATCGACGGCACGGACGTGAGCGCGACGCCCCCGTCGGCGCGGATCCGGGCCGGGCTGGCCTCGGTCCCGGAGGCCCGGCGCGTCTTCCCGGCCATGACCGTCGAGGAGAACCTCTTCGTCGGCGGCTACATCCGCAAGGAGCGCCGCGCGGTGCTGGCCGCGCGCGCCGCCGAGCTGTTCGACCACTTCCCGCGCCTGGCCGAGCGGCGCGCCCAGCGGGCGGGCACGCTCTCCGGCGGCGAGCAGCAGATGCTGGCCTTCGCCCGCGCGCTCATGAGCAAACCGCGTCTCATCTGCATGGATGAGCCCACCATGGGATTGTCGCCACTGTTCGTCGATCGGGTGCTGGAGGAGATCGCCCGGCTCAATCGGGAGCTGGGCCTGGCCATCCTGATCGTCGAGCAGCAGGCGGAGCTGGCCCTGAGCATCGCGCACACCGCCAATGTGCTGCGCAGCGGGCGGATCGTGCTGCACGGCCCGGCCGCGGAACTCGTCGGCGATCCGGCGGTGCGCGACGCCTACCTCGGAAAGGTGACCACATGACCCCGCAACGGCTCGGCTTCTTCACCCGCCTGGTCCGCACCGATCCGGCGGAGGACGCGAGCACGGTGTACCGGCAGGCGCTCGAGCAGATCGGGCTGGCCGAACGGCTCGGCTACGACACCGCCTGGGTGGCGCAGCATCACCTGGATCCGGCCGAGGGCGGGCTGCCGTCCCCGTTCGTGTTCCTCGCCCACGCGGCCGCCCGCTTCCCGCGCATCCGCTTCGGGACCGCGATCGTGACGCTGGCCCTGGAGGATCCGATCCGGGTCGCCGAGGACGCGGCGGTGCTGGACCAGCTGTCGGGCGGGCGGCTCGAGCTCGGGTTCGGCGCGGGCGGGTCGCGGCACGCCTTCGAACTGTTCGACCTGGCCGGCGCGGATCGGCAGTCGGTGTACGCGGACAAGCTCGCGCGGGTGACCGCGGCCCTGGACGGTACGCCGCTGGTCGGCGACCGCGGGCTGAACCCGCCGGCCGCCGGGCTGCGTGACCGCCTGTGGCAGGCCACCTTCTCGGCCGGGGGCGCGGGCCGGGCCGGGCGGGCCGGTGACGGACTGCTGCTGTCGAAGGCCCAGCCGCGTGATCCGGCCGCGCCGGACGCCACCCTCTGGGAGATCCAGCAGCCGCTGGTCGACGCCTACCTCGACGCGCTGCCCGCGGGCGCCGAACCGCGAATCGGCGCGTCCCGGGGCGTTTTCGTGGCCGACGACCACGACGAAGCGGTGGCCCTCGCCGAGCGCGGGGCGGCCCGGTTCCTGGATCAGCTCGGCCGCAACGGCGGACCCGAAGTGGCGGAAGCCGTCGACGAGGTCTTGCGCGACATCTACATCGGCACCCCGGACGAGGTGGTGGCGCGGCTGTCGGAGGACGCGGCGCTGCGGCACGCCACCGACTTCATCGTGCAGGCGCACCCGGTCGACCCGGGCCACGCCGCCACCCTGCGCTCCATCGAACTCATCGCCACCAAGGTCGCGCCGCACCTGGGTTGGCGACCCGACGAAAGGACCAACCGGTGACCGAGGCATCCACCGCCTACGACGACACGCCACCTGCGGCAACGGAAGTGGCCGGAAAATCTGCTTCCGACATCGCCGACACCGCCGACCCGGCCGTGCACGGCGGCGCAGGGGGCCGCCGCGCCGATGTCATCGATGCCGTGCTGGGTGCGCGAGCCGAATCGGTGCGCGCGGTGCGCGCGACACGCCCGGAGGTTATCGAACATTCGCAGGGTGTATTCGAGGCGCTGCTCGACGGCCCGGCCACCGCGAGCGTCGGACGGGAGCGGCTGATCGCGGCGGCGGTCGCCGTCGCCGAGCTGGCCGGCGCGCCGGAGCTGGCGGCGTACTACGCGGCGCTGGGAACCACTCCGGCGGAGGGCGATCCGGTGCTGGCGGCCATGCTGCGGCACGCCGCCCGGGTGACCTCCGCGCCGGCGTCCCTCGCCCGCGCGGACATCGACGCGCTGGCCGCGGCCGGCCTGTCCGAGCGCGACATCGTGACGGTGGCGCAGCTCATCGGGTTCGTGCACTTCCAGGTCCGGCTGCTGGCCGGGCTGCGACTGATCGGAGCGGATGATGAGTGAGCCCGGGCGTGAGGTGCGCAGTGTCGAAACATCCCGGCGGCCAAATGGATTCACCCAAGAGCGGCTGGACTGGGTGCCGTGGGTGGAACCCATCGTGCTGGCTGATGCCGATGAGTTGCAGCGTCCCCTGCTCGAGGGCGATCGCGGTGTCGGCCCCTATTTCCGGCTACTCGCGCGCAATGCCGAGGTGCTGGCGCACCGCAGCGCGAATGATCGAGCGATCTTCTACGGTCGAGGGGGATTGACCCGGGCCGAGCGCGAACTCGCGGCGACCGTTACCTCCCGGCACAACGGGTGTGAGTACTGCGCATCCGTTCATTCACGTTTCACTTCTGCGCTGTCCAAGCGTGTCGCGGATGTGCAGCGGTTGCTGGACGAGGGCAACGAAGTGCGGATCGACGAAAGGTGGGACGCCGTCATCGATTTCGTGGACGCGCTGGCCGCCAATCCGCCGCGCGCGTCCGCCGATCATCTGAAGCGGCTGCGAGAGCTGGGTTTCGACGCCGCCGAGCTGCACGATCTGGTGCTGTCCGCCGCCTCGTTCTCCTGGGCCAACCGGCTCATGCTCACCCTGGGCGAGCCGGAGGTCCCGGCCTAATCTAGGGCTCTCTCAAAAAAGTTCTAGAAAGTTCATCGGAAATCTTCCCTGCGTGGGTACCGGATCGGTATCGTGCCGAGGGCAAACGGTCAGTGAAAGCACTGGCACCCCGGCGGATCGGAGCACCACCATGGCGAACTTCCTTTCGGATGTTCTCGTTCAGACCATTCTCAAGTTGCTGGCAACCGGCTCCTCGAGCGTTTCCGCCAAGTAGCCACGCGAGCGCCATCTTTCGGCTACTGCGCGGAAGCCGGGGTGATGTGGAAGGACCCGATCTCCGACGGGGGGATCGGGTCCTTTTTTATGTCCGTGTCGACGGGTTTCGCGCCTGGTGTCAGTGGGTAAGGCGCTGGGTACTCCGCTCGCATCGAGTGCTCCCGCCCTGGTCCGGCCGGGCATCGCGAGGGTCCGACAAATTAATACTAAAAAGATCCTAGAAAAGTATTCCGTCCAGTACGGCTGCTCTGTATCGTGTTGAACGGCAAACGATCAGTGACTTTCGGGTCAATGCGACATCGGGCCGCGAGTCTCTCCCCCCGGACCCGCGTCCCGAACCCGGGACGGTTCCCCTGCCTATACCCACCGTTCCGGGTGCGCCGCCCGGCCCGAAGTCACTGAGCCATCTTTCGGCTATCGCGCGGTAAGTCGAAGGTTCAAACGAAGGGCCCGATCCATGACGAGGGGATCGGGCCCTTCGGTATTGTCTGGCGCAATGTCACAGGAAACGAACGCGGGAAGAATGTACGCCGGGCAGCCCGTAGAAGACCGGCAGCGGCAGCGTCGTGCGCGTTTTCTGGAGTCCGGACTCACGGTGTTCGCGCGCGATGGATACGCCAATAGTTCTGTCGGAGCCATCTGCAAGGACGCCGGTCTCTCCTCGAGGCAGTTCTACGAGGAGTTCACCGGACGCGAATCGCTCTTGCTCGAGCTCTACGAGCAGATCGATCGCGAATCCCGGGAAGCCGTGGCGGCCACCATCGCCGAGCACTCCGACGCCAGCGCCATCGACATCATCGACGCCGCCGTACGCGCCTATATCGAGTCCATCGGGCGAGATCCGCGCAAGGCCAGAGTCGCGCTCGTCGAAGTCGTCGGGGCGGGACCCAAGGTGGAGAAGTTCCGCCTGGAACTGCGGCGCGCCTGGGGCGCGCTGCTGGCCAGCGCCGCCGAGGATGCCGCCCTGCACGGTGAAATCCCGCCCGGTGACTATGAAATGCGCGTGCTCGCCATCATCGGCGCCGTGAACTACGTGGTGGACGCCTGGAGCGGTTCGGAACCGCGCCAGCCGCTCGACGACGTGATCCGGGTGCTGCGCCGCATCATCATGGGCGCCGTCAGCGCCTGACCCGGCCCGAACCCCCGACCACCGACCCGGTTTCGCGCCCGTCCGCTGCCTCGCGGACGGGCGCGACCTTTACGGGTAGCGTGCCGATCATGGAGACCGTGCCCATCCAGATGCCCGACGGGACCACGGTGCCGGTGCGCTTGATACCGGCGAAAGGCCCGCACCGGCATCCGATTACGGCCGACCGCCCCCGGCCGGTGGTGGTGATCGCGCCCGGCCTGGGCGTCCCGGGGGAGTACTACTCGCTGTTCGGGAAGCCATTGGCGGACCGGGGTTTCGATGTGGCGCTGCTGGAGATCCGCGGAAACGGAGCCGCTCCGCCTCCCCGCGCTGGTAAGCCGAAACCCGGCGTCCCGAGCACCCACGGCTATCAGGAACTGGTGGCCATGGACTTCCCCGCCATGTTCGAGGTGGTGCGCGAGCGGTTCCCCGAGAGCACGCCGTACCTGCTGGGGCACAGCATGGGCGGCCAGCTCGGCGTCATGTACGCCTCCCGGATCCGCGGGCGGCTGGGCGGATTGATCCTCATCGCCTCGGGCACGCCGCATTTTCGCGGCTACACGGGCCTGGCCGCGGTGGGCAGCGCGGCGCTGTCGCTGACCGCCAATCTGGCCGGGTTCTGGCCCGGCGACACCATCGCCGCGGGCGGCTTCGGACGGCAGTCGAAGGCGCTGATCGCCGACTGGGCGCGGCTGGCCCGCACCGGCCGATTCCAGCCCGCCGGAGCCGATATCGACTACGAGGAGCGCATCGGGCGGCTGAAACTGCCGGTTCTGTCGATCACCATGACCGGCGACGAGCTGACCCCGCGCGGGTCGGCGCGGCAGCTGCTCGCCAAGCTGTCCGAGGCCGACATCACCACCTGGCACAATCCGGACCCGCTCGGGCACAACGGCTGGATCAGCGATCCCGAGTCCACCCTCGACCATGTCGAAAAGTGGCTCCGGGACCACTGAGTCGCGGGCCGATTCAGAGGGTGCGCGACCGCGGCGCGGTCATCTTCTCCGGGCTCAGCAGCTCGTCGAGCTCGTCCTTGCTCAGGGCGCTGCGCTCCAGCACCAGGTCGTAGACGCTGCCGCCGGTCCGCAACGCCTCCTTGGCGATCGCCGCCGACTGCTCGTAGCCGAGCTTGGGCACCAGCGCGGTCACCAGGCCGATGCTGTGCGCCACCAGATCCCGGCAGTGTTCCCGGTTGGCGGTGATGCCGGTGATGCAGCGGCTGGTCAGGGTGATGGCCGCATTGCGTAGCATCATCAGGCCCATCAGCAGGTCGTAGGCCATGATCGGTTCGGCCATGTTCAATTCCAGCTGGCTCGCCTCGGCGGCCATGGTGACGGTCATGTCGTAGCCGATGAGCTGGAAGCAGACCTGGTTCACCACCTCCGGGATGACCGGGTTGACCTTGCCCGGCATGATCGACGAACCCGGTTGGACCGCGGGCAGATTGATCTCGCCCAGGCCGGCGCGCGGGCCGCTGGAGAGCAGCCGCAGATCGTTGCAGATCTTGGACAGCTGGACCGCCGCGCGCTTGAGGGTGCCCGACACCGCCACGAAATCGCCCGAGTCCTGGGTGGCTTCGACCAGGTTCTCGGCCTGACGGATGGGCAGCCCGGTGATCTCGGCGAGATTCCGGGTCACCAGGTCCGCGTAGCCGGGCGGGCTGGTGATGCCGGTGCCGATGGCGGTGCCGCCCATGTTCACCGCGAGCAGGTCCTGCCCGATGCGCTGCAGATGGCTGATGGCCTCGCCGATCATCACCGCGTACGCACCGAACTCCTGGCCCAGCGTCATGGGGACGGCGTCCTGCAGCTGGGTGCGGCCCATCTTGATGACGTCGCCGAATTCGACCGCCTTGGCCCGCAGGGCATTCCGCAGTTCCGTCAATGCCGCGGCGGCGTCCTGCAGCGACAGGTACACGCCGAGCTTCACCGCGGTGGGGTAGACGTCATTGGTGGACTGCGAGCAGTTCACGTCGTCGTTGGGGTGCAGGTAGCGGTACTCGCCCTTGCGATGTCCCATCAGCTCCAGGCCGCGGTTGGCGATGACCTCGTTGGCGTTCATATTGGTCGAGGTGCCCGCACCGCCCTGCACCATGTCGACCATGAAGTCCTCGCACAGGCGCTGAGCGGCGGCGCCACCGGACTCCAGCAGTTCGTCGCAGGCTCCGATGATGGCCGTCGCCTTCTCCTGCGTGATCGAGCCGAGCTCAGCGTTCGCGAGTGCCGCGGCCTTTTTCACGTAGGCCAGTGCGGACACCAGGTGCCCGAACCGGCGCAGCTTCACGCCCGAGATCGGGAAGTTCTCCATCGCGCGCAGGGTCTGCACGCCGTAGTACGCCTCGGCGGGCAGTTCCCGGGTGCCGAGCGAATCGTGTTCGGTGCGAATGCCGCCCAGCGGCTGCTTGGCCGCGATCGCCGCCGCCAGCCGTTCGGAGACGCCGCGCATGCGGTGCGCGATGAGCTGGGCGACGCGGGCGACGATGCGGTAGTAGCGATCCGGGTGCAGCTCGGCCAGCTCCCGTAGGGTGGCGTCCGGGACCGCGAGCACCACCGCACCGTCGCGGGTGCGGCCGGTGGCGGTGTGCGGGGAGTCGTCCACCAGCGCGACCTCGGAGACCAGGCTGCCGGGGCCCAGGCGCGCGAGTTCGATCTCGTGGCCGGTGAGGCCGGAGATGATCTGGACCTCGCCCTCGACCACGATCCCCGCCCACTCCCGCGGCGTGGCCTCGTGGAACAGGGTTGAGCCGGCCGGATATTCGCGCCGCTCGGCGGTGGCGGCGAAGGACCGGACGTCGTCCGGATCGAGCCCGGTCGCGGCGGCGGTGGTCTCGATCAGCTCGTCCAGTTGGTCCACATCGGCTCCCGGGGCGTCAGTCCATCAGCTGCTGGGTGAAGAACTCGTAGATTATCGCCGCCTGGAAGGCGGACTGCTTGTTGTCCGCCGCGCCGCCGTGGCCGCCCTCGATGTTCTCGTAGTACCAGACGTCGTGGCCCTCGGATGCCAAGCGCGCGGCCATCTTTCGCGCATGTCCGGGGTGCACGCGGTCGTCGCGGGTGGAGGTGGTGAGCAGGATCGGCGGATACTGCCGGTCCGGGCTGGTGTTCTGGTACGGCGAGTACTTCGCGAGGTACTCCCACTCCTCCGGCTTGTCCGGATCGCCGTACTCGGCGATCCAGGACGCGCCCGCCAGCAGCAGGTGGTAGCGCTGCATGTCCAGCAGCGGCACCTGGCACACGATGGCCCCGAACAGCTCCGGGTATCGGGTCAGCATGACGCCCATGAGCAGGCCGCCATTGCTGCCGCCCACCGCGCCCAACTGCCCGGGCGTGGTGATGCCGCGCGTTACCAGATCCCGCGCCACGGCCGCGAAATCCTCGAAGGCCTTGTGCCGGTTGGCCTTCAGCACCGAGGTGTGCCATTCCGGGCCGTATTCGCCGCCACCGCGGATATTGGTCATGACGTAGGTGCCGCCGCGCTCCAGCCAGCCCATCCCCACCATGCCGCTGTAGCTGGGGGTGCGGGAGACCTCGAACCCGCCGTAACCGGACATTACGGTCGGGCCCGGGGAGCCCTGCCGATCGCGGTGGCGGATCACGAAATACGGGATCTGGGTGCCGTCGTCGGACTGCGCGAAGAACTGCTCGGTCACGATGCCGTCGGCGTCGAAGAAGCCCGGCTCCTGCTTGAGCACCTCCACGCTGCCGCCCACCGACCCCGACATCAGCGTGGCGGGGCGGGTGAAACCGCTGGTGGAGAGCATGAATTCGTCGCCGCCGTCGAGGCGGTCCAGATTCATGATGCTGGTGCTGGCCATGGCCGGGGTGTCGGCCAATGGCTCGCGGGTCCAGCCGTCGGAGTCGGGGGTGAGCACGTACAGCCTGGTCTGCACATCCTCCAGCGTGACCAGCAGCAGGTGGTTCTCGGTCCAGCCGTAGCCGTGCAGCGCGGTGTGCGCGTCGGGGGTGAACAGGACCTCGAAATCGCGTGCGCCGGACAGGAATTCCTCGAAGTCGGTGGCCAGCAGCGCACCGGCCGGATAGGTGGCGCCGTTCACCTCCCACGGCGACTTCAGCCGCACCAGTAGCCACCGCTTGTACCAGGTCTCGGTGGCGTCGGTGGGCACGTCGATGAAGCGCAGCGTGCCGTCGGACTCCAGCAGGTAGACCTCTTCGTTGAAGAAGTCGGTGGCGCGGCTCAGGAAGTGCCGCTCGTAGCCGGGGGTGCGGTCGTAGCCCGCGGAGACGGCCACATCGGTGACCTCGCCCTCGTACACGAATTCCGCCGCCTCCAGCGGGGTTCCGCGCCGCCAGCGCTTCACCACCCGCGGATAGCCGGAGTCGGTCAGCGAGCCGGGACCGAAATCGGTGCCCACGTACAGGGTGTCGTGATCGATCCAGGCGAAGTCCGACTTGGCCTCGGGTAGGTGGAAGCCGCCGTCCTCGGGTGCGATGAAAGTCTTTGCCTCGATATCGAATTCGCGGACCACCTTGGCGTCCGCGCCGCCGCGCGAGAGGCTGATGAGCGCGCGCCGCTGCTCCGGCCGCTTCACCGCCGCGCCACCCCAGACCCAGTTCTCGCCCTCAGCGGCCGCCAGCGCGTCCAGGTCGATGAGGATCTCCCAGTCCGGCTCGTCCTTCGCGTACTCGGCGAAGGTGGTGCGCCGCCACAGGCCCTTCGGGTGCTCGCGGTCGCGCCAGTAGTTGTAGAGCCACGGGCCGCGCCGGCCCGGATAGGCGATGCGGGTGTCGGTGTCGAGCATGGCCAGCACGCGCGCCTCGAGGTCGGTGAAGCGCTCCGAGGACGCGAACCGCTCCCTGGACACCGCATTACGTTCTTCCGCCCAGGTCAGGGCGCGTTCGCTCTCGACCTCTTCGAGCCACAGGTAGGGATCCGTCACTCCCTGTCCAACACCGGTCATGCCCACATTGTTGCCGAGGCGCGCGTTCGCCGGTCGCGAACGTATTGCCGGGCACTCCGCCGCACGGTCAGTAGGATTGCTGTTTCGCTACCGATCGGATCCAGGAGGCCTCGGCGTGTCGCATGAGCCCCGGCTGTGGGAACAGCACTGCTGCCTCCCACTGCTGCCGACCGCGGACCTCACCGAGCTGACGCGGTACCCGCTGGGCTCGTACCTCTCGGTCAATATCGGCTACGCGCCGCAATCCACCCGCGAGTCGCTCGAGCTGGTCACCCAGTTCCGGCGGGATGCCCTGACCGACGGCCGATTCCGCCTGGTGCACAGCATCGAGGACGCCTGGCCGGAGGTCCCCACCGCGGAGACCGACGCCACCCTCGCGCTGGCCTTCGACCTCGAGGACTCCGGGCCGCTGGGGGGTGATCTCGACAATGTCGAGCTGTTCCACGAACTGGGGCTGCGCTCGCTGCTGCCCACCTACAACCACGCCAACGCGGCCGGCTGCGGGTGCCTCGACAGCGACGACACCGGCCTCACCGCCTACGGCCGCGACCTGATCCGTACGCTCAACCAGGTCGGGGTGTTCGCCGACGGGTCGCACTGCTCGCGGCGCACGGGACTCGACATCGCCGAGACCACGACCGTGCCGATGATCTACAGCCACTCGAATTTCGCGACACTGTGGGCACATCCGCGCAATATCGGCGACGACCAGGCCAAGGCGTGCGCGGCCACCGGGGGTGTGATCGGCATCAACGGGGTCGGCATCTTCCTGGGCCGCAACGAACCCGCCGACGGGGCCGGGCGCATCGAGGCCATGGCCGACCACATCGCCTACGGCGCGGAACTGGTCGGCATCGAGCACATCGGGATCGGCTCCGACTACTCCTTCGACGCCGAGGATTTCAACGCCGAACTGGCCGGCAATCCGGACAGCTACTCCGAGGAGTACACGCGCTACGGCCAATTGCAGTGGGCGCCACCGGAAGACCTGCTCGGCACGTCCGGGGTGCGGGGGCTGGACGAGGTGCTGGCCGCGCGCGGCTTCTCCGCCGCCGACCGGACGGCCGTCTTCGGCGGCAATTTCGCGCGCGTGGCGCGGCAGGTCTGGCGGGGTTAGCCGCGGCGGGCCCGGCGGGATCAACGGACCGTCGGGGATCTCGGCCGGTCCACCGGGCGCAACGGACTGATCGGTCGCATCCAGGCTGCGGGCGTGACCTCTCTCACGTGTTCCGCGTCTCACGCGGGCGGGGGATGGCTGAGTGAGGTCCCGGCAACAGGTCTAGTCTCGATGCCGTGACTTCCCACTACGATGTCGTCGTTCTCGGCGCTGGTCCCGGCGGTTACGTCGCCGCGATCCGTGCCGCTCAACTCGGCCTGCGAACAGCGATCGTCGAGCAGAAATACTGGGGTGGCGTGTGCCTGAACGTGGGCTGCATTCCGTCCAAGGCACTGCTGCGCAATGCGGAGCTGGCTCATATCTTCACCAAGGAAGCGAAGACCTTCGGTATCTCCGGTAGCGCGACCTTCGACTTCGGCGCGGCGTTCGACCGCAGCCGCAAGGTCGCGGACGGCCGGGTCAAGGGCGTCCACTTCCTGATGAAGAAGAACAAGATCGACGAGTTCGACGGCAAGGGCACCTTCACCGGCCCGAAGTCGCTCTCGGTCGCGCTCACCAAGGGCGGCACCGAGGACATCACGTTCGACAACGTGATCATCGCCGCGGGCACCGAGACCAAGCTGCTGCCGGGCACCTCGCTGTCCGCCAACGTGGTCACCTATGAGGAGCAGATCCTCACCCGTGACCTGCCGGGTTCCATCCTCATCGTGGGTGCGGGCGCCATCGGCATGGAGTTCGCCTACGTCCTCAAGAACTACGGCGTGGACGTGCGCATCGTCGAATTCCTCGACCGCGCACTGCCGAACGAGGACGCCGACATCTCCAAGGAGATCACCAAGGCGTACAAGAAGCTCGGAATCACCATCACCACCTCCGCGGCCGTGCAGTCCATCGAGGACGACGGCTCCAAGGTCACCGTGTCGATCAAGGACAACAAGTCCGGCGCGATCGAGACCGTCACCGTGGACAAGGTGCTGCAGGCCGTCGGCTTCGCGCCGCGCGTGCAGGGCTACGGCCTGGAGAACACCGGCGTGCAGCTCACCGACCGCGGCGCCATCGCGATCGACGAGTACATGCGCACCAACGTCCCCGGCATCTACGCCATCGGTGACGTCACCGCCCTGCTGCAGCTCGCGCACGTCGCCGAGGCGCAGGGCGTGGTCGCGGCCGAGACCATCGCGGGCGCGGAGACCATGTCGCTGGGCGACTACCGCATGATGCCGCGCGCCACCTTCTGTCAGCCGCAGGTCGCCTCCTTCGGCCTCACCGAGCAGCAGGCCCGCGACGAGGGCTACGACGTGAAGGTCGCGACCTTCCCGTTCACCGCCAACGGCAAGGCGCACGGCCTCGGCGACGCGCAGGGCTTCGTCAAGCTCATCTCCGACGCCAAGTACGGCGAGCTCATCGGCGGCCACCTCATCGGCCCCGACGTCTCCGAACTGCTGCCGGAACTGACCCTGGCCCAGAAGTGGGATCTCACGGTCAACGAACTGGCCCGCAACGTCCACACCCACCCGACCCTGTCGGAGGCCCTCCAGGAAGCGATCCACGGCCTGGCCGGCCACATGATCAACTTCTAGCTCTCGAAGACTCTCAGGGGCTACGCCCCTGAAACCCCAAGGGATTTCGGGGGCCGGCCCCCGAACCCCCGAAGGGGAAGCGAGTCCCGCGAATCTCAGGGTTCCGTCGCCGAAACCCCGAAGCGGCCCGGTGCCGGCGATTTCCGCTGGCACCGGGCCGCTTTCGTTCTTTCGAGCGGTTCAGTCAGCCAAGTGCAGGCGGCGGTGGAGGGCGTAGACGCGGTCGGTGAGTTCCGGGAAGGGGCCGGAGACCGGGATGCCCGGGGCCACCTCCTGGATGGCGAGGGGGCGGATGGGGCCCACGGGGACGCCGAACTCGTTGAGCCACTCCGTGAGCTGGGCGGTGGAGGCGGCATAGACGATGCGGCCCAGGCCGACCCAGGCGTGCGCGGCCGAGCACATGGCGCAGTGTTCGCCGGAGGTGTAGACCGTGGCCGTCGCCCGGTCCTCGGGGGTGAGGTGCTCGGCGGCCCAGCGGGCCAGCTCGAATTCGGGGTGGCGAGTGGCGTCGCCGCCGGACACGCGGTTGCGGTCCTCGGCGAGCACGGTGCCGTCCGCGCCGACCAGCAGTGACCCGAACGGCTCGTCGCCCGCGTCCAGGGCTTCGGCGGCCAGCTCCACGCAGCGTTCGAGATACTGCAGATCAGCGTCGACGGACATGCGGCTCCGTTCTTCGGTTTACGCGGTTCTTCGATTTACGTGCGGTGGTAGGCGGTCTGGGCCGCTTCGATCTTCGCGATATTCGATTCGAGGATCTCGATGAGGCCGACGAGCTGGTCGGCCACCTGCGCGCCGAGGTCGGTGAGGGTGTACTCGACGACCGGCGGGATGGATTGCTGGACTTCGCGATTGACCATGCCGTCGCGTTCCAGGGTCTGCAGGGTCTGGGAGAGCATGCGCTCGGAGATGCCGTCCACGCGGCGGCGCAGCGCCGAGAACCGGTAGGGGCCCTCGCGCAGGGCGGCCAGGGCGAGCACGCCCCAGCGACTGGCGACGTCTTGCAGGACCGGGCGCGAGGAGCAGTTGCGGGCGAAGACGTCGGCTTCCAGGGTGGGGTCGTCCGGGTAGGACTGGTCGGAAGGCCGAGCGTTCATGAGATCGAGGTTACCTGTGTTTCGGGTAGCGGTTCTGGAATAGCATGTGCTTACTATTAGTTAGTACATGTCAGCAGTGCAGTTCATACCCTGAAACCTGGAGGTAGTCATGACCGTCGCAGTCACCGGAGCAAGCGGACAGCTGGGTCGCCTGGTCGTCGAGGCGCTGTTGAAGGACGGATCGCAGCCGGTGGTGGCGGTGGTCCGCGATCCCGCCAAGGTGGCCGATCTGGCCGCGCGGGGTGTCGAGGTGCGGGTGGCGAGCTATGACGATCCGGAAGCGCTCGAGCGCGCCTTCCAGGGCGTCGACCGCGTACTGCTGGTCTCCGGCAACGAGTTCACCAAGCGCGTCGCCCAGCACACCAACGTGCTGCGCGCGGCCGAGCGGGCGGGCGTGAAACTGCTGGCCTACACCAGCATTCCGCAGGCCGATCGCAATCCGCTGATCCTGGCCCAGGAGCACATCGGCACCGAGGCCGCGCTGGCCGGAGCGAGCATCCCGACCGTGCTGCTGCGCAACGGCTGGTACTGGGAGAACTACACCGGCGGCCTGGCACACGCCATCGAGACGGGCGTGCTGCACGGCGCGGCGGGCGAGGGCAAGGTATCCGGTGCGGCCCGCGCCGATTACGCCGAGGCCGCCGCTCGCGTCCTCACCACCGACGGTCACGAGGGCAAGGTCTACGAGCTCGGCGGCGACGAGACGCTCTCGTATGCCGAACTGGCGCAGGTGATCTCGGAGGTGGCCGGCAAGCCGGTCCGCTACCAGGACCTGCCGCAGGCCGACTACGCCGCGGCGTTGCAGGGCGCGGGTCTGGACGCCGCCTATGCCGCCGCCCTGGCCGATGCCGACGCCGGTATCGCCGACGGCATCCTGGCCGTCGAGTCCGGTGATCTGCAGCGGTTGCTGGGCCGCCCGTCGACCCCGGTCGCCGAGGTCTTCCGGGCCGCGCTGAGCTGATCGAGATACGTACCGGGCTGATCGAGTTCGGGGACCGGCAGGCTCAGTACCAGTTGTGGGCCTGCCAGAAGCCCCAGGCCGCATTCGGGCTGCCGTAGCGCGCGACCATGTAGCGGTAGGCCCAGCGCAGCTGGGTGAGCGGGTTGAACATCCAGTCCGGGCCCTCGCTGAACATCTTCTGCGCGGGGAGGGCCTGGGCCAGCCCGTAGGCGCCGGAGGTCGGGTTGATCGCGAAGACCTGCCAGTCGCTCTCGTGCGTGATGATCTGATTGAACGACCCCCACTGGTCCCCGGGCACGACGAAACGTGACAGTGTCTGCAAGGCCGGTTTGGAGAACCGCTGGGCCGCGCCGACCAGCTGCAGCAGGGACGCCGGGTCCACCGGCAGGGCGGCCGGGAGCGCGGATTGGGCGATGGGGTCGGCGATTTCGGTGCGCGCGTCGGCGGTGCCGACGGCGACGGTGAGCGGGGCGAGAGCCGCCACGAGCAGTCCGAGGACGGTGGCTCGGAGTGGACGCTTGTCGAGAATGGGCAACGCCTGGTCCTTCCGTGTCGTTCACGAAAAAACAGACCCATCTGGCTTCAGCTAGGAACCGACCGTACGCCCTGCCGTTTCCCGGGAGGGGTGAGCGACACGCGGTGAAATGCCTGATCGGAGTGGATTGCCGGTCAGCGCGCCCGGCCGAGCAGCAACTCCCGCTCGATCTCATTGCCGGTCAGATCGGCCGCGCGCCGAAAAGCGGCCCGCGCCTCCGCATCCCGGCCCAGCCGCGCCAGCAGATCCCCGCGGACGGCGTGCAGCAGGTGATAGTCGTCGAGCGCCCCGGTCGCGGCAACGGCGTCGATCAACTCCAGGCCGGCGCCGGGTCCGTGCACCATGGTCACCGCGACCGCCCGGTTCAACTCCACGATCGGTGACGGAAACCGTTGCGCCAGTACGGCATACAGTCCGGCGATGCGCCGCCAGTCGGTCTCGGCGGCGGTCGGGGCGACGGCGTGCACGGAGGCGATGGCGGCCTGGAGCGCGTAGCGCCCGGGCGGAAGGTCCCGCGTCCGATTCAGCGTGTGCGCGCGGCCCAGCGCGGACAGGCCGCGTTCGATCGAGAGCCGATTCCATCGGGACCGGTCCTGATCGGGCAGCAGCACCAGCGCGTTGTCCCCGTCACTGCGGGCGGTGGTGCGGGATGCCTGCAGTTCCAGCAGGGCCGCCAGCCCGTACGCCTCCGGCTCCTCGGGCAGCAGCCCGGTCAGGATGCGCGCCAGACGCAGTGCGTCCTCGCACAATTCGGCCCGGACCCAGCGCTCGCCGGAGGTGGCGGTATAGCCCTCGTTGAAGATCAGGTAGATGACCTCGAGCACGGAGTCCAGGCGCGCGGCCAGCTCGGCGCCGGCGGGCACCTCGTAGGGAATCCGTTTGGCCGCGATGGTGCGCTTGGCGCGCACGATGCGTTGCGCCACGGTCGATTCCGGGACCAGATGGGCCCGCGCGATCTCGGCCGTGGTCAGGCCGCCCACCATGCGCAGGGTGAGCGCTGCCCGCGCCGGGGGTGAGAGCACCGGATGGCAGGCGGTGAAGATCATGCGCAGCAGGTCGTCCGCGATGGTCGGTTCCGGTTCGCCGGGCGGCTGCTCGGCCGTGAGCGTCTCACGGCCGAGCAGCTCCAGCTTCCGCGCGAAGTTCACGTCGCGCCGAATGCGGTCCACCGCGCGGTGTTTCGCCGTCAGCATGAGCCAGCCGCCCGGATTCGGCGGGACGCCGTCGCGAGGCCACTGTTCCAGCGCCGCCACATGGGCGTCCTGCGCGAGCTCCTCGGCGGTCGCGATATCGCCGACCAGGCGGGTCAGGCCCGCCACCAGACGCGGCCATTCGATGCGCCAGGCCGCCTCCACGGCCCGGCGCACCCGCCGCTCCTGCTGCGGATTCAGTTCTGGCCGTCCAGTTGTCGTACCTCGAGCTCGATGTCCCAGTCCGGCCCGTGCACCCGCAGGAACCGGGACGCCCACTCGGCCGCCTCCTCCTGCGAACGGCTCTGCAGCACCAGGTATCCGCCGATGATCTCCTTGGATTCGGTGTACGGCCCGTCCATGACCGTCTGCACGCCGCCGGTCTGCCGGATCCGGGTGCCCTCCTCGATCGGGCGCAGGCCCGCGGTGTCGAGCAGCACGCCCGCCTTGGTCATCTCCTCGATGATCTCGTTGACCTTGGCGATCAGGTCGTCGCCGGGCCCTTCCTCGGGCATCTGGGCGGGGTCCAGGCGAATCAGTGCCAGGTATCGCATTGCTCAATCCTCTCGCTGGGCGACTGCATAGCGGACATAGAGGGCACCACCGTCGAACGACTTCGATTCCAGCAGGTTCAGATTCAGTTCGGTCTTGTCCCGGAACATAGGGGTGCCGGAGCCGATTGTCACCGGATGGATGACGATGCGGTACTCGTCGATGAGCCCGGCGTCGGTGAACCAGTGCACCAGGGTCGGGCTGCCGTAGATGACCAGCGCGCCGCCGTGCTCCGCCTTCAGCTCCGCGATGCGCGCCGCCCCGTCGCCGTCGATGATCCGGGTGTTCCGCCAGCCGGCCGACGCGAGCGTGGTCGAGAAGACGATCTTGTCGATATTCGTGACCCATTCGGCGTGTTCGAGATCGTGTGCCGTGGCCTCCGGGTTGTCCGGAACGCTCGACCAGTGATCGCGCATGCCCTCGAAGGTCTTGCGACCATAGATCGTGGTACCGATATCGGCCCGGATGTGCTCGTCGTGGAAGGCGGCGAGGTCCGGACTGTAGGCGCCGAATGTCCATTCCAGTCCCAGCTCGGTGGGTGAGGCCGCGAAACCGTCGAGGGTCATGTGCTCGAAAGCCACCACTTTTCGCATCGGATTCCTCTCGTCGAAGTGCCGGGCCGCGGTTCGGCCCTCGCCTACTCCTCGAACGGGCCCGGCCGGAATCGACACGTTCGACCGAGGAATCTTTCAGCGGGTTCCGGTCAGACCCACTGGACCAGTTGGATGACGATCCCGTTCGGGTCGAGGGCCTGGAAATAGCGCTCGCCCCACGGCTCGGTCTCGATGGGGGTCACGATCGGCACGCCTTCGCGTTGGACGCGGGCGTATTCGGCGTCGATGTCGTCGACGACGAACACCACCAGCAGGCCCTGGCCCGCGCTGCCCGCGATGCGGTCCGGCTTGAAGCTGCCGAGGCCGGTGCGCAGATAGATGACGTCGAATCCGGCGTCGGGCCGAGTCACGTCGACGAAGCCGTCGGCCGACATCTTCTCGGTGAAACCGAAGTGGTCGATGAGGAACGTCGCCGAGGCGATCGGGTCGGGCACGTTCAGGGAGATCGCGGATGCGGTGATGGTCATGGGGCCTCCTCGGGTGGTGCCGATCAATTCTGTACTAAGTACGCTGTACTTCGTACAGACATTCCCGACAGCATGCAAAGTGGCGACTGTCACATCGATACGATCGGCGGCGGAGGTGACGCGAATGGCCGGACGAAGCGGGGAACGCAGCAGCGCGGGCGACCCGGTGCGCACGCTGGAACTGCTGTGGCGCGAGCCCGGATCCGGCGGTTCGGCGCGCGGGCCCAAACAGCGCACCACCCTCGACGCCGTCATCGCGGCCGCGCTGGAGATCGCCGACGGTGCGGGGCTGGGCGCGCTCACCATGCGGTCGGTGGCGGCCAAGCTGGGCATCACGCCCATGGCCACCTACACCTACGTGCCGGGCAAGGCCGAACTGCTCGACCTCATGCTCGACACCGTCTATCAGCGCATGCCGCGTCACGATCTCACCGGAATGCCCTGGCGGGAGCGGGTTTCCGTGATCGCCGCCGAGAATCGCGCCCTGCTGGCCGGGCATCCGTGGGTGGCCTATCTGCCGACCACGCGGCCGCCGCTGGGTCCCGGCGTGGCCGCGAAATACGACCACGAGCTGCGCGCCTTCGACGGGCTCGGCCTCGGCGATCTGGAGATGGACGCCGCCCTCACCTATGTGCTGGGCTTCGTGACCTCGACCGCGCAGCTGGCCATCGACAGCGCCCGGGCCGCGACCGAGAGCGGGCACTCCGATCGCGAGTGGTGGGAGCGGGCGGCCCCGCTGCTGGCGCGGGTCTTCGACGCCGGCCGCTATCCTCTGGCGGCCCGGATCGGCGCGGTCGCGGGGCAGGCCCACGACAGCGCCTACGGTGCGGACCACGCCTACGAGTTCGGGCTGGCCCGGGTCCTGGACGGATTGGCCGCGCTCATCGAAAACCGCAGGCCCTGAGCGCGGCCGGTCGGTTCGGACAACCTGCGCAAGAGAGACCGATCGGGACGATGGTCTCAATTTCGCCGCGCGGATCGGGCGATCGCGGGCAGAATTCCCCCCATGCCGCGATCAACCCCGGCAATCGTCGCCGCCGAAACCTTCAGTCGGGCAGCGCAGCCGGTGCTCCCGATGGGAGACGGGCTGGTGCTGCGGCCGTGGCTGCGCCGGGACGGACCCGAGGTGTACGCGGCCTTCCAGGATCCGGCCATTCGGCGCTGGCATGTGCGCACCGCGGACACCGTGGAGGAGGCCGGGGAGTGGGTGGACTCCTGGGCGCGCTCGTGGAGCGGTGGCACCGCGGCCAATTGGGCTGTCGCCGATGGCCGCAGCGGCCGGCTGATGGGCCGGGCCTCGCTGCATCACATCGAACTCGGGCACGGCGAGGCCGAGCTGGCGTACTGGGTGGTCCCGGCGGCACGCGGCCGCGGCATCGCCCCGCGGGCGGTGGAGGCGCTGGTCGGCTGGGCCTTCGAGGTGGCCGGATTCCACCGCTTGGAATTACGGCATTCCGTGCATAACGCCCAATCCTGCCGGGTGGCACACAAATCCGGCTTCCTGCTCGAGGGCATCAATCGCAGCGCGGGCCTGCACGACGACGGCTGGCACGACATGCACCTGCACGCCCGCATCCAGCCCGCCGAACCCGCCTCCGCGCATCGCATCCCGCACGCCGAGACCGTTCCCGAAGCCGCCACCCAGCCGGTCTACCGCGTGCGCCGCTGACGCACGGCCGGATCGCGCGGCTAGTGGTCGGTTTGGATGCGGAGGGCGGTGATGGTGCTGGCCAGGCCCTCGTACTGGTTGGTGAGCAGAACGATTTCGATGAGGCGCCGCTCGTCGTAGTGGTCGGCGAGGGCTCGCCAGGTGGCGTCGTCGAGGTCGCGGGTGGCGACCAGCTGGTCCACGGCGGTGAGCAGCGCGCGCTCCTTGGCAGACCATCCGGCGGCGGCCGGGCCCGCGCGGAGACGGTCCAGGATTTCGGCGGTAACGCCCGCGCGGCGGCCCAGCCGGATGTGATGGTCGGTCTCGTATTCGCACTGGCGCAGGTGCGCGACGCGCAGGATGACCAGTTCGGACTCGTACCGGAGCAGTTTGCCGCCCGGCATGAGGCGGCCGGAGAAGTGCAGCCAGCCCCGGAACAGGCCGCCGGTCCGGCCCAGCGTGCTGAACAGATGCGCGTCCTCCGTGCCCGCGGCACGGGAAAGCGCCTGCCAGACAACCCAGTTCACTGGACCGAGCTCCCGCAGGCGACCAGGAGCGATGCGTGGCTTCGTCGACACCATCTCCCCAGTCAACACCCTGTCTGAGCCACTCGCCAGACCGACGGCCCGGCGCGGCGCGGATCGGGTCACTCGCGGACCGCCTGGGCGAGTTTGGTGAGCTCCAGCGCGCGGCGGGCGCGGGTCAG
Source organism: Nocardia sp. NPDC004123 (assembly GCF_053603795.1). Taxonomy (NCBI): domain Bacteria; kingdom Bacillati; phylum Actinomycetota; class Actinomycetes; order Mycobacteriales; family Nocardiaceae; genus Nocardia; species Nocardia sp. NPDC004123. Next base: position 31,068 of record NZ_JBSGGG010000026.1, read on the forward strand.
GACGTGCGCCCGGGAGCTGGTGAGGTGGGCCAGGAGGGTGCGCAGGGCGGTGTCCAGATCCCCGGCGAGCAGGTGTTCGGCGATGGCGATATGGTCCTCGGCCATGGCGGCGATCCGCCCGGGGGTGGGCATGTCCAGGGCCCGCACCGGCCGCACCCGCGCGTGCACCGTCGAGAGCGCCTCGGCCAGTGCGGAATTGCCGGCGGCCAGCAGGAGTGTGGTGTGGAACCGCTCGTCCGCGGCGATGAGCTCGGCCCCGGGCTCCGGCGGATGCTCGCGTACGCGCCGCCAGAGCTCGAGCTCTCGCTCGACCGCGCCCAGATCGTGCGGCGTGACCGCAGGCCGAGCCGCCAGGGCCGGCGGTTCCGGCTGCACGGCGGCGGCCAGCGGTTCCGGGAGTGCCGCCGCGGTGGCCTGCAAGCGTTGGATTCCTCTGGCTTCCAGGACTATTCGGAGTTCGTACAGGTCCCCGAGTTCGTCGACCCGGGGACGGTACGGGTAGAGGCCGTCGGTGTGGCGTTCCAGCAGGCCGTCGGCGAGGAGCCGGGCCAGCGCCTCGCGGACCGGGGTACGGGAGACGCCGTAGGTCTCGGCGAGGCGTTCCTCGCCGAGACGCTCGGTGGGTACCAGCATCCCGGCCGCGAGATCGCGCTGCATGGATCGATAGACCCGCTCGGACAACGGAATACGCCCCCTGCGCGCGTTCACGGAGTGTCCGATCAGATCGCCATGGCCTGGCGTACCGCGGATTCCGCGCTCGCCCCGCCCGCCCCGGAGGAGGTGACGCGGCCCGAGCGCAGGACATAGAACTGCTGCGCGGCCTGCAGCGCGAAGCCGATGTGCTGTTCGACCAGCAACACGCTGAGTCCACCCCGGCCGGTGAGTTCGATGATGGTGCGCTCGATCTCGGCGACCACCGAGGGCTGGATGCCCTCGGTCGGCTCGTCGAGGATCAGCAGCGCCGGTTCGGTGATGAGGGCGCGGGCGATGGCCAGCTGCTGGCGCTGGCCACCGGAGAGCAGTCCGGCCTTGCGGGACAACAGTTCCCGCAGCGCCGGGAACAGGTCCAGCGCTTCGTCGACGAGTGCCTTGCCGCGTTTGCGGCCGTCGGCCACCACCTGGAGGTTCTCCATTGTGGACAGCTGTGGAAAACTCTGCTGCCCCTGTGGAACATAGGCGAGGCCGCGCTTGACCCGCCGCGACGGCGACATCCTGGTGATGTCCTCGCCGCCGAAGCGGATCCGCCCCGACTTGGCGGGCAGCAGCCCGACCGCCGCGCGCAGCAGCGAGGTCTTACCGGCCCCGTTGTGGCCCATGATGGCTGCCACGCCATTGTCCGGAACCGTCAGGGACACCCCGTGAATCACCTCGGTCCGGCCGTAGCCGGTGTGTAGGTCAACGAGTTCCAGCATCTGCGGCCTCCTTCGCCTCGTCCGATTCCTGCTCCGCGCCGATGGATGCATCAGCGCTGGCCTCCGCGGGCGGCAGCTCACCGGCCGCGGCGGTGCCGAGGTAGACCTCCTGCACCTTCGGATCGGCCTGCACCTGCTCCACGGTGCCCTCGCTGAGGACGCGGCCGCCCGCGAGCACCGTCACCGAGCTGGCGAACGCGCGCATGAAATCCATATCGTGCTCGACGACGATGACCACCCGCTCACCGCCGATGCGGCGCAGCAGGTTTCCGGTCTCCTCGCGTTCCTCGGCGCTCATGCCCGCCACCGGCTCGTCCAGCAGCAGCACCGAGGCGTTCTGCACCAGCAGCATGCCGATCTCGAGCCACTGTTTCTGACCGTGCGCGAGCACCCCGGCAGGTTTGTCGCGCAGCGCGGCGAGTCCGGTGGTCTCGAGCGCCTCCTCGATGGCGGGCAGCACCGACTTGCGCCGGCGCAGCAGGGTGAGCGCGGAACGTCCCGCGCCCGCGGCGATATCGAGGTTCTGCAGCACGGTGAGCTGTTCGAACACGCTCGCCGTCTGGAAGGTGCGGCCCACCCCGAGGCGGGCGATCTGATGCACCTTGCGGCCGATCAGCTCGGCGCCGGTCTTCTGCGCCGAGCCGGTCGCGGGCACCAGGCCGGTGATGGCGTCGATGAGGGTGGTCTTGCCCGCGCCGTTGGGTCCGATGAGGAAGCGCAGATCGCCCTGCAGGACGGTCAGGTCCACGTCGGAGACGGCCTTGAAGCCGTCGAAACTCACGGACAGGCCGCGGATTTCGAGGTATTCGCTGTCCATTCCGGCATTGCCGCCGATTTTCGGTTCGGGTGCGGTCATCGTGCTTCCACCTTCTGCTCGGCCTCGGGCTCTGCCTCGGCCTCGGCCTCCGGCTTCGCCTCGACCGCCGCCTCGATCTCGGGTGCGGCGGCCGGTTCCGGTGCGGCGTCGGGGGCCGTCGCGGGGCGCAGCCGCTCCAGCAGCTGCTTGGCCATGGGCCCGAATCCGGCCAGTCCCGCCGGGATGAAGCCGACCACCACGATGAACAGCGCACCCTGGAAGTAGGTCCACGCCGACGGGAAGTGCTCGGAGAACGTGGTCTGCGCCCAGGCCACGCCGATCGCGCCCAGCACCGGCCCGAGCAGGGTGGTGCGACCGCCGATGGCGACGCCGATCAGGAACGCGATGGACGGGACCACACCGATGTCGGCGGGGGAGATGATGCCGACGATCGGGGTGAACAGGGCGCCCGCGATGCCCGCGAAGAACGCGGCCACCACATAGGCGACGATCTTGATATTGGCCGGGTCGTAGCCGAGGAACCGGACCCGTTCCTCCTGATCACGCACGGCGACAAGCAGTTCCCCGTACCGGCTGCGCATGAGCTGGCGTGCGACGGCCACCACGACCAGCAGCGTGCCCGCCGCGATGAAGAACAGCATGCGCCGGTTCACCGGATCATCCAGGCGGAAGCCGAAGAACGAGCGGAAGTCGCTCAATCCGGTGAAGCCGCCGATGGTCTGCTGCCCGGTGAGCAGGATCGCCAGCGCCGCGGCCAGCGCCTGGCTCAGGATGGCGAAGTACGCGCCCTTGACCCGGCGCTTGAACACCCCGAAGCCGAGCACCGCGGCGATGGCGGCGGGCAGCACCGCGATCGCCAGCAGCGCCACCGGCGCGGACTCGAAAGGCCGCCAGTACGAGGGCAATTGGTCCACGCCCGCGATGGTCATGAACTCCGGCACATCCTCGTGCGCCTTGGCGGCGTCGGCCATCTGCATGTGCATGGCCATGATGTACGCGCCGATGCCGAAGAACACGCCCTGGCCGAGGGTCAGCATGCCGCCGCGGCCCCACGCCAGGCCGATGCCGACCGCGACGATGGCGAAGCACAGGAACTTGGCGAGCAGGCTCAACCGGAAGTCGGTGAGCATCGCCGGTGCGAGACCGAACAGGACTATGGCGGCGATGACGAAGCCGCCCAGGGCTTTCAGGGAAGAGTTGGCACTCAGTCGCTGGATGGTGGTCATGCCAGACTCCTCGTCCGGACGGTGAACAGACCCTGCGGGCGCACCTGCAGGAAGATCACGACCACGATGAAGACGATCACCTTGGCGACCGTCGCGGTGGTCGAGTACTCGACGAACGAATTCAGCAGGCCCATGGCGAAGGCCGCGATCACGGTGCCCTTGATCTGCCCGAGGCCGCCGATGACGACCACCAGGAAGGCGTCCACCAGATACGACTGCCCGATGGTGGGGCTGGTGGAACCGATCAGGGTCAGGGCCACACCGGCCACCGCCGCCAGCCCGGAACCGATGAAGAAGGTGCTCACATCGGTGAGACGCGAAGAGACGCCCGAGGTTTCGGCCAGGCTGCGGTTCTGCACCACGGCCCGGATGCGGCGGCCGAGCGGCGTCGTCTTGAGCGCGGTGGCCAGCGCGATCACCGCCACCACGGCCAGCACCATGATGAAGATGCGGGTCTTGGGCACGACGGTGCCCGCGATGGTGAGGCCGCCGGTCAGCCAGTCCGGCGCGACCACGTTCTTGGCGGGCGCGCCGAAGATGTCCCGCACCGCCTGCTGCAGGATCAAGCCGACACCGAAGGTGACCAGCAGGGTGTCCAGGGGGCGGTCGTACATCCAGCGGATGAGCCCCATCTCGAGGGCCGCGCCCAGCAGGCCGCCGACCAGGAAGCCGACGAACAGCGACACGATCAGCGCCACGCCCGTCGCCGAGATCAGCTGTTCCACAACGTAGGTCGTGTAACACCCGGCCATGATGAATTCACCGTGCGCCATATTGATGACGCCCATCTGACCGAAGGTCAGCGACAGACCCAGCGCGGCGAGCAGCAGGATCGAGCCCAGACTCAGCCCTGTGAAGAGCTGTCCGACAGCCACATCCATGATCAGTACCTCTCGAGCTCTATTGGTGGAGAACGCCGTACGGCTGGTGCGATGCCGCGGTGAGAGTCGCGCGGACACCGCACCAGCCGCCCCTCATCGGCGGCCGCCGAATTACTTCAGGCCCTTGGCCCAGTCGTAGTTCTTCAGGTACGGGTCCGGCTGGATCGGCTTGCCGGAATCCCAGACGGTGTAGATGAGCCCGTCGGGGTGGATCTCGCCGATGCGCGCGGTCTTGGTGATGTGGTGGTTGGAGCCGTCGATGGTGACGGTGCCCTCCGGCGCGTCGTAGCTGACGCCGTCGGCGGCCTGCTGAATGTCGGCCACCGCGAACGACTTCGCCTTCTCCACCGTCGCCTTCCACAGGTAGACCGAGGTGTAGGCGGCCTCCATCGGGTCGGAGGTGGGCTTGTTCGCGCCGTAGGCCGCCTTGTACGCGGCGACGAACGCCTTGTTCTGCGGGGTGTCGACGGTCTGGTAGTAGTTCCAGGCGGTCAGCTGGCCCGCGACGTTCTGCACCCCGACGCCGCCGACCTCCTCCTCGGCAATGGACACCGAGACCACCGGCATGTCAGCGGCTTTCAGGCCCGCGTTGGCGTACTCACGGAAGAAGGCCACATTGGAGTCGCCGTTGAGGGTGTTGAACACCGCGCCCGCCTTGGCATTGCGGACCTTGTTGACGATGGTGGAGAAATCCGTGGAGCCCAGCGGCGCGTAGTCCTCGCCCTTGATCTCGATGCCATTGGCCTTGGCGTACGCCTTGATCTCGCGATTGGCGGTCTGCGGGAAGACGTAGTCGGAGCCCACCAGGTAGAGGGAGGTGATGCCCTTCTGCTTCAGGTAGTCCAGCGCCGGGATGATCTGCTGGTTGGTGGTGGCGCCGGTGTAGAAGATGTTCTTCGAATCCTCCAGGCCCTCGTACTGAACCGGGTAGTACAGCAGCGAATTCAGCGATTCGAACTTGGGCTTCATGGCCTTGCGCGACGCCGAGGTCCAGCCGCCGAACACCGCGGCCACACAGTCGGAGCTGATCAGCTTCTCGGCCTTCTCCGCGAAGGTCTTGGGATCCGAGGCGCCGTCCTCGAGCACTACGTCCAGCTTCTTGCCCAGGACGCCGCCCGCCGCATTGATCTGGTCCACCGCCAGCTTGGTGGCATTGGCGACGGTGACCTCGCTGATGGCCATGGTGCCGGTCAGCGAGTGTAGTGAACCGATCTTGATGGTGTCCTTCGACGTGTCCACGCAGGACTTGGCATTGGAGCCCGACGCGGTGTCGCTGTCGCGCGAACCACAGCCGGCGACCAGCACGGCGGACAGCGCCAGCGCGGTCGGAATGGTGATCGCCTTCATCAGGCGGGCGGCCCTGTCCCGGCGGGGAGAGTCGTGCATCGGCGGATCCTTCACTTCACGGTGTTCGGCGGCGCCACATGCGCCGCTTGCGAATACCGCCGCGTATACAGCGGCTGTATTCGTGGAACGAAAGGTAAACGGGAAGTGTTGCGCCGGAATGACTCTCGATGAATGTCCGATTTCCTACATTGCCACGACGTGAATTTCTGCTCACCGCATCATGGTTCGTTCGATGTGGAGGAAACATCATTGCAGGTCAAGGGATATGAAACGGCCCGAGCCGGAGCCAGCGCAAGCTGACACCGGCTCGGGGCCAAGGGTGAGATCTGGTCAGTAGCAGTACTGGTCGTGGGTGTAGTAGTCGGTGTGGCAGTCCTGCTGCCACGTCCAGCCGTCCTGCCGGTCATCGTTGGTGGTGCCGGCACCCGCCGCGCTGCCGGTACCGCCACCGATCAACGCACCGATCATGGCCGCGAACGGCAGAGCGATGATGCCGAGCCCCCCGGTGGCCACCGCGATGATGACGCCGACCACGATGCCGCCGAGCGCACCACCCAACGCGCCCACGGCACTACCGGTTTCGGTCGCGCGCTGCTTGGGCGAGGTCGGCACCCACCGCCCGATATCCGCCGCACCCGGCTGCGCGACCTCGCCGGCCTCCGGATGCGCAACCAGCTTGGTCCCATTGTCCTCGATGCTCGGATGCATCGAAACCACCAGATCCGTACCCGCGGTGGTCATCGCCAGCGGCATCCGCGACACAACCACCCCGGAGCCATCCAATACGTCCACCGACGCATCGGTGAGCCGGAAAGTGCCGCCGTTCAGTGTCGTCGTAACCGTCTTATCGGCATCCGACCGGACAATGGAGTAACCCAGATCGTTCTGTCCCTGACCGGGGTGCTGAATCGACTGCACCGCAGCCGGATCCGGCGTCGGCGTCGCGTAGGACGTCCCCCCTGTGATCGCCAGCGCGGCAATGGTGAGACCAGCAGTGGCGATAACCTTCTCGATTTTCACACGATCATGTTCGTCTGCGATTCAACGCGTGTTTCCCATCCGGATAGGTCATCCAATCGGTCATCAAATGATGTCCAGCAGTCATCGAATGATGCACGGAGCCAATCCCGGCGCATCGCCGGACGAACGGAAAGTGCGGATCCAGAACTTCATCGACGATGGCCGGTCGAAGGACGCGGTCACTGAATGACATAGGGGGAGATGGAGCTTCGGTGTTCGCTGATGTCGAGTGATTTGCCGAGGGGTGGGAAGGCGCGTTGGGGGCAGTTGGAGCGTTCGCAGACGCGGCAACCGGCGCCGATGGGGGTGGCTTTGGGCTCGTTCAGGTCCAGGCCGTCGGCATAGACGGTGCGGCCGGCGTGGCGGAGTTCGCAGCCCAGTCCGATGGCGAAGGTTTTGCTGGGTTCGCCGTAGCGGGTGGCGCGGCGTTCGACGGTGCGGGCGATCCAGAGGTATTTGCGGCCGTCGGGCATCTGGGCGATCTGGGTCAGGATCTTCGCGGGGTAGGCGAAGGTCTCGTAGACGTTCCAGAGCGGGCAGGTGCCGCCGCTGGAGGAGAAGTGGAAACCGGTGGCGGACTGGCGTTTCGACATATTGCCGGCGCGGTCCACGCGGACGAAGGAGAAGGGGACGCCGCGGAGTTTGGGGCGCTGCAGCGTGGACAGGCGGTGGCAGATGGTCTCGTAGCTCTGGGTGAAGAACGCCGACAGGCGTTCGATGTCGTAGCGGAAGTCCTCGGCCACCTCGTGGAAATGGGTGTAGGGGAGCACCGTGGCAGCGGCGAAATAGTTGGCGAGGCCCAGTTTTGCCAGCACGACCGAATCGTGGCCGCTGAAATTGCCCTCCGCCACCAGCTTTTCGATGAGCTCGCCGCATTCCAGATAGGCCAGCTCGGCGGCCAGCTTGAACACCCGCTGCCCGCCCGAGAGATGCGGCGCGATTTCCAGACGACGCGACTCGGGATCGAAACGGTGCAGCACGCCGTCGCCCAGATCGATACGCTCCACGATCTGCACGCCGTGCGCATCGCTGAGGCGGCGCGGGATCTCGCGCTTGAGATCGCCGCCGTGGAATCGCATGCGATGGGTGAGTTCCTCGGCGGCGGTATCCAATTCGTGAATGTAGTTCTGCCGCTGATAGAAGTAGTCGCGCACTTCCTCGTGCGGTTTGGAGATGGCGCCCGAACCGCTGCCGTCGGCGAAACGGTCCTCGGTGGCGGCGGCCAGCTGCGCGGTCGTATTCCGGTAGCGGCGATGCATGTTCACCATGGCGCGCGCCAGACCCGGGTGCGCGGACACCATTTCGGCGATCTCCTGGGCGTCGGCCTCCACCCCGAGCTCCTGGTCCATCACGACCTCCTGGAGTTCGGCGATGAGCCGGGTGTCGTCCTGGGAGGAGAAGAAGCCGGCGTCGACGCCGAAGACTTCACTGATGCGCAGCAGGACCGGTACGGTGAGCGGACGCACGTCGTGTTCGATCTGATTCAGATAACTCGCGGAGATCTCGAGCTTCTTGGCCAGCGAGACCTGACTCAAACCGCGCTCGGTACGCAGCTGTCGCAGCCGCGCACCGACGTAAGTCTTGGCCATGCGCCCGAGTTTATTGCTGTCTTCGCATCGTTGCCAACGCGAGAGTTAGCAGGGCTGCTGAGCTGTGTGTCACATCGTTGTCGGTCGCTCGGGTTACCGTCGACAAGTGCTCTTGTCCGATGTGGTTGAGGCGTCACAGGGTGTGCGGGCGACGTCGTCGCGAAAGAACAAGATCAAGATCTTTGCCGACCTGCTGAAGCAGGCGGCGCCGCAAGAGTTGGCGCAGGTCGTGGCCTGGTTGTCCGGCGAGCTGCCGCAGGGGCGGATCGGAACGGGCTGGCGCACGCTGACCACGCTCGCGGTCGAGCCGGCCGCGGTGCCCACGCTGGCCGTGGACGAGGTGGACACCTCCTTCAGCAAGCTGGCCGAGGTCGCGGGCAGCGGGTCGGCGGCGCGACGACAGGAACTGCTGGCCACCCTCTTCGGGGCCGCGACCCGGGATGAGCACGAATTCCTGCTCCGCCTGCTGACCGGGGAGATGCGGCAGGGTGCGCTGACCGCGATCGTCGCCGAGGCGGTGGCCGCCGCGTTCGACGTGCCGATCGAGGCGGTGCGCCGGGCTCACATGCTGTCCGGGCGGCTGCCGGTCACCGCCGTCGCGGCGCGCACCGGCGGCGTCGAGGCCCTGGCCGCGTTCCGGCTCGAGGTCGGCCGGCCGGTCCAGCCCATGCTGGCCTCGCCCGGCGCGACCCTCGAGGAGGCGATGGCCGAATTCGAGGGGCGGGTCAGCGTCGAGCACAAGATGGACGGCGCCCGCATCCAGGTGCATCGCGACGGCGAGCGGGTGTGGGTGTTCACCCGCACCCTGCGCGACATCACCGCGAGCGTGCCCGAACTGGTCGAGGTGGTGCGGCAGCTGGACTGCACCAGCGTCGTCCTCGACGGAGAAACCTTGGCGCTCAACGACTCCGGCCGCCCACGGCCCTTCCAGGAGACCATGAGCCGCTTCGGCGCCACCACCTCCCAGGAACTGCTGCTGCACCCCTACTTCTTCGACTGTCTCCATCTCGACGGCGCCGACCTGCTGGACGCCCCGCTGCGCACGCGCCGCGAGGCCCTCACCGCCGTGGCCTGCGGCCTGACCATTCCGGCCCTCATCGCCCCGGACCCGGAAGCCGCCGCCGAATACTTCGACGGCGCGCTGGCCGCGGGCCACGAGGGCATCATGATCAAATCCCTGGACGCCCCCTACGCCGCCGGTCGCCGCGGCCGCTCCTGGCAGAAGATCAAACCCACCCACACCCTCGACCTCATCGTGCTCGGCGCGGAATGGGGCTACGGCCGCCGCACCGGCTACCTCTCCAACCTCCACCTGGGCGCCCGCGACCCCGAGGGCGGCGACCCGATCATGGTCGGCAAAACCTTCAAGGGCCTCACCGACGCCCTACTCCATTGGCAGACGGCCGAATTCCCGCGCCACGAACGCAAACGCGATGGCAACACCGTCCACCTCTACCCCGAACTGGTAGTCGAAATCGCCCTCGACGGCGTCCAGACCAGCCCCCGCTACCCCGGCGGCGTAGCCCTCCGCTTCGCCCGGGTAGTCCGCTACCGCCCCGACAAAGAACCTCACCAGGCCGACACCATCGACACCATCCGGGCCCTGCTACCCGGCACCAACTAGACGGGGTGCGGGGGCGAAGTAAACGGGGTGCGGGGGCGGAGCCCCCGAAATCGCCCCTGGGGGTTCGGGGCGAAGCCCCTGAGAGTCTCGAGAGTGGGGCCCGCTCCTCACAGACGATTCACAGCTGGAACAGGGCACGCTCCGAGTTTCGGGCGACATGATTCACGTGTCGACGCTCGACCGGACGGTTGTCAGGTGACGGGACACAGGAACTGCCACCGCATCTCCCACGCGGATTCCCTGTGAGCTCGTGCCGTTCGGGAGACTTCGACGGTGGATTGCGCATGGTCCACCTTGTGGCCGGTGGTGCCCCGCCCCCTCGCCGGGCACCGCCGGCCGCGGTCAAGATTCGTGTCGCGGTCGGGATTCGTAGTCGCGGTCAGGATTCGTAGTCGCGGTCAGGATTCGTAGTCGCGGTCAGGATTCGTAGTCGCGGGTGCCGGTCAGGTTCGGCAGCCGGCGGCGGCCCGCGGCCAGCTCACCCGCCAGATGCTCGTAGGCGATGGCCAGTTCGGTGAGCCGCTGGGCGGCATCGTGCACGGCGTCGTCGGGCGACATGGCCAGGGACAGGTAGGCGAGCGCGGAGAATTGCGCCAGCCGGTCCACCACCGTCCCCACGGTCTCGGTGTGCAGGTGGGCGTCGCGGGCGGCCTTGGGGAGTTCGGCCGCCACCCAGCTGTCGATATCGAGCACCAGCCGCGCCCGGTCGTGGTCGATCCGATCGGTGCCGCCCGCTCTGGTGAGCCGCCGCTCGTGCAGGTCCGCGAGTAGGCCGGCGCAGCGCAGCACCGGATGGTCGTCGGGGGGCAGGCCACGGCAGGCCTGCAGCAGCAGGTGTTTCGGTGGGAGCGGATGCACGGCCGACATCCTGCCCCTCGAATATCTCCGAATGGCAACGACATTCGGTGCCACTTTGCCGTGCAGGGGTTGCATCCGGTGCCGTGACGTGCCGAGATGGTGGGGTGATCCTCACCGTGACCCTGAACCCGGCCTACGACATGACCTACCGGGTGGAGCACTTCGAGCGGGGCCGGGCGCAACGGGTGCGGTCGGTGGATCAGCGGCTGGGCGGGCGCGGCATCAATGTCACGCGGGTACTGAACCAGCTCGGCAAATACGCCCGCGCCACCGGCTTCTCGGACCATTCCTTCGCGGCCGCCGCGGAACTCGAGATGCCCGTGGACTTCGTGCACGCGCTGCCGTGGGTCCGCCGCACGGTGGTGATCAGCGAATCCGATGACGGCACCGCCACCGCGCTGTGGGAGCCCGGCCCGCGGGTCACCGAACCGCACGCGGTGGATCAGCTGCGGGTGCGGGTGGCGGGCCTGCTCTCGGATATGAGCGGCCTGGTCATCTCGGGTTCGCTGCCCGGCGGGGTGAGTCCGGGCCTGCCCGCCGAGCTGGCGCGCACCGCCATCGCCCGGGGCGTGCCCACGATCTGCGACTTCGACGGCCAGCCGCTGGAATTGGCCGCGCGCGTGCCCGGCGTCGTGCTCACCCCCAATGTCGAGGAGCTGGAACGCCTCACCGGCCGCCCGGCGGGCACCATTCCCGAGATCCTCGCGGCCGTCGATCCGCTCATCGCCGACGGCGTGGGCACGGTGGTGGTGACCCGGGGCGGCGCGGGCATGGTGGCGGTCACCCCGACCCGGGCCTGGACGGCGGCGCTGCCGAAACCGCTGGCGGGCAACCCCACCGGGGCGGGCGACGCGGCCGTGGCGGCCATCATCGCCGCGCTGGCCGGCGGCGCCACACCGGACTGGCCGGAGCTGCTCGCCGACGCGGTCGCCACTTCCGCTGCCGCCGTGGTCATTCCGGTCGCGGGGGAGATCGACCGGGTGCTGCGGGATCGGCTGCTGCCCACCGTGCGGGTGCGGGAACTCGAATCCGTCGCTGTCCGGCCGTGACACTCCGGGGACACGCCGTATGTGAGGTAGCTGTGAACTGAACCGCGCGGCGGCGTGGTGGCGGAGACCGGGGATTGTCCCGGGTTAGGTTGGGGGAGTGTCGGACCTGGGAACTCAACCCGATCGGGGGTCGGGTGTGGACGACAGTTATCGAATGCCCCGGGTGGTGCGTGCGGCGCAGGTGCTCGCTCTGGGAATCGCGGGGCTGGGCGCGATCTGCGTGGCCTCTTCGGGATGGCTGCTGGGAGCCGAGGCGGCGATCGGGACCGCGGTGCCGTTCATCCCGGCGTTCCTGCTCGGTCTGGTCGCGCTGACATTCAACTCCGAGGGGCAGTCGGTGCGTATCGGAGCGATTCTGGTGGCGTTCATGAACATGCTGTGGACGGTGCCGTCGATCACCGAGGGGCGGCCGCCGGGTCCGCTGGGTCCGCTGGTCTCGCTGGCGGTGATCGTGCTGCTGTTCCGCCGGGAGGCGCGCGACTGGTTCGAACCCCCGGCCTGGTGGTGAGACCCACCTGGCAGATTTCGCAGCTCGCTGCGTAACAAATAGGTCATCTCGTCCGCTCATTTGCAATCTGCGTGCAATTCCCGGCACTTACCGTTGGCGCTATGAGTTCGGAAGCCGCCGCGGGGACGGGCATTCACATCAGCGGGCTGAGCAAGACCTTCCGCTCCGGGCGGCGGGTGGTGCCGGCCCTGGACACGGTGGATCTGCATACCGCGCAGGGCGCGTTCCTGTCGCTGCTGGGGCCCTCCGGGTGCGGGAAGTCCACCATCCTGCGGATTCTCGCGGATCTGGAGTCGCCCTCGGCGGGGACCGCGAAGATCAATGGTGAGACCCCGGCCGAGCTGCGCAGGCGGCACGAGTTCGGGATCGCGTTCCAGGATTCGGCGCTGTTGCCCTGGCGCAGTGTGGAATCCAATATCAAGCTGCCGCTGCAGGTGGCGGGGCTGCCCGCGGACCGGGAGCTGGTCGCGGATCTGATCCGGCTGGTCGGCCTGGAGGGCTTCGAGAAGGCCAAGCCCGCGCAGCTGTCCGGCGGTATGCGGCAACGGGTTTCGATCGCCCGCGCGCTGGTGGTCCGGCCGACGGTGCTGCTGCTGGACGAACCCTTCGGCGCGCTCGACGATATGACCCGGCAGCGGCTGAACCTGGAACTGCTGCGGATCTGGACCGAAAAGCCCGCCACCACACTGATGGTCACGCACGGCATCGCCGAGGCGGTCTTCCTCTCCGACGTGGTGGCCGTCATGAGCCCGCGGCCCGGGCGGGTGGTGGAGGTCGTGAACATCGACCTGCCGCGGCCCCGCACACCGGAGATGATGCGCACGCCCGAATTCCACAAGCTGCACGACTACCTATCGGAACTGCTGTTCGGGCGCAGCGGCCGGGGCGGGGTGGCGTCGGAATGAACTGGGGCGCAATGAGAGAGAGTCTGCGGATAACCAGGCTGGGCGGTCTGGCGGGCATCCTCGCGCTGCTGGCGCTGTGGACCCTGCTCGCCGAACTGCGCGTCGCGGGCGGCACCGTCCCGAGCCCGTGGACCGTGCTGCACACCATGTACGCCGACGGCTGGGCGCTGTACGGACCCAACTTCCGGATCACGGCCTGGGGCGCGCTGCAAGGGTTTCTGTGGGGCAATGCGCTGGCCATCGCGTTGGCGGTGCTGGTGGTGCTGATCCCGCCGATCGAAATGCTGGTCACCCAGCTGGCCATCCTGAGCTACTGCACGCCGCTGCTGGCGCTGGGGCCGATCATCCTGGTGGTATTCGGCGGGCGCACGCCGACCGTGTTCCTGGCGGCCATGTACTGCTTCTTCACCACCATGGTCGGCACGGTATCGGGATTGCGGTCCGCGGACCGCACCAGCCTGGATCTGGTGCGCGCCTACGGCGGTGGCCGCTGGCAGCGGCTGACCCGGGTGCAGCTGATCGCGGCCCTGCCGAATACCTTGGCCGCCTTGAAGATTGCCGCGCCCTCCGCGGTACTGGGCGCGATCATCGGCGAGTACCTGGGCGGCGTGGACAGCGGCATCGGGGTGGCCCTGACGGCCGCGCAGACCGCCTACAACGTGCCGCGCACCTGGGGCATGGCGCTGGCCGCGGCCGCGCTGGCCGGGCTCGGCTACGCGATCGTGGCGCTGGTGGCGCGGGTGGCGGTGCCGTGGACGCGAGCGGAGGCATGATGACCGACAAGGTCGCGAACCCGGCGGCGGGCCGGGCCGCGCAGCTGCTGAACCTGCTGCGGCCGATCGGGAGATTCCTGCTGCCACTACTGGTTTCGCTGATTCTGCTGGTGGCCCTGTGGTACGGCTTCCTGAAGCTGTATCCGCAGGTCGGGCTGGTCGGCAAGAGCCCCGGGGACGTGTGGAAGTACCTGGTGACCGGACCGACCTCGGCCGGCGCTCGTCAGGTGATCTTCGACGAAATGCGAATCACCCTGCGGGACGCGGTGATCGGCTTCGGCGCGGGCATGGGCGCGGCGCTGGTGGTGGCGGCGCTGTTCATCGGCGTTCCCGCGGTGGCGCAGGCGTTCATGCCGGTGGCGATGCTGCTGCGATCGGTCCCGCTGGTGGCCATCACCCCGATCATCGTGCTGGTGTTCGGGCGCGGGCTGCTCGGCGTCACCGTCATGGCCGCCATCGTGGTGTTCTTCCCGGCCTTGGTGATGATCATGACCGGCCTGCGGTCCGCGCCCCGGCAGGCCACGGAACTGGTACTGGCCTACGGGGGTTCGAACTGGACGGCCATGCGCATGGTGGCGGTCCCGGCCGCGCTGCCCGCGGTGTTCGCGGCCGCCCGGGTCTCGGTGCCGGGCGCGCTGATCGGTGCGCTGCTCGGCGAATGGCTGGGCAGCGGAACCGGTTTGGGCGCGGGGCTGATTCGCGCCATCCCCACCTTCCAGTACAACCGGCTCTGGGCGTCGATCGCGCTGGTCACGGTGGTGTCGGTGTTCGCGTACGCGGTGGTGGGCGTGCTGGAAAACCTGGTGCTGGCGCGGTTCTCGCCGGAACGGAGCCGGGAATGAGCACACGAGTTAACGCGGCGCACACAAATACCTGCGGAAAAGCAAAAAATCGGAAATCGAAACGGCTTACATTCGCCGCATGAGTGGTGTGTTCCGGCCGGATTCGGCCTCGCAGTTGTCCATGGGTCGGCGATCCTTCCTCCGCTACGCCGGATTGACCGGTGCGGCGGTGGGCGGAGCCGGATTGCTGGCCGCGTGCGGTAAGGACTCCTCGGGCTCCGGCAATGGCTCGGTCGCCGACGGTTCCAAGTACGGGACGGTGGCCGTGCAGCTGTCCTGGTTGAAGAACATCGAGTTCGCCGGTGAGTACTTCGCCGATTCCAAGGGCTATTACAAGGACGCCGGATTCGGGTCGGTGAATCTGATCGCGGGCGGCGCGGCCAGCACCTCGGTGGAAGCGGGGCTGGGCACCGGCAAGATCTGGATCGGCATGTCCGCGCCGCAGACCACCGCGCCCGCGATTCTGGAGGGCCTGTCCGCCAAGATCGTCGGCACCACGTATCAGAAGAATCCCTTCTGCATCGTGAGCTCCAGCAAGAGCCCGATCCCCAATCCGCAGGCCATGAAGGGGCGCAAGATCGGTGTGCAGGACACGAATCAGCTCATCTTCAACGCGCTGCTGACCGCCAATGGCATGTCGCCCTCCGACGTCACCATCGTGCCCGCGCAATACGATCCGACGCCGCTGGCCAACGGTGAGGTGGACGGCTGGGTCAGCTACGCGACGAATGAGCCGATCACCCTGGCCACCAAGGGGTTCCAGAACTTCAACTTCCTGTTCGCCGACTTCGGGCTGCCGCTGGTCGCGGAGACCCTGACGGTGAGCCAGCAGACCATCGACAAGGAGCGCGACAAGCTCAAGGCGTTCCTGACGGCGGAGATCAAGGGCTGGAAGGACGCCGTCGCCGACCCGGGCGAGGCGGCGCGGCTGGCCGTCGAGGTGTACGGCAAGGATCAGCGCCTGGAGCTGCGCGAGCAGACCATGGAGGCGCAGGCGCAGAACGGGCTGGTCGAATCGGCCGACTCCAAGGCCAACGGGCTGTTCACCATGACCGACACACTGATCGAACAGAACATCGCGGCGCTGGCCAAGGCCAAGATCGATATCAAGGCGGACAAGCTGTTCGACCTCTCGGTGCTCAAAGAGGTCTTCGCCGAGCACCCCGAATTGAAGTAGCTCAGCGCATCAGTGCCGAGTCAGCGCACCAGCTGCACGTGCCGGCGGCCGCCGCCGGAGGAGGCGGACAGCGGTTCGGCGGAGGTGCCGTTGCGGACCGCCAGCAGTTCGGCGGCGATCGACACGGCGGTCTCGGCGGGGGTGCGGGCGCCCACGTCGAGACCGGCGGGAGAGTGCAGGCGGGACAGGGTCTCGTCGGTGAAGCCGCCCGCCTGCAGGGCCTCCAGCCGATGTGCGTGCGATGCCGGGGTGCCCAGGGCGGCCAGGTACCCCAGCTCGGGTAGTCGCAAAGCCACGGTGAGCAAAGGGATTTCGAACTTCGGGTCGTGCGAGAGCACCACCATGGCGGTGTCGGCGCCGATCTCCCCGGCCGAGGCCAGGGTGTTGAGGTAGCGGTGCGGCCAGTCGACCACCACCTCGCAGCCCGGGTAGGCGCTCGGATTGGCGAAGGTGGGGCGGGCGTCCACGATGGTGATGCGGTAGCCGAGCAGCCGGGCCTGGGTGGCCAGCGCGCTCGCGAAAGCGTTGGCCCCCACCAGGATCAGGTGCGGCGGGCGGGCGAACGAGGACACGAAGACATCGGAGTCGGGGAGCGAGACCAGCTCGGTGCCGTGCTTGCGGTCGGTGATGAGGTGCTGGCCGATCACATCCGGGTCCGAATGCCAGACCACGGTGAAGACGGTGACCTGCCGCTGCGCCGCCATATCGGCGGCCACATCCGGGAATTCGGGAAAGTGCCTGCGCGAGAAGGGTTCGGTGAACACGTCCAGGGTGCCGACACAGTCCATCTGCGCGTCGAGCCCGCTGCCCGGTCCGAATCGCTGCAGCCCGCGCCGTCCGGTGTGCGCCGAGTCGATGGCGGCCTCGTAGGCGGCGGCCTCGGCGCAGCCTGCCGAGATGGATCCGAAGGCCCGCCCGTCGGCGTCCACCACCATGGCCGACCCGATCGGCACGGGTGTAGCGCCTTGTGTCCGAACCAGAGTGGCCAGCCCCCCGGTGCGCCCGCTGTGCCAAATTCGAAGAAGGTCGTCGACGATTTCCCGCATCACATGCTCCCGATCACAGTGCGCTGTCCGCCGGATAATCCCGATCGATCCCCGTTGCGAGGTCATCGCACGTGACGCACACCATATCCGCTCGTTGTCGTAAATAAGTGCCCGCCCCCGAATTTCCCTCCGCGCTCGCGCACACCCCTGCCCAGTGCGCCCGCCCCAGCACCACCGGATGCCCGGGCGTGGTCCCGAAGAACGCCCGCGCCAACCGGCTCTCGCTCGCCCGCGCCGCAGCGATCACCCGCTCGACCACCGCGGGCCCGACGTCCGGCGTATCCACCGGCATGATCGCGACCAATTCCGCGGGCGCCGTGCTGTGATTCGGCGGCGTGGCGGTGGTACTCCCGGTGCTGAGGCCCGGTGCCGCGGCCGCCGCCAGACCCGCGCGCGTGGAGGCGCTCAGGCCGAGGTCCCAGTCCGCCGCCCAGACCGGCTGGACTCCCTCGGGCAGGGCGATGCCCGAGGTTTGCGATACCCGCCACTCGCCGCCCGGCGCGCGGTGGGCGGGCCCGGTTGCCCCCAGTACCACGAAGATTCGCGCGCACCCGCCATCCCGCAGCGCCGCCACCGCCCCGCGCAGCCAGCGACCGTCCTCGGCCAGCACTTTCGGCATGCCATATCGCCGACCGGCACCGGCCGCGAGCAGAATTCCATCGCAGCGTTCGGGACTCACGCGAGCAGGGTAGTCCCGCTCGCGCCCCTTCGCTGACCAAGCGACCATCAGGGATTGCCTGACCGGCCGGACCCCGGCGACCGGCCGCGCGCCGCCTCAGCTACCGAGGGCGGTCAGGGTCTGCTGGACCTTGAGCAGGCGAGCAGGGTCGATGCCCTCGCAGAGGGTGCGGGCCTTCTCGAGATAGACCAGCGCGAGGGCGGGGTTGTCGGCACAGCGTTCGAGCTCCCCGAGCGCCCACCAGGCGGCGGCCTCGCCGTCGGCGTCGGAGATGCCCCGGGTCAGGGCGCGGGACTCCTCGTATTTGATCCGGGCGGCGTCGAATTCGCCGCGGTGCCGGTGGATGTGGCCGAAACCGCGCAGGGTGTCGATCTGCAGCAGCGGATCCGGTATCTCCTTGCTGATCCGGTACGCCTGCTCGAACAGCGCCCAGGAATCGTCCAGCCGGCCGCGCACCCCGGCGATGCCGCCCAGGCCCCACACCGACCAGCCCTCGCAATAGCGGTCGCCGATCCGCAGGGCGATGGCGTGCGCCTCGCGATAGTTCTCGTCGCCGGCCGCGTACTGCTCGGTGAGCCGGTGCAGATGACCGAGTTCGCGCAGGGCATCGCATTCCAGATGCAGATCGTCGAGCGAGTGCGCGATGCGCAGGACCTGGCGCACCTCGGCGCGCGCCGCGTCGCAGCTGTTCTGGTGGCGCAACGCGGCGGCGTGCCACAGCAGGGTGCGCGCGGTCCGGGCGCTGTCCCCGATATCGGCCGCCAACTGGTGCGCGTACTCGAAACAGGATGCTGCCCTGGCATATTCGCGCATGGTCCGGAGCAGGTGGCCGAGCCCGAAGTGGGCGTCGCATTCGGCGGCGCGGTCCCCGATGGCGTGATTGATCCCGCCCGCGAGCTCGAACATGCTGCGGCTCTCGGCGAAGTAGCCGAGCGTCGCGAGCTGGCTCGCCAGCAGATCCGCGAATCGTGCGGTGTCCGAGGTGCGTTCGGCGGTGCGGGCGCACGCCAGCATGGTCTCGAGCCGCTCCTCGAACCACAGCCTGGACTGCATGACGGCCATGTTCGGATTGCGCGCGTCCGGACCGGGGTGGTGCGGCACGGTGTCGAAGGGGCGCGGCTTTCCGATGCCGTTCGCGGTCTCCAGGTAGTGCCGCAACAGCCGGCCCAGGGCCGCACCGCGCTCGCCCGCCCGGCTCTCGGCATCCGCGCGGCACCGGGCATAGAGGTGCAGCAGATTGTGCATCCGATAGCGCTGATGGCCCGGGCGACTGGTGAGCTGATCGATCATGCCGTCCTCGAACACCCGCTGCAGCAGGCGTTTCGCGGCGGAGTCCTCGGCCTGCGCCATGGCCGCGAAGTCGTCGGCGGACACGGTCGAGCTCGGGAACCAGCCGAGCAGCCGCACCGCGCGCCGCGCCTCCTCGTCACGCAGGTGCGCGTAGGACAGGGCGAAGGCGTCCCGGGTGGATTCGTCCTCGGCGGAGAACTTGTCGAGAATCAGCTCGGCCGGGCAGTGCCCGGCGCGCGGCGCCGCCGTCGGCAGGGTCAGCAGCATGGTGAGCGTGTCGAGTTCGTCGCGGAGATCGCCGAGCAGCCCCGGCGTCCGGCTGATCCGCCCCGCCACCAGGCGGATCGGCAGCGGCAGCCCGCCCGCCACCTCCACGATCCGGCGCACCGCCGCCGAATCGTGGCCCGCCCCCAGATTGCCCAGGGTGGCCAGCATTTCCTCGGCCTCGTCGAGCCCCAGCGGGGTCAGCTCCAGCTGATTCACGCGCACCATGCCGGTGAGCGGCCGCCGGCTGGTGATCACCACGAAGCAACTCGCCGACTTCGGCAGCAGCGGCCGAATCTGCTTGCTCTCCAGCACATCGTCGAACACCACGATCAGCCGGCGACCGGTCGTCTCGTGGTGCCACTGCCGCAGCAACGCGCCCTGGTCGGCGTGCGGGCGCGGGCGCGCGCCCAGCTGGCTCAGCCCGGCCGCCAGCAGGCGCGCGGCGGTGTTCGAGCCCGCGTCCCGGTCATGGCTGCGCATCTCCAGCCACACCGTGCCGTCGGGAAAGCGGTCGGCGAATCTCGTCACCAGCTGCCGCGCGAACGCGGTCTTGCCGACACCCGCGACACCGGTGATCAGTTGCGCCCGGGTATCACCCAGGAAGTGCAGGTCGACGCGGCGGCGCAGCTCCTCCATCGGCCCGCGCCGGCCGATGAAGGTCGAGGCGTCGAAGGACGTCGCATAGGGCTGCCGGGTCCCGGTCCGGTTGCGCCCGAGGCGTTCCCGGAGGGACTGATACGCCGCGCGTTCCTCGTGCGCCAGATGCCCGAGGTCGTCGATATCGATGAGCCGATCCCAGGTCGTGTTGTAGACCAGCGCGAGCAGCTCCAGCGTGTGCAGGGCCGGCGGCCGATAGCCGTTGCCCTCCGCGGTACGAGCGGGCCACTTCTCGATCTCGCACAGCCGGCTGTTCTTCATTCGCGGCTCCCGGTGACCGTTCGAATCCACCAGGGGCGCAATCTGATTGAAGCGCTCCGCGGCCTGCCGCTGGTTGAGCCCATTGGCCTTGCGCCAGGCGATGCGGGGACGCAGCCCGCGTCGCATCAGCTCGACGGCCAGCGGCTCGATCAGGCTGTGCTCGCTCAGCCCGATCGCCCGCAGCGAGCGGCCGAGCCGGGCGATCTCGGGTGCGGAAGTGGCGGCCGGTGTCATCGGAGACCTCCTCGCCCGCCCGGCCGCGCTCGGCAATCGGCGACCGGGCCGTATTCAGTTGGCAGACAGCTGGATTCGCTTCCGACGGTAGCGAAGAAATCGTCCGCCCGCGGGGAAACAAAGGCCGTCGCCCGGCCGTCCGCCCCAGGTCACGGCCGGATCGGGCGGGGAACAAATCCCGGGCCGATCGGGTAGCGGTCCGGCCGCTCCGGGACGGTCCAATGGAGGTGTCGGGCGGTGCCGGGTCGGGGCGGGGTCCGAATCGAACGGAGGATCGGATCGATGGCAATCACTGAACTCGAATGGCTCATCACCAGCGATGTGGCCCATGAGGTCGCGTTCCGGGTGGACGTGCCCGACGAACACCGAGGGCGGTGGGTGCTGTCGTATCTGCCGACCGGCCGGCGGTTGACGCGGGATCAAGCCCTGGCCGGGCTGGTGCTCGCGGAGATGATCCTCCTCGGATTGCTGTGCCCGGGTGGGGAATTCGACGGAGAGGTCGCGGCCCTGCACGCCGGCATCATCGGGCTCACGGTCACCGACGCCATGTGCCTGCTGGCCTTGCGGGACAACGGTTCCGAGCGCGCGAGCGACCAGGACGAAGGTACGAAGGAGCTCCGGCGGCCGATCGAGCGGTGCCACATTTCGCCGAACCGGGCCCGGCGGCCACTTCCCAGCCGCTGATCCCGTCTCCGCGGCGGTCCAACGGGTACCAGGGGCCGATGTGCCGAGGGGTGCGTGTCGGCGGATCGCCCGGCGACCACCGCCCGGGTAACAACGGGGCCCCGCACCGAGTTCGGTGCGGGGCCTTCGAGTAGCGGGTGGCTCAGAGGAGAGCCAGGGCGGCGAGCAGGCCGGACAGGGCGATGAACTGCAGGGCCACCCGGAGGTTGATGATGCTGTCCCACTTGTCCTGCAGCGCACGGGCATCGGCGGGGATGACGCCGGACTGGGCAGCGGCCTTCTGCGCGGTGTTCACCGGCTTGGCCACCTTCACGTAGAAGCCCAGCCAGGCGACCAGGGCGACCAGAGCGACGGCGGCGGCGACGGCTGCGCCGGTGTGGCCGGAGACCGCCGCGACGATCAGCGTGAGGGCGGCGGTGACCACGCCGCCGGCGCCGAAGATCGGCATGCGCTTGTCGCCGTAGTAGTGGCCCCAGCCGGCGCTGACGGTGACGGAGGCGTCGTCGAGGCGGCGGTAGACGGATCGCATGATGAGGGCCGCGCACCAGTCGGTGCCGTAGACGACGGCATTGGCGAGGACGGCGAGGGCGGCGAGGAACTGGCCGGTCAGGACGAGCATCGGGGGCCTCTTTCGGCGATAATCTAGCGGTGCTAGAAACTGAAGCAACGATAACAAGGCGGAGCTATCTTGTCTAGTGACGCTAGATCGCGAGTTTCTCCAGCCGCCGAATGGTCCGAAGTGGGCGCCTCGTGGCTCGCCTCACAACCATCAAGATCAGAATGATCTGTGAAGGTGCTCACATCCGGACGGCCATCGGCGCGTCATGCACCGGTGGCCCCCGTCACGCAAACAGTACGGGCGTTATGCAAAACCGCACGTCAGCGCTACCGGCAAGTAGATTTCACCGCTGCTATTCGCAAGCAAATTTTGCAGGCTTAACAAAATGCAGGTGAAAGCTAGCGGGGATTCACACTTGCAACAGGTAGACGCATATTTTTTCCTGTGCCATCGTGTGGAAGTACACCTCGCGGGCCTAGCAAGTCTGCAAATTGCCGCTCCAGCAGTGGTCGAACATCCTCGCTCCCTCATCCGGCGCCTGGTTCGATCCGCGGGGCTACCGAGACCGAACGAAGAAGTGGAGTCAGAGATGTCGAAGGTCGGCACCCCGAAGACCGCTGCGGAACTCCAGCAGGATTGGGACACCAACCCCCGCTGGAAGGGCGTCACCCGCAACTACACCGCCGATCAGGTCGTGAAGCTGCAGGGCACCGTCGTCGAGGAGCACACCCTCGCCCGCCGCGGTGCCGAGATCCTCTGGGATCTCGTCAACAACGAGGACTACATCAACTCCCTGGGCGCCCTCACCGGTAACCAGGCCGTGCAGCAGGTCCGCGCCGGCCTGAAGGCCATCTACCTGTCCGGTTGGCAGGTCGCCGGTGACGCGAACCTGTCCGGCCACACCTACCCGGACCAGTCGCTGTACCCGGCCAACTCGGTTCCGGCCGTGGTCCGCCGCATCAACAACGCGCTGCTGCGCGCCGACGAGATCGCCAAGGTCGAGGGTGACACCTCGGTCGCCAACTGGCTGGCCCCGATCGTCGCCGACGCCGAGGCCGGCTTCGGTGGCGCGCTGAACGCCTACGAGCTGCAGAAGGCCATGATCGCCTCCGGCGCGGCCGGCGTGCACTGGGAGGACCAGCTGGCCTCCGAGAAGAAGTGCGGCCACCTGGGCGGCAAGGTGCTGATCCCCACCCAGCAGCACATCCGCACCCTGACCTCCGCGCGTCTGGCCGCCGACGTCGCCGACGTGCCGTCGGTGATCATCGCCCGCACCGACGCCGAGGCCGCCACCCTCATCACCTCCGATGTCGACGAGCGCGACCGTGAGTTCCTGGACGGCACCCGTACCGCCGAGGGCTTCTTCGGCACCAAGAACGGCATCGAGCCCTGCATCGCGCGTGCCAAGGCCTACGCCCCCTACGCCGACCTCATCTGGATGGAGACCGGCGTGCCGGACCTCGAGGTCGCGCGCAAGTTCGCCGAGGCCGTCCGCGGCGAGTTCCCGGACCAGCTGCTGGCCTACAACTGCTCGCCGTCCTTCAACTGGAAGGCGCACCTGGACGACGCGACCATCGCGAAGTTCCAGCGTGAGCTCGGCGCCATGGGCTTCAAGTTCCAGTTCATCACCCTGGCCGGCTTCCACTCGCTGAACTACGGCATGTTCGACCTGGCCTACGGCTACGCCCGCGAGGGCATGACCGCCTTCGTCGACCTGCAGGAGCGCGAGTTCAAGGCCGCCGCCGAGCGTGGCTTCACCGCCGTCAAGCACCAGCGTGAGGTCGGCGCCGGCTACTTCGACACCATCGCCACCACCGTGGACCCGAACACCTCCACCGCGGCGCTGAAGGGCTCCACCGAAGAGGGTCAGTTCCACTGAGTTTCCCAAGGTGACAACTGATTTCGTGAGGATCCGGGTAACTCCCCGGGGACGACCGAAATTGGTTCGCCACCCAACCGCCGGCACGGGTGCATGGCGACGACGGCTCTTGGCCGTCCGCTGAATACCCGGAGAGGCGGTGGAGTGGACAACCCTCGGGGCGGCAGTCGCATCACAACCTCGGCCGCCCCGGGGACCCGGAACTTCGCCGGGAGGGGATGGCAAGCCCTCTCCCGGCGAAGTTCACCCGCCCTTCCCGTCGACAGCCCCGGCGGGGAGGGCATCTTCCTATAGCGTTTTTTGCAAAGACCTTAAGAAGGCGCAGGGTCGAAAAAGTTAGTCCGACGCCTTCACCCACAGCCACGACTGCCGACCGGCGGGCGTTCGATACGCGACAACCGATTTCGTACCGGTAGGGGTAACTCACCGGGTACGACCGAAATCGGTTCGGTACTCGACGCAGGCACGGATGCAGAAGTGGCAACGGCACTCAGCCGCCCGCAAAAGTTGCGGGGAGGCGGAACGGAGCGGGACGTGAGCAGCGAAAAGATTCAGCGCGTCGGCATTATCGGCGCCGGACAGATGGGTGCGGGTATCGCAGAAGTCTGCGCCCGGGCACATGTCGATGTCCTCGTCTTCGAACAGACCCGTGAGCTGGCCGCCGCCGGCCGGGCCCGCATTCTGCGGTCGCTGGACCGCGGGGTGTCCAGCGGCAAGATCACCGAGCGCGAGCGGGAGCAGGCCGCCTGGCGGCTGCGCTTCACCTCCGACCTCGGCGACTTCGCCGACCGTCAGCTGGTCGTCGAGGCCGTCGTGGAGAACGAGGACGTGAAGACCGCCATCTTCGCCGAACTCGACAAGGTCGTCACCGATCCGAACGCGGTGCTGGCCTCCAACACCTCCTCCATTCCGATCATGAAGATCGCCGTGGCGACCAACAACCCGGAGCGGGTGGTCGGCATGCACTTCTTCAACCCGGTGCCGGTGCTGCCGCTCGTCGAGCTGGTCACCACCCTCAAGACCACCGAGACCGTCACCAAGCGCGCCGAGCAGTTCGCCGCCGACATCCTGGGCAAGCAGGTCGTGCGCTCCGCCGACCGCTCCGGCTTCGTGGTGAACGCGCTGCTGGTGCCCTACCTGCTCTCCGCCATCCGCATGGTCGAATCCGGTTTCGCCACCAAGGAAGACGTCGACAAGGCCATGGTGCTGGGCTGTGCCCACCCGATGGGCCCGCTGGCGCTCACCGACCTGGTCGGCCTCGACACCGTGAAGTCCATCGCCGACTCCATGTACGCGGAGTTCAAGGAGCCGCTGTACTCCGCGCCGCCGCTGCTCATGCGCATGGTCGAGGCGGGCCTGCTGGGCAAGAAGGCCGGTGCGGGCTTCTACCAGTACAACTCCCCCGCCTCCCCGCGTACTTAGCGGGCTCCCCCGCCTCCCCGCATATGCAGCGGGCGGCTGAGAGCCGTCGGCGTCTCGCACCCGTGCCGGCGGTTGGGTGCCGAACCGATTTTGGACGCACCCGGCGAGTTACCCCGAACCTTGCGTAATCCGTTGTCGCGTTGGGTCCAGGTGCTCGCCGGGCCTTCGGCCACGGCATTGTCAGGGTGCACACCGTTAATACCCAAGGTGCCACGTCGCCGGGCTTGTGGCGGCGTCCACCTCAACCGGGCATAAGCTGCAAACAGGTCGAGCCGGACCGGCAGCTCGGAAGGAGTGTCCGTTCATGGTCAACGTCAGCGGTGGGTTCGGATCGAGCATCCTGGGTTACCCGCGAATCGGAGAGCACCGGCAACTCAAGCGTGCTTTGGAGTCGTATTGGCACGGCACGCTTTCTCGTGACGAACTGCTCGCGGTCGGGCGCGAGATCCAGGAGAGCCAGTATCTGGAGCTGGCCGCCACCGGGTTGACCCAGGTCCCGGGCAACACCTTCTCCTTCTACGACCACATCCTCGACAACGCGCTGCTGTTCGGGGCGGTCCCGCAGCGGTTCGAGCCCTTCCGAGCAGGCTTGGACCCGTTGGACTTCTATTTCCTGATGGCTCGCGGCCGGCCGGATCTGCCGCCGCTGGAGCTGGTGAAGCTGCTGAACACGCCGTACCACTACCGGCAGCCGGAACTCGAGCCCGACACCGAATTCTCGCTGCACCCCGAGGCGCTGCTGGACGAGTTCGATCGCGCCAAGGCGGCCGGCATCGAGCTGCGGCCGGTGATCCTCGGACCGCTGTCGCTGCTGCTGCTGTCCAAGACCGGCCATGTGCCCGGCGAAACCGAATTCGACAAGCTCGTGCTGCTGGACAAGCTGCTGCCGGTGTACGAGGAACTGTTCGAGATCCTCGCCAAGCGCGGCGCCACCTGCGTGCAGCTGGACGAGCCCTGTTTCACCAGCGACCGTTCGCCGTCCACCATGGAGCTGTTCGAGAAGACCTACCAGCGCCTGTCCAAGGCCCCGCTGCGCCCGCGCATGCTGGTCACCGGGCAGTACGGCGATTTCGGTGCGGCCATCGAAATCCTGTGCCGCACTTCGGTGGAGGCCATCGGTCTCGACCTGGCCAGCTACCGGGTCGTGCCGGAGGAACTGGCCAAGATCCCCGGCATCAAGCGCAAGCGGCTCTACGCCGGTGTCATCAGCGGCACCAATGTCTGGCGTACCGACCGGTTCGTGACGCTGGAATACCTCAACGCCCTCGCCCAGGTCTGCCCCGACATGGTGGTCTCCACCGGCGCCACGCTGCTGCACGTGCCCTACGACGTGCTCGTCGAATACGAGCTCGAGGGCCCCGTCGCCGACCGCCTCGCCTTCGCCAAACAGAAGGTGCTGGAAGTGGTTTCGCTGGCCAAGGCGCTCACCGAGGGACCCTCGGAGAAGTGGCGCCGGAAGCCGACCTCGGTGCACTTCAAGCAGAAGCACGCGGTGCGCCAGCGCGTCTACGCCGTCACCCCGCAGATGCGGGTGCGCGAGCCCTACGAGACGCGAAAGGTCGCGCAGCAGGCCAAGCTTCGGCTGCCGGTGGTGCCCGCCACCACGCTGGGCTCGTTCCCGCAGACCGAGACGGCCCGGCAGGCGCGCCACGACCTCGGTCAGGGCCGGCTGTCCTACGAGGAGTACCGCAAGCGCATCGAAGCCGAGATCGAGTCCACCATCCGGTTGCAGGAGGACATCGGCCTCGACGTGCTGGTGCACGGCGAGCACGAGCGCAACGACATGATCCAGTACTTCGCGGAGCTGCTGGACGGCTTCGCCACCACCCACTTCGGCTGGGTGCAGGTGTACGGATCCCGGTGCGTGCGACCGCCGATCGTGTACGGCGACGTGTCGCGCCCCGAGCCCATGTCGGTGTCGTGGACCGCGTACGCCCAGTCCCTCACCGACAAACCGGTCAAGGGCATGGTCACCGGACCGGTCACCATGCTGGCCCGCTCCTTCGTGCGCCAGGATCAGCCGCTCTACGAGACCGCCGACCAGGTGGCGCTGGCCATCCGCGACGAGGTGGTGGATCTGGAGAAGGCGGGCATCGCCATCATCCAGGTGGACGAGCCGTCCATCCGCGAGCTGCTCCCGCTGCGCAAGAAGGGCCAGGCCGAATACCTGCGCTGGGCCGTCGGCGCGTTCAAGCTGGCCACCTCCGGCGTCGCTCCGGAGACCCAGATCCACACGCACATCGGCTATTCCAGCCGCGGTGACGTGGTGGCGGCCATCGAGGAACTCGACGCGGACGTCACCGCCATCGTCGCCACCCGCTCCATCGAGTGGGTGCTGGAGGCGCTGAAGGAGGACTGCGCCGAAGGCCGCGGTCTCACCCACGGCATCGGCCCGGGTGTGTACGAGTCCCGTTCCGCCCGGATCCCGGACATCGACGAACTGGACGAATTGCTCACCGCCGCAGCGGAGGCCGTCACCCCGGAACGCCTGTGGGCCAATCCGGACGGCGGCCTGAAGACCCGCCACCACTGGCAGCTCGACCCGTCCCTGCGCAATATGGTCGCCGCGGCCCGCCGCGTCCGCCGCCGCGCGGAGGCCGCCGCGGGCGAGACCGCTTGAGGCAGTAGCGAAGCCGCTCGAGGCAGTAGCGAAGCCGCTGAGGCGGTAGCGCTCACCCCGGAACCCCGGTCCGATCCTCCGATCGGACCGGGGTTCCGTGCGTCCGGCGTCACGAATCGGTCATGAACCGACGATTAGCGTGCGGGACACAGGTTTTCGAGAAAGGCAGTGGGCATGGATCCGACGGGTAAGAGCGATCAGCCGGTGGACGATCCCGAAACCGAGAAGCAGTACAACGACACCTACAACCAGAAGGGGGATCAGGTGCCGCCGGATCCGCCCTGGAAGTCGGGGCGCTGAGCGCCGACCCGGGATTGTCGGTGGGTGCCGCTACGGTGTGGGCGTGAACCGCACGGATCGGCTCTACGCGATTGTCGAGGAGTTGCGGGCAGTGTCCCCGCGGCTGCGGACCGCACGGGAATTGGCCGCGCGGCACGGGGTGAGTGTGCACACCGTCGAGCGGGACATCAGCGCGCTACAGCAGTCGGGGGTGCCCATCTACGCCGATGTGGGGCGGCGGGGTGGGTACGCGCTGGAGAAGAGCATGTCGCTGCCGCCGCTGAACTTCACCGCGGCCGAGGCGGTGGCGCTGGCGGTCGCCGTGGCCCGCGCCGACGATGGGCCCTTCGCGGTGGCCGGGCGCAGTGCCCTGCGCAAGATCCTGGCCGCCATGTCCCAGCAGAATGCCGACGCGGCACGGCAATTGGCATTGCGGGTGCGCTTGCTGGAGTCGCCGGAGGCCATCGCGCCCATGCCGATCCCGGCGGAGGTGGAGCAGGCGGTGGTGGCGCGGCGCGTGCTGCGCATCGAATATCTGGATGGCTCGGGGGTGCTCAGCGAGCGCGAGGTGGAGCCGGTGGCGCTGCTGCACGGGACCAACGGCTGGTATCTGCTGGCCTGGTGCCGGCTGCGCGACGAACCGCGCAACTTCCGGCTCGACCGGATGAAGGGCATCGAACTGACGGAGTGGACCGGGCCGGAGCGGACCATCGACATGTGCCGCCCGGACGAGCCGGTGCACGAGGTGCGGATGATCTCGCTCGGCTAGGCCGGCGAACACCGACAAATAACCCGGAAACACCGACACAGGGTTGTCGCCGGGCCCGGAGATCGTGGTGGGGCAAGGAAATCCACCATGACTCTTCGGGAGACAGAGATGACCACTCCGCCCTTCAACACCGTCGCCTGGTTCCAGGTCGGGAGCAATGAGCCCGAACAGGTGAAGGCCTTCTATCGGGAACTGTTCGGCTGGAACTTCGCTCCGGACCCGGACGAAGACGGCAAGTACGACATCGTCACCTATCCGGGCAACGAGATGCCCGCGGGCGGTATCGCACATCAGGACGACGCCTCCGGCAACCACGCCATCTTCTATGTGCTGGTCCAGGACGTGCCCGCGGTACTGGCCGCGGCCGAGCAGGAAGGCGGCAAGGTCTTCCTGCAGCCCGTCACCGCCAAGAACGGCCTGGTCTTCGCCGAGCTGCTCGACACCTCGGGCAACCGCTTCGGCGTCTTCAGCCCGCCGCCCGCGAACTGAGCCCCGCCGCTCCCGTCGCGCCGCGGAGATAGCCTGTCACGGAGGTTGATTCGAGACAGGAGTGTGGATCGTGGGCATGTTCGACCAGTTGAAGGATGCGGCGGGCAAGGCGGCGGAGCTGGCGGGTCAGCACGCCGACAAGCTGGAGCCGCTGATCGACAAGGCCGGCGATCTGGTGGACCAGCAGACCGACGGCAAGTTCGCCGGCGCGGTCGACAAGGTGCAGGACGCCGCCAAGCAGGCCCTGCGCGAGCAGTCGGGACACTAAGCGGCACAGGGTGTTTCGCGCCGGCCGGGCGGCCGGCGCGAAACACGCCCGCGGCCTCACATGGTGGCGGCGTCGATGACGAAGCGGTAGCGCACGTCGGAGGCGATCACCCGCTCGTAGGCCTCGTCGATGCGGTCGGCGGCGATCACCTCGATCTCCGCGCCGATGCCGTGCTCGGCGCAGAAGTCCAGCATCTCCTGGGTCTGCGGAATGCCGCCGATCATCGAGCCGGACAGCGAACGGCGGAGGCCCGCCAGCGCGGAAGCCCGCACGCTGTAGGGCCGCTCGGGTAGCCCGAGCGCCACCAGGCTGCCGTCCAGCCGCAGCAGCTTGAGGTAGTCCTCGATCGGCAGGTCGGCGGAGACGGTATTGATGATGAGGTCGAAGGATCCGCGCAGCTTCTTGAAGGTGTCGCGGTCACCGGTGGCGTAGTAGTGGTGCGCCCCGAACCGCAGGCCGTCCTCCTGCTTGGACAGCGAGTGGCTGAGCACGGTGACCTCCGCGCCCATGGCCGCGGCGATCTTCACGCCGATGTGCCCGAGCCCGCCCATACCGATGATGGCGACCCGCTTGCCCGGCCCGGCGTGCCAGTGTCGCAGCGGCGAGAACAGGGTGATGCCCGCGCACAGCAGCGGCGCGGCCACATCCAGTCCGATGCCCTCCGGAATGGCCAGCACGAAGCTCTCGGTCACCACGATCTGCGTGGCGTAGCCGCCGAGGGTGCGCCCGCCCGCCTGCTGTTCGGCGGGCACCGGGCTGTTGTAGGTCCAGACCGCCCCGTTCTCGCAGTACTGCTGTTCGCCGGCCAGACAGGGGTCGCAGTGTCCGCAGGAGCCGACCAGGCAGCCCACCCCGACCCGATCGCCGACCCGGTGCCGGGTCACCTCGGAGCCCACCGCGGCCACGATGCCGGCGATCTCGTGCCCGGGCACGCACGGGTAGGCGGTCCCGCGCCACTCGTTGCGGGCGGTGTGGATGTCGGAGTGGCAGATACCCGCGTACTTGACGTCGATCAGCACGTCGTACGGGCCCAGTTCGCGGCGCTCGATGGCGATCTTCTCGAAGGCCCCGTCCGGGGTGGAGACCGCGTAGGCGGTAGCAGTGCTCATGAAGTCATGCCTACTCCCGCATGCCCGAAATGACCAACCGATCGTTCGATTTCTCACCCGCGGCGCGGTGTGGCAATCCGGCCGCCAACGGCGTCATGCTGGCGGAATGGCCATTCTGCTGTCCCTGCTCTCCATGTGCGCGACCCTGATCGGCGGGCTGCTGGCGGTGCACATCGGTGATCGCAAGCGGCTGGTGCTCGGCCTGGCCGCGGGCGTCATGCTGGGCGTGGTGGCCTTCGACCTGATGCCCGACGCGCTGGAACAGGACAGCCGCATCGCGCTCGGCGTGCCGGTGCCGCTGCTGGCCGCGGTGGTCGGTTTCTTCACCGTGCACGTGATCGAGCGCTCGATGGCCCTGCACACCGGCTACGAGGACGAATTCGTCGCGCACCGGCACAATCACGACTTCTCCTCGCTGGGCCTGCTCGCGGGCGCGGGCCTGGTGTTCCACTCCACCCTCGACGGCCTCAGCATCGGCTTCGGCTTCCAGGCCGGCGCGGCGGTCGGCGTCGCGGTGGCCATCGCGGTCATCTGCCACGACTTCGCCGATGGATTCAACACGTTCACCCTGACCACGCTGTACGGCAATGCCCGCACCCGTGGCCTGATCATGCTGGGGCTGGATGCCGTCGCTCCGGTGGTCGGCGCGATCATCGGCACGCTGGTGCGGGTGCCCGCCGAACTCGTCGGCCTGTATCTGGGCTATTTCGCGGGCTTCCTGCTCTATCTCGCCACGGCCGATATCCTGCCCGAGGCACATGCGGGCAAACCCGCCCGGGGACCGCTGCTGTGCACCCTGGCCGGGGTGCTGGTCATGTTGGCTGTTGCGGCACTGAGCCATTGAAATACTGGTACACCAATAGCCAGACATGCTCGAGCAGGCGGGCGAACCGCAATCGGGAGGGTCCGTGGACAGCGACACGCGCGGGGTTGATCCGGCGGGCGGCGCTACCGGCCCCTACCCGGCCCGGGACCATCGGCCCGGCCGGGGCGGGCGCACCCTGGCGCTGGTCGTCGCCGCCGTCCTCGGCATCACCGGATTTCTCGGCTACCGCGGCGAACTGCCGCGCTGGCCGTTCCGCGACGATGCCGCCACCGCCGAGCTGGCCGGCCCGTCGCTGCCGCCGCTGGACGTCGATCTGGTCTCGCGGGTGGCCGAACCGGCGCTGGTGAACATCACCGCCGGCATCCGCCCCTACGGCCTGGGCGCGGCCGGCTCCGGCATCGTGCTGACCGCCGAGGGCGAGGTGCTCACCAGCCACCACGTCATCAAAGGCGCTGACACCGTGACGGTTTCGGATGTCGGCACCGGCGCGACCTACACCGCCACCGTCGCCGGCTACGACTCCGGCGCCGATATCGCCGTGCTGGATCTGAACGGCGCCGGCGGGCTCCCGGTCGCCCATATCGGCAACTCCGCCCCGCTGCACCTGGGCGACGCCGTGCTGGCCATCGGCAATGCGGGCGGCACCGGCTCGCCAACCGCGGTGGGCGGGCCCATCACCAATCTGGATTCGGCCATCGTCGCCCGCAATGCCGCCGACCTGTCGCGGAAATCGCTGCACGGCATGATCGAGGTCGCGGCCGCGGTGGCCGCCGGGCAGTCCGGCGGCGCGCTGGTGGACCGCTACGGCTCGGTCATCGGCGTCATCACCGCCGCCTCGGGCGATATGCAGAAGGCAACGGGCAAGGGCCCCAACGGTTATGCCGTGCCCATCGACACCGCCATGAACGTGGTCCGCCAGATCCGTTCCGGCACACCGACCGACAGCGTGCACATCGGCCCGACCGCCACCCTGGGCATCCTCACCTCCGACGCGCAGCCGGCCGGCGCGCGCATCGACGTGTCCATCTACGGACTGCCCGCCTACGAGGCCGGACTTACCGACGGCGAGGTCATCACCGCCCTCGACGACCGCGCCATCACCAGCTCACAAATGCTGAAAGCCGCACTCAACGCCCATCGACCGGACGATGTGGTGCGGCTCGAGGTCAGCGACCCGAACGGCGGGCACCGGACGGTGAACGTGACGCTCACCGTCGGCCCGCCCAACTAGAACTTGCTGTTCCAGTACGACTGGAACTGGAGGTACACGATCAGGATGACCACCGCGTAGAAGACGGCGACCAGCGTCCACCGCCACTCCACCAGGATCTGCAGCAGTCCCCGCGAGCGTCCCCACAGCAGGTTGGTCACGATGGCCAGGAGCGCCGGCGTCACCGCCCACACCACCATGCACCACGGGCACAGCGCGTGAATCTTGAACACCGCGTCCCACACCAGGTAGCAGATGAACGCCACGCCGAGCAGCAGGCCGAACCACAGGGCGCCGAAGAACCAGCGCGGCAGGGCGATTCCGCACACCACCAGCACGCCGATGGTGACGACCACCGAGAACCCCACCACGCCGATGATCGGATTGGGGAATCCGAACATCGCCGCGGTCGGCGATTCCATGACCGTCGAGCACGAGAGGGTCTGATCGATCGAGCAGATCGGCTTGTAGCCGGGCTCGGTCAGCAACTTGAACTTCTCGACCAGCAGCGTCACCGACGACGCCCAGCCGATCAACGCACCCAGCAGCAGCGGCCAGGCCGAGCGGGGACCCGCCGCGATCATCACTTGCTCGCGTTCTCGATCGCCGAGGTCATGCCGCCCGGGCTCATGAGCGTCTTGGCATCCTGCACCTGGCTGCCGTTCACGTAGACGGTCGGGGTGGACTGCAGGCCGGTGGCGAAGACCGCCTTGGTCTCGTCCTTCACGAACTGGATGTACTTGCCGTCCCGAATGTCCTGTGCCACCTGCGGATCGGTGTATCCGGCGTCGGCGGCGATCTGGATGAGCTGGTCATCGGTCATGCCGTTGCCGTTCTCCGGCGGCTGCTTGCCGAACATGGTGCCCAGCCAGGCCTGGAACTTCGACGGGTCCGCGGTCGCGACCACATAGGCGGCATTGGCCGCGCGGGTCGAGAACTGGTTGCCGTTGGAGGCCCGGTCCAGGAAGGAGATGATGCTGTAATCGATGGTGGCGGAACCGTTCTGGACCGCCTTGGCCAGCACGTCGGAGTTGTAGCCCTCGAACATCTTGCAGGCCGGGCACTGCAGGTCGGCGACGATCTGGACCTTCGCCTTGGCGTCCGGATTGCCGATGCGGATGGCGCCGCCGGGGGTGACGTTCGGCGGAACCGCGCCCGTGCTCGGATCGTGGGTGACGGCCGGGGCGAACGAGGCCGACGGCGCGGC
The DNA here is from genome assembly GCF_053603795.1 of Nocardia sp. NPDC004123. Lineage (NCBI taxonomy): Bacteria > Bacillati > Actinomycetota > Actinomycetes > Mycobacteriales > Nocardiaceae > Nocardia > Nocardia sp. NPDC004123. The sequence goes on from NZ_JBSGGG010000026.1 coordinate 64,851, forward strand.
CGGCGCGCCCTTGTTGTCGTCGTGCTTGCGGATCGCCAGACCGATGCCGATGGCCGCCACCAGACCGACCAGGACCGCGGCCACGCCGACCTGGATGAAGATCTTGCGGTTGCGTTCGGCCCGCGCCGCTTTCGCGAGCGGATTTTTACGGTCACCCGGTTTAGTGCTCACCTCTGTGCTCACCACGCCTTCCGTTGTCACGACACGTGCGCGCCCATCTTCACCCGAGAACCTGAGAGATTCCTGCATGTGCGCGTGCCGAGTCGCGCCCGGTCTGCTACGACGAGCGATTTTCCGTGGTCAGCGGCGAGAATTCACCCGGTGGGGTGTGAATCACCCCTGGATGAGACGTTTTTTCTGTTCGGCGATATCGAACTCCGCGGGCGGCCAGTCCAGCTTCAGGCCCTGCAGGGCGTCGATGAGCAGTTCGGTGACGGCCAGCCGCGCGTACCACTTGGAATCGCAGGGCAGCACATACCAGGGCGCGTAGTCGGTATTGGTGCGATCCAGCACCGCCTGGTACGCCTCCTGGTACTGCGGCCAGTACGCGCGCTCGTCGATGTCGCCCGGGTTGAACTTCCAGTACTTGTCGGGCCGGTCCAGTCGCTGCATGAGCCGCTTCTTCTGTTCGTCCAGCGAGACGAACATGGCCACCTTCACCACGGTCGTGCCGTCGTCCACCAGCTTGCGCTCGAACTTGTTGATCTCGTCGTAGCGCTTGCCCCACACCTCCGGCGCGACCAGATCGTGCACCCGCACCACCAGCACGTCCTCATAGTGCGAGCGATCGAACACACCGAGCTGCCCGCCGCGCGGCAGCTTCTTGCGAATGCGCCACAGGTAGTGGTGCTTCTGTTCCTCCGGCGTCGGCACCCCGAAGGCCGCGTGGTCCACGCCCTGCGGGTCCACCGAACCGATCACGTGCCGGACGATGCCGCCCTTGCCCGCGGTGTCCATGCCCTGCAGCACCAGCAGCACGCTGCGGGTGTCACCGGAACGGCCATTGGCATAGAGCTTTTCCTGCAGATCCGACAACACCGCGCGGCGTTCCTCGAGCAGGGCCTCGCCGGCGCGCTTGTCGCCCTTGAAACCCGGAGTCGTGGATGTATTCAGATCGTTCACCCTGACGCCATCGGCGCGTAGTGCCTTGGTGACCGGTTTCGACCAGGATGTCGCCTTCGCCATTCCTCATGCCTAGCACGGGGGCGTGGTTTCCCGCAGGCAACCGCGCCGAACCCGTCCGGTGCCCGCACTCACACCCGGGCCAGCTGCACCAGGTGCGCGGCCAATTCCTCATCGGTGACCGGGGCCAGGGTGAGGTCGGCGGCCGTGGTCAGCAGATAGCGGCCGTCGCCGGAGAAGTCCAGCCAGGTGCGATGCCGGGTCGGCGGCGACAGCGGATTCGCCGGTTCGACGGTGACGGTGATGAATCCGCGCCCGTCCACCGGTTCCCGCAGTTTGCGGCGGAAGCGGTCGGCCTCCGCGCCGGTGCCGGCGGCGTCGGGATACAGCACCGCCTGCTGCGGTTCGCGCAGCGGCTCCAGCCGTCCCGGCGGCGCCGACCCGATGACCTCCACCAGTTCCCGCCCCAATTGCTCAGCCGGACACAGCGATACCGTCACCGCGTCCGGCAGCGAGACCAGAATGCCCACCCGCTGCTGTGCCACCGCCGCGAAGGCGAGAATACGGCGGGCCTCCGGGCCGGCGGTGCGCTCGCCGTACAGGGTGACGGTGGTGGTGTCGGTGCGGGCGCACAGGGTCAGTGCTGCGGCCAGGTCGGGATCGGTGCGGCGCAGGAAGCGCGCCGGCGCTGCGCCCGGGGTGATCGGCCCGAATTGCGATGCGTCGTCGGGATTCTCGGGTGTCGCCGGAGTCGTGTCGAGCGGATAGGGACGGCGTTCCAGATCGGTTTCGCGGGTCCAGATCATCGCGAACTCGTCCGGGGTCAGGATCCATTTCACGTGGCCGACCCCCCTTTCTTGGGTACCACCTCCGTCCCGTCCGCGACCCTACCGGAGAGATTCTGCGGGTGCTGCCTGTCACCGGCACGCGCAATCTGTGACCTGCCGCACTCATTCGGCGGGTTGCTATCGCCGGTGGCGTAATCGGCGAGTCCCGCTACCGCCGTGTCGAATCCGTCGGTCGCCGCTCGGATCACGGTGGCGCGCACCGTCTCCGGGTCCGCACCCGCCAGCGTGGCGCGGCGGATCTCCGCGTGCAGCGCGCGATCCAGGCCCGCGAGGGCGGCCGCGACGAGCCGCGCGGTGGGGTCGTCCGGGCCGGTGCCGGTGGCCTCGGCGAGCGCCTCGGCCAGCGCGGTCTCGGTCTGCTCGCCGAGCCGGCGCAATCGGGCCTGCAGGGCGGAACTGTCGTCGATCAGGCGCCAGAAGGTGGTGGCGCCGGGGGAGAGGCCGAGGGTGGGATCGTCGCGCCGCACCCGGTCGAGGAAGGCGCGCCGCACGGCCGCGGCCGCCGACTCGCCCGGCGCCCGGTCGCGCACCGCGGTGGCGAGCCGGTTCGCGACCTCGTCCTGACGGTCGAAGAACAGGTCTTCTTTGGTCGGGAAGTAGTTGAACGCCGTGTTGACCGAGACGTTCGCGGCGCGCGCCACCTCGGCGACGGTCACCTTGTCGAAGCCCTTCTCCACGAACAACGCCATGGCGGCGTCGGCCAGCGCGGTCCGGGTGGCGCGCTTCTTCTCCTCGCGCAGTGCCAACGACCTCTCCTTCCTGTCGCTGAGCAGTATAGGTGTGACACTAAAATTGGTGTGACACCAAAATTCGAGATATGGTCGGACCCATGACGCTCAGATTCGGCATCTATGCCGGCGGACTCGCCGGCGATCAGTTCGGCAATGTCACGCCCGGCCCACCGGAAGAGGCCGACCGCATCACGGCGGCCCTGGACGAACTGCACGGCGAGCATCCATTCGTGGTGCGCGGCTACGTCCTCTACAGCGACGCGCGCGGTGGATTCCAGGAGGCACCGCCGCGGCCCTGGCAGTACGCCACGGCGCACCGGAAACTCGATCTGGTGGTGTGCTTCCACGAACCCGGCGACGACCTCACCGGCTGGCTCGCGTTCCTGCGCAAGCAGATTCGCGACTACGGACCGGCGCTCTGCTCACTGCAGATCGCGGAGGAGCCCAACCATGCCGGACCCGGCGGCAACGGCGGCTACCCGCAGGTCCGGCAGGCCATCATCGAGGGGGTGCGCGCCGCCCGCGCGGAGGTGGACCGGCTCGGGCTCGCGGTCCGCATCGGCTGCAACTCGACACCGATCTTCGATCCGGCACAGGAGTTCTGGACCGATCTGGGCCGCCGGGGCGGGCGCGAATTCGCCGCCGCGCTCGACTATGTCGGCCTGGATTTCTTCCCCGACGTCTTCCGCCCGATCGCCGCAGAGAGCCTGGAAGCCGCCATCACCGCGGTGGTGACCGCCTTCCGCCGCGAAAGCCTGGCTGCTGCGGGCATTCCGGCCACCACCCCCATCCACATCACCGAAAACGGCTGGGCCACCGGGCCGGATCGGTCCTATGCGCGGCAGGCCGAGATGCTCGGGACCGTGGTGCGCCTCGTCGACGGCCTGGCCGGCGAGCTCAACATCACCACCTACGAGCACTTCGGCCTGCGCGACTCCTACAGCGATCAGGGTGATATGAACCTCGAATTCGGGCTCCTGCGTTCGGATTACACGCCGAAGCCCGCCTTCGATCGCTACCGCGAGCTCATCGCGGAATACAGCACTCCGGCGTGACCGCCGCGGCGCGCCGGACGTGATCGCTGCCGCGCGCCGGACGTGATCGCCGCGGCGCGTCAGACGGGCGCGACCTCGATGGTGATGCCCGCCGCGCGCAACCGCTCGGTCAGTGCGTCACCCATGGCCGAGGCCGGGGTGAGAATGCCCGCCAGCTCCGGCAGGCTGTCGAAGGCCAGGCACAGACCGGACTGGCCCAGCATGACCGAGGTGGCCTGATAGCCCGGATCGCCCTTGCCGGCGAAGGTGCACTCGTACTTCGCGCCCGAGGTGGTGTGTGCGAAGGTGCGCATGGTGAACCAGCCGCTGCGCCGGGCCTGCTCGCTCGGCCCGGTGCCCGGCTTGGGCACGATGCGGTCGATCAGCTTGCGGCCCACGGCCACTCGCGAGAGCACCGCGCCCGCCGCCATGGTGGCCACGATCCCGCCCGCGATGCCCGCGGCGACCAGCGGCGCGGTGGCCGAGGAGCCCGCGCTCATGACCTCCCGGTAGCGGAAGTTCTTGCCGTACGGCCAGCCCAGCAGGCCATTGGAGCGGCGCACGATCTTGGTGTTGTGCGCGCCCATGACGAAGGTCGCCACCCAGCCGTCCAGGCTCGGATCGATGGCCGAGGCCCGCGAGAGCGCCTGATCGCTCTGGCGGCCGACATCGGGCTCCATGGCCTTGTCGGGGCTCAGCGAGTACGGGTGCGACATCACCGACGCCTTGCTCGGATCCTCCGCGATGGCCTCCATCATGGCCCGCCCGGAATCGATGGTGCCGCCGCTGGCCCCGCCCTTGAGCCAGGCCACCAGGGTGACGTCGGTGAGCTCGCCGGCGTTGTCCGCGACACTGCGCTTGTACAGCTGATACACGCTCAGATCCGACGGAATCGAGTCGTAGCCACAGGAATTCACGATCTTCGCGCCGGTCTCGGCGGCCCGCTCGCCGAAGCGGTCGATGCACTCCCGGATGAACAGCGGCTCACCGGTGAGATCGGCGTAGTGCGTGCCCTTCTCGGCACACGCCTGCACCAGCGGCAACCCGTAGCGCAGGTACGGGCCCACGGTGGTGACCACCACCGAGGTGCGTGCCGCCAGCGCGTCCAGGCTGGCCTGATCGGTGGAATCCGCCTGCACCAGCGGCCATTCCGCCGCCGCGGCCCCGAGTTCCGTGCGTACGGCGGCCAGCTTCTCCGGCGACCGCCCGGCCAGTGCGATGCGCGCACCGGCCGGTGCCGCCTCGGCGAGATACTGCGCGGTCAGCTTGCCCACGAAGCCGGTCGCCCCGAATAGGACGATGTCGAATTCCCTGTTGGCCATGGCTCTCTTTCCCGTCGGTGAGGTTTCACGCCTTGGCGGCGCGCTTACGGGTCTTCTTGGTCGTCCCCCCGGTGGTCGGCGCCGGAGCCGGGCGGCTCGCCAGCCAGTTGTGATGGGCGCGGCCGAGTTCGGTGACCGGCTCGTCCCCGTAGAGCCACTCGCGCGCGATGCGATGCCAATTGCCGGTCGCCTCCAGCTGCCCCAGCATGCCGAAGGTGAGGAAGTCGGCCCGCCGGGAGAACAGGTGCTCGGGCGGCAGATTCTGCTGCTTCATCCCGGTGAACTCGCTGGCCCGCGGATCCACCGCCAGAACGAAAGCGCCGGAGGCCAATTCGGGAGTGATGGTGAGGTCCTCGTCCACCAGCGCCCATTCACAGGCCGCCAGCACGTATTCCAGGCACTCCTCGGGCGTGATCTCCTCCGGCGAATCGATGACCCCGCGCTCGACCATGAGATCGCGCAGATCCTCGGCCCGCTCCTCGGCCGCGGCGCGAATGCAGATGGCCTCGAACTGCACGTGCTCGGGATCCATCCGGTTGAAGAGCCCGAAGTCCAGGAACGCCACCCGGCCGTCCGGGCCCAGCAGCAGATTGCCCGGATGCGGGTCGCCGCAGAACTCGTTGAAGGTGAACAGCGAGCCCACGTAGAAGCGGTAGATGATCTCGCCGATCCGATTGCGTTCCGCCGCGGGCAGTTCCCGGATCTCGTCGAAGCCGCGGCCCGGGAAGTACTCGCTCACCAGCACGCGGGTAGTGGACAGTTCCGGGTAGGTGGTCGGCACCACGATGAACGGGTGCCCGGCGAACAACTCCGAAATCTGTTTCTGGGTAGTGGCTTCCGCGACGTAGTCGAGTTCGCTCTCCAGATTCAGGCGCAGTTCGTCCAGCACGGCCGGGGTCACCCACGGCATGGCCGACTGCAGGATGCGCCGGAACATGGCCAGGTTCTTCAGATCCGCGCGCACCGCGACGTCGATCCCCGGGTACTGCACCTTCACCGCGACCTCGCGCCCGTCGTGCAGCGTCGCCTTGTAGACCTGCCCGATCGACGCCGCGGCCACGGGTTCCGGATCGAAATCGGCGAAAACGGCCTCCAACGGCTGCCCGAAGTCCTCCTCGATGACCGTCCGCATCACCTCGAACGACACCGTGGGCGCGCTGTCGCGCAGCACCGCCAGCCGGCGCTGGAACCGCTCCCGATGCTCCGGCGGCACCAGATCCAGGTCCAGCACGGACAGCATCTGCCCGAGCTTCATGGCCACACCCTTCATGGTGCCCAGCACCATGACCATCTGCTCGGTGGCCCGGATCATGGACTCCTCGGCCATCCGCGCCCGCACGGCCTCGGAGCGGCCACGCATGGATCGTCGAGTCTTCTGGGCGCGCAAGGCATTACCGGCGACGGCAATTCCCAGCTTCGTCCCCCGCGCAAGCCTGGATGTGGGCAGCTCTTTCGCCATCAGTGACCCTCCATGGGAGCCAACACCCCCGTTGGTGCCGACACGGCGGACACCCCGTGGTGTGGTCCGCCGGGTTCAGCCTAACCACACTGCGAACTCGAGTGCTAGCCGTCAGCTAGCACTGTTTTCGCGGTTTTCCGGGTCCGGCAGCACGTGCGGGCGCGCGTTGAAGTAGTGCCGGTCGCCGCCTGCGCGGACCATGCCCTCGATGGCGCTCCACGCCATCATCGTGAGGTAGTCGAGCATTTCCTCGCTGGACATGGTGCGGTTGGAGATCCACCAGTCGGTGGCCAGCTGCACGCCACCGACCAGCACGTAGGACCACAGCATCGCGCCTTCGGTCTGGATGCCGCGGTCGAAGGACTTGTCGATGATGACCGCCGAGACCACCTGCGCGAAGAGCTTCTCGAAATCGGCGAGGGTGGAGGTGTCGGTGGCCGAGCCGTTGCCCATGATGAACCGGTAGACATCGGTGTCCGAGTCGACCGTGTGCACATAGGCCGCCAAGGTATTGCGGACCAGCTGATACTCGTCGAGGTCGTCGCTGATGGCCTCGTAGATGCGCGGCATCAGCGTGGTCTCGATGAACCGCTCCATGGTGGCGCGGGTCAGGTCCTGCTTGTCCGAGAAATACCGGTAGAGCACGGTTTTCGAGACGCCGATCTCGGCGGCGATCTCATCCATGCCGGCATCGCCGCCGCGCTTGCGGATGGCGGCGAGGGTGCCGTCCACCAGCTCCTCGCGCCGGTCGATCTTGTGCTGTTGCCAGCGGCGTTTGCGGCCGTCGACACGACCACCGCGTGGACCGGTGGCCGCCTCCACGGCGGCACTCACGCTGCCTTTGGTGGTCACGCTGCGTTGGCTCCTTGTTCGCGTCCTGGGCCTGGGCCTATTCAGCTTAAGCCTCCCATGCTGTGGATCGTCGCCGATCGGGAAGGGCCCGGTGGCGGGGAGTTCGTCACACCACGCGCCAGAATGGACGATATGGAGCAACCTGCCGGCAGTGCCGGGGTACTCGACACGACCGAGCCGAAGCCGATGAAGACCACACTCAACGGCGGCGGAGCGTTCGCCGATCTCCTGGACGAAGAGGGCAAGAAGCGCGAACTGTGGCGCATGAAGGCCATTGCCACCGGCTTTCTCGCCGCGGCCACGATCATCTACATCGTCTGCGCCTGGCTGGGTTCGCGCGGCGCGGGCGGTGAGTGGGTCGGCTATGTGAAGGCCGCCTCCGAGGCCGGCATGGTCGGTGCGCTGGCCGACTGGTTCGCCGTCACCGCGCTGTTCCGGCATCCGCTGGGCCTGCCGATTCCGCACACCGCGATCATCCGCAAGAAGAAGGATCAGGTGGGCGCGGGACTCGGCGAATTCGTGCGCACCAATTTCCTGTCGCCGGATGCCGTCACCGTCAAGGTGAATTCCGCGCAGATCCCGCTCCGGCTCGGCCGCTGGATGGCCGAGCCGGAGCACGCGGAACGCATCTCCGACGAGAGCGCGACCATATTGCGCGCGGTCATCGGCGTGCTGCGCGACGAGGATGTCGAGCAGATCATCGACAACACCATCGTCAAGCGCATCGCCGAGCCGCTGTGGGGTCCGCCCATCGGCAAGGTGCTCAACGAGCTGATCGCGGACAACCGGCAGGCTCCGCTGCTGGACCTGCTGGCCGAGCGCGCGCACCAGTGGGCGCTGGACTCGCAGGAGACGCTGGACCGCATCGTGAACCGGGACGCGCCGTCCTGGGCCCCGAAATTCGTGAATTCGCTGCTGGCCGAGCGCATTTATCGGGAGCTGGTGGAATTCACCTGGAAGGTGCGCACCCAGCCCGATCACGAGGTGCGGCTGGCGGCGAATCGCTTCCTCGAGGATTTCGCCCACGATCTGCAATTCGACGACGCCATGATCGAAAAGGCGGAAAAGATCAAGACCGAGCTCATGGGCCGGCGCGAGGTCACCGGGATGGCGCAGGCCACCTGGCGAGCGGCCAAGCGCATGATCCTGGAGTCGGCCGACGATCCGAATTCCACGCTGCGCCGCAAGGTGGCCGACAATGTGCAGCAGCTGGGCGAGCGGCTCTCGACCGACGCCGCCATGCGTGACAAGGTGGACGGCTGGCTCGAGCGCGGCGTCCGGTACCTGGTCACGAACTACGGCACCGAGTTCGCGTCGCTGGTCAGCGACACCGTTGCCCGCTGGGACGCGGAGGAGGCCAGCCGCAAGATCGAATTGGCGGCGGGCAAGGATCTGCAATTCATTCGTATCAACGGCACGGTGATCGGCTCGCTGGCGGGCCTGGTCATCTATGCCGTCTCCCATTTGCTGTTCAATGTCTGAACATTTGACCAATAAGTGCCGCGGCGGAGCGCCGGCTGTTTGCCACGCGCCATTCGGTGAACTGCGCTAGCAGAGCGCTTGCAAGAGTTAGCACCCCGTCCTAGAATTGACCGCACAACCGCCGGAAGGTGAGTGATGAAGCACGATCCCGAGGTTCCCGAACCGATCGAGGGCGACAGCGCGGAGACGTCCGCCGCCGGAGATCGGACGGGTCGCGTAGCCAACGCGGCTCACGACATCGGGGGCTTCATCCGGGCGCAACGCGAGGCCGCCCAGGTCTCGCTGCGTCAGCTCGCACAGCTGGCGGGGGTGAGCAATCCGTACTTGAGTCAGATCGAGCGCGGGCTGCGCAACCCGTCCGCCGAGGTACTCGCCCAGATCGCGAAGGGTCTGCGGGTCTCCTCGGAGGTCTTGTACATGCGGGCCGGGTACCTCGAGCAGAGGCCGCACGGCCCTGTCCGGGATGCCCTGCTGGCCGATGCCGGCCTGACCGAACGTCAGAAGCAGGTCCTCCTGGACATCTATGAATCGTTCTGCCGGGAAAACCAGGCGAACGAGGACAGAGGGGACGCAACGGACCTGATGGGGGGCGTTCCCGGGGGAGACAGGGACAACGAGGTTCCGCACCGCACAACCGAAGTTCCGCCACGCCAGGAGAGCGAACCATCATGACCGAATCGAACCTGACCGCGACCGTGACCAAGCCGATCTACGCCACGGTCGGCGCGGGTGACGCCATCTACGCCGCCGTGCTCGACGCCGTCTCGCAGATCCGCGAGCGCGCCACCTCCGCCGACGTCCAGGGCCGCATCGACGAGGCCCGCGAGCGCGTCGCCAACCTCCCGGCCGACCTGCAGGAGCAGGCCGAGACCCTGCGCCAGCGCGTGCAGGCGCTGCCGTCCGAGCTGCCCGAGGACCTGGCCGAGCTGCGCGAGAAGGCCACCGCCGAGGAGCTGCGCAAGCTGGTCGACCAGTACTACCACCAGCTGCTGGACCTGTACGCCGACCTGGCCGCCCGCGGCGAGGAGACCGTCGAGAAGCTGCGCAGCAACCCGGCTTTCGAGGAGCGCTTCGAGCAGGTCGAGACCCGCTACAACGACCTGCGGTCGCAGACCCAGGACATCATCGGCAAGGTGACCGACCAGGTCGGCCCCTACATCGGGCTCGCCGGCAAGGAAGAGGCCGAGGCCGAGGAGACCGTCGACGCCGAGGTCGTGGACGTGACCACCGAGACCGCTCCGGTCGAGGACGACGCCCCGGTCAAGAAGGCCGCCGCCAAGAAGGCTCCGGCCAAGAAGGCTGCCCCCGCCAAGAAGGCTGCCCCCGCCAAGAAGTAGATCTCGCACTTCGCGAAAAAGCTTGTCGCCCTCGCACACTCACGTGTGCGAGGGCGGCCGCGTTTCGGGGGAACACGGTCGCCCTCCGAGAGATGCGGTGCCACCGGGCGGTGTGAGCATCGGAGTTCCGCAACCCGTGTCGTGGTGAGAAGCCCTGGTGGGCAGGGCTTCACCCGTATGATGGGTGAGGTGATGGGAATCCCCAGCTTGATCTTGACGGTGTTGCAGCTGTGTGCGCTCGGCATGACGGTGTTCGCGCTCGTGCACGCGATTCGCCAGCGCCCGGATGCCTTCACGGCCGTCGACAAGCTGACCAAGCCGGTGTGGATCGCGATTCTGCTGGCGTCGCTGGGCGCCCTGCTGCTGGCGCAGACCCCGGTGGGGATTCTGGGTATCGCGGCGATCGTGGCCACCGGCGTCTACCTCGCCGATGTCCGGCCCAAGGTGGATGAGATCCAGCGCGGGCCGCGCTGGTAACCCGCGTTCGAGACACTCGGCCGCCACTCCGGATCATCCGGGTGGCGGTCATTTTTTTCTCACATCAATGCGCTGGCCGGGGGTGAGGTGGGTTCCGGCTCGGGAACTTTTCGGGTGCTTGCACTAGCAAGCACGGGCCGGCCCGGGTTACTGTATCTAGCAGTAACACAAAGGAGTGTCCTATGCGGGCAATGCTGCCTCACCGGGCGAACCTCAGCCGGAAGGTCCGTGACCTGGTGCGCGCGCACCGGGCGGACCTGCGCACCCGGACCTACGGCAATGCGGATCTGAATCCGCCGGCCGGTCCCTACGAGGTCGTTCCGGTCACCGCCTCCGATGGTGCCCGGCTCCGGGTGCACGCCTACGGCCCGGCCGACGGCGATGTGATCGTGCTCGTGCACGGCTGGACCTGCTGCCTCGAATACTGGAACCCCCAGATCAACGCCTTCGCCGGCGAATACCGCGTCATCGCCTACGACGTGCGCGGCCACGGCGAGAGCGACGAGGGCACCGCCCCGCTCACCACCGGCCGGCTCGCGGACGATCTCGCCGATGTCCTGGACGCCGTGCTGAAGCCGGGCCGGCGCGCGGTACTGGTGGGGCACAGCCTGGGCGGCATGACGATTCAGGCCTGGGCGGGCCGGTATCCGCAGCGGGTGCGGCGGCAGCTGCTCGCGGTGCTGCTCACCAATACCGCGGCCGGCGACCTGATCGCCGAGACCACCGTGGTCCCGTTCTTCAATCGGGGTATCGCCAAGCTGCCGTTCCTGGTCGGCCTGCTCGGACTGAGCGCCCCGATTCTCTTCCCGCCGATCCTGCCGGTGACGTGGGTGTTCCGGCGGCAGATCATGAGCCTGGCCGCGGTCGGCGATGTCGCCGCCTTCGGCCTGAACATCGTGCGCTCGTGCCCGGCGCGGGTGCGCCGCCGGTTCGGGACCCTGCTGTCCTACCTGGATGTCGGGCGCGGAGCGGCCGAGCTGACCGTGCCGACCACCGTCATCGCCGGGTCGGCCGACGACATGACCCCGCCGGTGCACTCGGAGCGGATCGTCGAGATGCTCACCGCGACCGGCAACCTGGGCGGGTACCGGATCCTGCCGACCGGTCACCTGGGGAATGTGGAGGCGTACCGGGAGTTCAATGCCGAACTCGACCGGATCGCCAAGTCCGCGTTCGGAATCCCCGCGCGGGTGGTGGGCGCCTGAGGGGTGAGGGTCGCCCACCCCTGAGGTTCCTTAACGGAGACGGCAGTCACGACGAACATAGTTGTAGAGCAAGAAGATATATCCCTGCTTGCTATTGCAAGCACCTTGGTTAGCGCGCTACGGTGGTCTGGAACACAAAGGAGTGCTCATGCTGGTGAAACTGCCAGAGGCCGGTGTCGGCGCCGACGCGCTGACCGCGCCCTTCCGCTCCGGGCTGCGGTCCCGGAACTACCGGACCGCATCGCTCAATACCCCACGGCCCACCGAGGTCATCCCCGTCACCACGCGTGACGGCGCGAAGCTGCGCGTGCACGCCTACGGTCCGGCCGACGGTGAGGTCATCGTGCTGGCGCACGGCTGGTCCTGTGCCATCGAATACTGGAACCCGCAGATCAATGCCTTCGCCGGCGAATACCGCGTGGTCGCGTTCGATCAGCGCGGCCACGGCGAAAGCGAAAGCGGCAGGCGCACTTTCAGCGCCCATCAGCTCGCGGACGACCTCTCCGATGTACTCGACGCGGTGCTGCGCCCGGGCCGGCGGGCGGTGCTGGTCGGGCACAGCATGGGCGGCATGACCATTCAGGCGTGGGCCGACCGCTATCCGCACCAGGTCCAGCATCGGGCCTCGGCAGTGCTGCTGGCCACCACCGCCGCGCGTCAGATTCCCAACCGCGCCACCGTGATTCCGCTGCTCAATGATGTGATCCCGGGCCCGGACTGGCTGGCGCTGGCGCTGTTCGGCACGCCGGTGCCGCTGCCCGGCGGCCCCGCGGTCAACCTGATCGCCAAGCATCGGCTGATGACTCCGGCCGCCACCCGCGACCAGATCCTCTTCGGCACCTCGATCGTCCGTTCCTGCCGCCCGTCGGTGCGCGCGGCCGTGGCCCGGGGCCTGCTCGAACTCGATCTGCACGGTGCCGCAGCGCATTTGACGGTCCCGACCACGGTGATCGCGGGCTCGCACGATCGGCTGCTGCCGGAGGTGCATTCGCGCGAGATCGCCGACACCCTCGCCGCTGCCGGACATCTCGACCGGTACACCATTCTGCCCACCGGGCATCTGGTGAACATCGAGGCGGAGAAGGCGTTCAATGTGGAGCTGCACCGCGTGATCCGCCGGTCGCGCCGCGCCCCGGTCGCCGTCGCCGGCTGACCTCGGAGACGACAACGCCCGCCCTGGGAAAACCGGGGCGGGCGTTGGCTTTTCGGGTCCTATTCGAAGACGACGGTGCGGCGGCCGTGCACCAGCACCCGGCCCTCGAGATGCCAGCGCAGGCCGCGGGCCAGCACCACCCGCTCGATATCGCGGCCCTGGCGGACCATGTCGCGCACGGTGTCGGAGTGGTCGACGCGGGTGACGTCCTGCTCGATGATCGGGCCCGCGTCCAGCTCGGCGGTGACGTAGTGGCAGGTCGCGCCGATCAGCTTGACGCCGCGGGCGAAGGCCTGGTGGTAGGGGCGCGCGCCGACGAAGGACGGCAGGAAGCTGTGATGGATATTGATGGCCTTGCCCGCCCAGTGCTCGCACAGCTCCGACGGCAGCACCTGCATGAAACGGGCCAGCACCACGGCGTGCGGGTCGTGCGCGTCGACCAGGTCGCGCACCTGCTCGAAGGCCGGGCCGCGTTCGGCCGGGTCCTTGGGGAAGGGCACGTAGTGGAACTTGATGCCGTGCGCCTCGGTCATGCCGGCCAGGTCCGGGTGATTGCCGATGACGGCCTCGATGGTGGCGGGCAGCTCGCCGCTGGTGGCCCGGCCGAGCAGGTCGTGCAGGCAGTGGCCGTCCTTGGAGACCAGCAGCACCGCGCGGCGGCGTTCACCGGAGTCGTGCACCTGCCAGTCGGTCTCCGGGCCGAGGTCGGCGGCGACGGCGGTGAAGCGGCGGCGCAGCTCGTCCAGATCGAACGGCACGGTGGCGGCCTCGATCGCCTGCCGGGTGAAGAACCACCCGGTTTCCAGGTCGGAGTGATAGCCCGCCTCCACGATCGACCCGCCGAAATCGGCGATGAACGAGGTGATGCGGGCAATGATGCCGGGACGATCCGGGCAGCCCAGGGTGAGCACGTAACGACGGTCGTCCAGGGTGGAACTCATACCGGATATCCTCCCAGCAACCGCCGGGCACCGGATCGAAGGGGTGATTCAACGGCCCCGCTCACCGCAGGCCGGGCCGCGGTCACAGCATGTAGAAGGCGTCGGCGTAGCGGAATTCGCCCTTGATCTCGAGTTCGTAGGCAGTGAGCGGGCGGACCTGGAAGTGGGTGGCCCACTCCGGCTGGTCGGGGACGATGCCCAGCCGGCTGCCTGGGACGAAACCGAAGCGCGGGTAGTACTCGAGGCTGCCGAGCAGGCCCACCAGTGGTTCGTCGAGCGCGTCGGCGGCGCCGAGGGCCGCGTGCATGAGGGCCGAGCCGATGCCCTTGCCCTGATGGTCGGCGCGGACGCCGATCGGGCCCAGCGCCAGCACCGGGAACGGGCCGATGCCGGCCCGGGTGAGGCAGACGTGCCCGACGATCTGATCGTGGAACTCCGCCACCAGCGACAGGGTCGGGATCCAGGCGGATCCGTCGTCGCGGAGGAGATGGACCAGACCGACTTCGACGGGGTCGCCGATCGGCTCGGAAGAGGGGGTATCACCGTAGGCATCCGCGGAGCGACCGAAGGCGCTGCGGTGCACCGCGTCGATCGCGGCGGCATCGCCGGTACGTTCACGACGGATCAGCACGCCTACAAGTCTGCGCGACAACGGTGGCGGCCCGCAACGAAATTCGCCGGGCGTGTGCCAAACTCGGTGCTCATGGCACAGATTTCCCGTCGTGACGTGGCGGCGATGATCGATCACACCCTGCTGTCGCCCGATGCCACACCCGCCGAGGTGGCCGCGCTGGTGGACGAAGCGCGCGAACTTGGCGTGTTCGCTATCTGCGTGTCGCCGTCCATGCTGCCGGTGCGTGCGCCGGGTCTGGTGGTGGCCACGGTCGCGGGTTTCCCTTCCGGCAAACATCATTCGCTGGTGAAGGGGGCCGAGGCGCGGCTGGCGGTGGACCAGGGCGCGGCCGAGGTGGACATGGTCATCGACGTCGGCGCGGCGCGGGCCGGTGATTACAACGCGGTGCTGGCGGATATCGTCACGGTGCGCGAGGCGATCGGGGATCGGGCGCTGCTGAAGGTGATCATCGAATCCGCCGCGCTCACCGACGAAGCCATTACCGAGGTGTGCCGGACCGCCGAGCGGGCGGGCGCGGATTTCGTGAAGACCTCCACCGGATTCCATCCCGCGGGCGGTGCGAGCGCGCATGCCGTGCGGTTGATGGCGCAGACCGTCGGCGGGCGACTCGGGGTGAAGGCCAGCGGCGGTATCCGGAGCGCGGCGCAGGCGGCGGAACTGATCGCCGCCGGCGCCACGCGGCTGGGACTGTCGCGGTCTCGGGAAGTGCTGGAAGGGTTTCCGGACTAGCAGTCGATCGGTTGCTGCTGCTGGTTCGGATCGGCCTTCAGCTCGGTGTGCCCGCCCTGCAGCGCGACGTGCAGGCCGTCCTTGGTGACCTCGACCTTGGTGGGCTGCAGGCCCAGCGGGTAGCTCTGCAGGCTCTGCGTCATGAGATCCACGATGCCCGAGACCAGATCGGTGGGCAGGCCGAAGCCGAGCAGTGCGGCCTGCAGGGTGTCGACCTCGATCTTGTCGCCGACAATCTTTGGCTTGACCTGCAATTGGGCCAGGCCGCCCAGCACCGCGAAGCTCAGCGTGCCGGAGCCGGGATCGGCGGTGGTGCCGGAGACCAAGCCGCCCAGCGTCTTCGTGATGCCCTCGGTGCTCCAGGTGACATCGGCGGTGGAGCTGTCGACGGTGGCCTGCTTGCCGCCATCGGACATTTCGAGGTTCTTGAAGGTGGCGTGCACGACCATGCCCTGTGCCGGGCCGAACTTGGAGTCGTCGCTGTTCACCGTCACCGAGCCGACCTTGTGGTCGAACATGGTGAGCAGCAGCGGTTTCCAGCCGAACGACACATCGATCTTGGAGCCCATCTGCGCCTGGAACTGCGAGCTGATGCACTTCTCGACCTTGTTGCGGGCGTAGGCCTCACCGCCCGCCAGGCCGCCCGCCACCAGCAGCGTCGACACCAGGCCCACGATGAGCAGGGTCCGCTTGCGATTTCGTCGCTTGCCGGACGAGCCGCCCTGCCCGCCACCGCCGTTCATCGGGGGCGGCGGCGTGCCGGGCGGCAGCTGCGTGCCGCCGGGCTGCGGAATCGAACCGGAGGTGTCGGTGCCGGCCGGCAGCACCGTGGTCGGCGCGGTACCGGTCGAGTGGCCCGGACCGGTGGTGGCGCCGAGAGCGTAGGCCGCCTCGCCCGGGTGGAGGGCCTGGGTGGGCTGGGCGTCGAGGCCGGGGGTGGGCTGGGCGCCGTGCTGGGCGGTGGGGTCGTTCCACCAGTCGGTGGTGGCGCCCTGGCCGTTGAGCACCTGGGTGGGCGAGTCGTGCTCCGCACCCAGGATTTCGGTGGGCGTGCTGTCCGGCTTGCCGAATTCGACCGCCTGCGCGGCAGGGTTGTCCGGCTGCGCGACGGTGGCGTCGCGCTTGATCGCGTCGTCCGAGGTGGGTTCCGAATTCATGGAGGCGATTCTTCCCGAGCTTTCTGAGTGAGCTCTGTGCATCCTGTGAGGTGTCGGCTCACAGGCGTGGATTGTGACATAACGCACATGGGTGCCGCTTATCCTGAATGTCATGGCTGGGAACGCGGCACCGGAGCCCGATCCGGAGTACGGATGGCACGCGTTGCGGGAGCAGGCCGCGCGGCACGCGGGGTATTTCACCACCCGTCAGGTGCTGCGCACCGGATGTGAGGTCCGGATTCGCGACGGGTTGCGGGACGGCAGCATCGTGCGTTCGGGGGTCGGGTTGCTGCGGATGGCCGACTGGCCGGACGGGCCGCTCGACGAGTACGCCATGTGGTCGGCCTGGTTCGACGGGGCCGCGGCGGTCTCGCACCACAGCGCCGCCGAACTGCACGGGCTGGGACGGTTGCGGCCGCGATTCGTGCACCTGTCGGCGCGGGTCGGGCGGTTCCCGCTGTCGCCGCGGCTGGTGGTGCTGCGGCGCAGCTTCGCCCGCACGGATGTGGAGTCGGCGGGGGCCTTCCTGGTGACCACGCCGCTGCGGACCGTGCTGGATCTGGCCGAGGCCGGGATCGGGCAGGCCGCGCTGGACGAGGTGGTGGCCGACGCCGTCGCCATCCACCGCTGCGCCCGCGCCGAGATTCGTTCCGCCAGTACCGCTCTGGATCCGGCCACGGCGGCCCGGCTGCACCGGGCCCTGACCCGCGCCCAGGAGGACCCGCGTTAGGGGCCTACCGGGGTTTTCGCGGTGTGGTCGTCGAGTTTCGCGGCGGCTCATTTCATGGCAGGGTGACTGTTCATGGGGACGGTCGGTGCTGACGTGTGGGATCTGGTGTTTCCGCCGGGCCCGCCCGAGCGGATCGCGGACATGTTCTCGGCGGCCGTGGTCGCCGACGCGATCCGGCCCTACGACGCCGATCTGGCGCAGTCGGTGGAGACCTGCCGGGACTGGCGGCGCGGCTACCACCGGGTTTTCCGGGGCATGACGGCGCTGGCCATCGGCGCGCCGGAGGTTTCGATCGGTATGGCCGAGGCGGGGCTGGGCGCGGTGCGCCACATGCTGCGGTTCACAGTCGGGCGCACGGTGGCGGCGCTGGACACCGTCGATGTGGACGCCGAGGCCGGCGGGACGGTCCTGGAGACCGCCGAGGTCCCGGGCGAGGCCCCCGCGGTGGAACGCCTCGAGGTGCCGTGGCGCGGGCTGCTGCTGGCCGACGACGCGCTGCGGTTGCGCCTGGCCGAGTGGCAGACCCGCGGGATTCTGGAAGCCGACTTCGTGGCGGCGATCGAGCGGGTCGTCGATCATCCGGAATGGTTGCGGCTGCCCGGTTTCCGGGTGACGGTGACCGGTGCGGACGCCGAGATCGGCCCGTTGCGGCCGTTGCTGGGGTGGGGCGCGGACGTGCTCGCGGTGGATCGGCCGGGCCGGGTGCGATGGGAGCGGTTGCGGGCGGTCGCGAAGGCCGGGGCGGGGGTCATGCGGTTCCCGGTCGCGGACGGCGAACCCGGCGTGGACATCTCCCGGAGTTTTCCCGCTTTGGTCAGGTGGATCACCGCGCATAGTGACGCCCGGCCGGTGCTCGGGTTGTATGCCGGGCTGCCCGGGGCGGCCGGGGTCCGGCTCGCCGCCGCGTCCGACGTGCTCGCCGAAACCCTGCTGCGGCATCATTCCGATGCCGTACTGGCGCTGATCGGCTCGCCGACCGACACCTACGCCGTGCCCGCCTCCGTGGCGGCGGCGGCTCGGGATCGCTTGGCGGACCGCGGTATCCGTGGCAGCGCCCAGGATCTCCTGCATCGCGTGGCCCCACACTCGCTCTATCGCCTCAACTACACGCGCCCGATCTTCGACTCCGAGGGCGGGGCCTGGGGTCTGTTCGACAATCTGCCCGCCCTGGCCGGACCGGATTACGCCCTGGCCCAACGTCTTCCGCGCTGGCGAGCCGTCCTGGCCCGGGCGGCGGAGCACACCGTGTCCTTCACCGTCGCCCCGCCCGCCTGGACCCGCAGCGTCGCCCGCGAATACCCCTGGCGCACTATGGCATACCGTGCCGCCTCCCGTTTCGGCATCGAGGTCTTCGACCCCGCCACTGCCCGCACCCTGCTCGCCGCCAAGCTGGTGGCGGATCTGTTCGCGGACGACGAACCCCGAAATGCCAACCCGGAGGCCCTCTTCGCCGCCGGCGCGGCCCACGGCGGCCTCTGGCGGCAGCCCTTCGCCCCGCGCTCGTTGCTGGCCCCGGCGGCGATCTCCGGCACGATCCAGGAGCTGCGCCACAAGCTCCCCTGATCCGCGTGCGGCCGGCGTATCCGCTCAGGGCAGGGGCGCGACGGCGGACCAGGGGACGGTGAGCAGGTTGTCGCGCAGGCGGCGGCGGTAGCGGCGGAGCGGAAAACCCTGCTCGCGCAGGAGGTTCGAGGCGTGCCGCCAGCGGACCCGGGGGCCGTAGGGGGCCAGGGGCGCGGCGACCGCCCAGGCGCGGTCGGCGGCGGTGAGCAGGGTGTGGATGGGTTCGCCGGGGACATTGCGGTGGATGAGGGCCTTGGGGAGGCGTTCGGCGATGTCGGAGGGGGTGCCGACGGTGAAGGGGTCCCAGGCGAGGGTCAGGGAGAGGGGCGCGGTGCGGTCGAGGAGGATCCAGGCGCAGCGGCGGCCCAGTTCGTCGCAGGTGCCGTCGAGGAGGAGGCCGTCCGGAGCCAGACCCGACTGGATGGTCGACCAGGCTTCGGGGACAGCGGATTCCGGGTACTGGCGCAGCACGTTGAAAGCCCGAACCAGGCTCGGCCGCAGGCCCGCGAGTTCGAAACCGCCGCGCGCGAACACCACCCCGTCCCGGCCGGGAACCACGCGCTCCGGATCGATCTCCAGGCCGGCCACCCGCAGGTCCGGCCGGACGGTCCGCAGCCGGGCCGCCATCTCCAGGGTGGTGGCGGGGCTGGCGCCGTATCCGAGATCCACCACGAGCGGATCCGCGGCATCCAGCAATCGCCCGGCGACGAGCGAGTCGTGCGCCATCCAGCGATCGCCGCGGCGCAGCCGGTTGATGCCGGTGGTGCCGCGGGTGATCGTGCCGATCGGCTTGGTTACGCGACGGGGTGCTGCTGATCCAGCCAAACCTTCGTCACCTCGGCTTCGGCGCGGAACAGGTCCACCAGGTTGACCAGCATGAGCTGTTCGAGCCTGCGCCCGAAGAACGGAAGGTGGACCTGGGCCCGCGAGGAGGTGCGCAGCGTGCAACCGGTCTCGGTGCGGAACAAACGCATGGTGCCGCCGAGAGTGCCTGGGCTGTTGGGGATTTCGGCGGTGTACTCGCCGGTCACCTCGGGTCCGTAGGGGCCGTAGGTTTCCCGGCGGGTGATCACCATGTCCCTGTGCACCACCATCTGCGCCATCTCGGGCAGGGTGTCGCGGGGTAGCACGTGCCGCAGTTCGATCGTGATGCCGTGGTCCCCGGAGTCGAGGCTGACGATGTCGTTCGGGGAGTGCTTGCGCAGTTCCTCGATGCGGGCATCCCAGTGCTCGCGGTTCATCATCGCGGCGTACACCTCTCGGGTGGTGTGCAGCGGATACCGCGCGGAGTAGTCGAGTCGGCGTGCCACGATCGCTCAGGTTACTGCCGGGCGACCCCGGTCAGTGCGACCTTGGGGCGGGTCGCCGGCCGTGCACCGGGGTGCTCAATGCGAACTCAGCCAGGTGTCGGTGAACTCGGCCTCGCGCTCCAGCAGTTCGGTGAGGTGCTGCTGGATGGCGGCCTCGATCTTCTTGCCGAACAGCGGGATCTTCACGTCGATGGAGCCGTCCACCACGAAGGTGGAGCCGGAGCCGTTATCGGTGACGGTCAGGGTGCCGTTCACGGTGGCGGGCGCGCCGTCCACGCGGGCCTCGACGGTGCCGCCGCTGCCGTGCCAGGTCTCGGTGCGCGGAATGGTCAGGCCGTCGGGCTTGATCGCGGTGATCTGCGCGGGCAGCTCTTCGGCCGGAATCGTCTGCACCATGTCGACGCGCACCTGGTCACCGGTGATGACGAGGTTCTCGATGCGGGCATTGGGGCCGCCGACCGCCTCGATGCGGTCCTTCCAGTACTGCTCGTCGGCGAACGCCGCGCGCACCGCGGCCATGGGATGTGTCGAGTGCGCAGTGAAGGCCAGAGGTGTCGCCATGGTCGGACAGGCTACCGTCTGTGCCTGTGCGTACTTCTCGGGTGGTGTCGTTCGACGACCTGCGGGACCGGCTGACGGCGACCGGTGCGCGGCTGCGTGCCGCGGTCCCGTTGGCGGAGCTGACGACCCTGCGGGTCGGCGGTCCGGCCACGGTCGCCGACTGCGCGACCACCGACGCCCTGGTGGCGACCGTGCGCGAACTGGACGCGGCCGGAATTCCGATGCTGCTCATCGCGGGCGGCTCCAACCTGCTCATCGGGGATGACGGGTTCGACGGGGTTGTCGTGCGGATCGCGACCGAGGACGTCGAGATCACCGGTGACACGGTGATCGCTGCGGCGGGCGCGAACTGGGACGCGGTGGTGGCCGCGACCGTGGCGGCCGGTGTGGGCGGTCTCGAATGCCTGTCCGGAATTCCCGGTTCGGCCGGTGCCACACCGGTCCAGAATGTCGGCGCCTACGGTGTCGAGGTGGCGAGTCTGCTGCGTCGGGTCCGGTTGCTGGACCGTGCGACCGGCGAGATTCGCTGGGCCGGGCCGGAGGAGCTCGGATTCGGTTATCGCACTTCGGTTCTCAAGCACAGTGCCGCCGCCGTGGTGCTGGCGGTCGAATTCGCCCTGCGTGCTGACGGTTCCAGTGCGCCGCTCGCCTACCGCGAACTGGCCAATGCGCTCGGTGCGACCGAAGGCGAGTCCCGGCCCGCGGCGGAGGTGCGCGCCGCGGTGCTGCGTTTGCGGGCGGGCAAGGGCATGGTGCTGGATCCGGCGGATCACGACACCTGGAGTGCGGGATCGTTTTTCACCAATCCCGTGATTCCGGATGCGCAGGTGGCCGCGGTGCGCGCGGCGATCGCGTCACATCTGGGGGCGGACGTGGCCGTGCCCACCTATCCCGCGGACGGCGGGGTAAAGTTCTCGGCGGGCTGGCTCATCGAGCGCGCCGGCTTCGCCAAGGGCTTTCCGGGCGACGGGTCTCCAGCGCGGTTGTCGACCAAACACACGCTGGCGCTGACCAATCGGGGCGCGGCTACCGCGACCGATCTGGTGACTCTCGCCCGCACGGTTCGCGAGGGGGTTGCTGAGCGCTTCGGCATTCATCTGGATCCGGAACCTGTGACCGTGGGAGTCAGCCTGTAGCGAGTGGCTTTCGCCACCAATTCAGCGTCCGGAATACACGGTTTGCGGGGGTAGGGTCGAGCGAGTGAGTAATCGAGGACTGTCCCGCCGGGCGGCCATGCGGGCCGCTCTGGTGGCGTCGACGGCAGTGATCGCGGCGGCGTGTTCGTCGTCGAACAAGGGTGGTGGCGGCCCGCAGCCGGCCGCTCCGGTCGCGTCCGTCAAGCTGGAGCCGGGTAGCGGCACCGACAATGTCAACCCCACCACCGCGGTGTCGGCGACGGTCAGCAATGGCCGCATCGATCAGCTGGCGCTGACCAATTCCAATGGCAAGCAGGTAACCGGCACTTTCGATGCCACTCACAGCAAATTCACGGTGAACGAACCGCTCGGCTACGGCGCCACCTACACCTGGTCCGGCACCGCCATCGGCACCGACAACAAGCCGGTGGCCATCGACGGCAAGTTCACCACCATCAGCCCCAAGAACACCGCGCCCGCCACCATCAATATCGGTGACGGCCAGGAGGTCGGCATCGCGGCGCCGATCATGCTCCAGTTCAAGGGGCACGTCGAGAACAAGGCCGCGGTCGAGAAGGCGCTCGTCGTCACCGCCACCCCGGAGACCGAGGGCTCGTGGGCGTGGCTGCAGGACGAAAACGGCGGCTCCCGGGTGCACTGGCGGCCCCGCGAGTACTGGCAGCCGGGCACCACCGTGCACGTCGGCGCGAAGCTGTACGGCATGGACATGGGCAGTGGGCTGTTCGGCGACTCCGACCTGACCTCCGACTTCCGTATCGGCCGCGCCCAGATCGTGAAGGCCGCCGCCCCCACCCACCGCGTCCAGGTGGTGCGCGACGGGCAGACCGTCTTCGACTTCGCCTGCAGCTACGGCGAAGGCAACCAGGACCGCAATGTCACCCGCTCCGGCATCCACGTGGTGACCGAGAAGTACGAGGACTTCATGATGTCCAACCCGCCGTTCTACACGAACGTGCGGGAACGCTGGGCCGTGCGCATCTCCAACAATGGCGAGTTCATTCACGCCAATCCGGAATCGGTGTCCGCCCAGGGCAATTCGAACGTCACCAACGGCTGCATCAACCTCAACCCGACCGACGCCCAGGCCTACTTCCCGACCGCCCTCTACGGCGACCCGGTCGAGGTCACCGGCACCCGCATCCAGCTCTCCGCGGCGGACGGCGACATCTACGACTGGACCATCGACTGGGAGACCTGGAAGGGCCTCTCGGCGCTACAGGGCGAGCCGAAGAACCAGATCTCGGCCACCCCGCTCCCGCCCCAGCCCGTCGGCGGCCGCTGAAAACCCTTCCGCGACATGCGCGCCCTGAGTCCCTCGGAGCGGTGGTTCTGGATCATCGACCGGATCTCGCCGTCGAATTGCACTGGGCGCGTGCGGGTTCACGGGCGGGTTGCGGCGCGGCGGCTGGAGGAGGCGGCCGCCGCGCTGGTGGCGGAGTATCCGCTCCTGCGGGTAGGGGTAGTGGACGAGGCGGGCCGGGATCCGTGGTTCCGGGCTGTGCCTGAGCCGCGAATTCCGGTGCGGCGCATGGAGTCGCACGACTCCGAGGCGTGGGTGCGGGAAATCGATGCCGAGATGGCTGATCCCTTCGATACCGCGAAGGGGTTGGCCCGCATTGTCGATATCGCCGTCGGCGCGGGGACATCGGACGAGTTCCATGACGTCGTGCTCACGATCTCGCACCTCATCGTGGACGGCCGGTCGCTGATGGCGTTGCTGCAGAAGCTGATCGGGCATGCGGCGGGGGCGAGTGCCGGGGTGGCGGAGCGTGCGGAGGTTCCGGCCGCGGATGATCTGATTCCCGCTGGGGCGCGGGGGTGGTGGCGGTGGGCGTATACGACGCTGTTCGATCAGGTGGCGGCGCTCGGGCAGCGGCCGCAGCGCGTGGCCGGTGCGCGGGCGGCGCTACCGGAGCGGCGAACCAGGGTCGTGCACCGGGTGCTCGATCGGGAAGCGCTGGCGGCGTTGGTAACCGACTGCCGGCGCGCCGGAGTCACCGTGCACGGGGCGCTGGCCGCCGCGGCGGCGTCCGCGGTCGGCGCCTCGAATTCCGGGGGGAGCGGAATCGCCGGGATCGCGTCGCCCGTGGATTTCCGGGAATTGCTCTCCCCGCGTCCGGCCGGCGATGAGCCGGGGATCTATGCGCCGGTGCTGGTGGGATTCGTGCCGTTCGGAGTTCCGCTGTGGACCGCGGCCCGGTCGGTGAAACGCCAACTCGAGCGCGGGGTGCGGCAGCGGCGGCATCTGGCGACGGTGGCGGGCATGCGATTCGGGACGCCGCGGGCGCTGGAATCCGGCCGGCGCCTGGCGGACCTGGTGGATCGGCGGGCGCCGTGGAATGTGTCGGTCACCAATCTGGGGCGGGTCGAACTCCCGGAAACGGCCGGGGCATGGCGGCTTTCGGGGCTGACGCTGGCCGCGTCGAATTCCTGTGTGAGCGTGCTGACGGTGGCGGTCGCGACCGCGCACGGGGAAATGCGCCTCGGGTTCTGCTACGCCGAACCGGTCCTGTCCGAGCGGCGGGCGGCGGATTTCGCGGACGCGATGCTGACCGCGCTGCGCGAGCGCCCGGATCCGTCAGCCGAGCCGCTGCGCCAGCCGGGCGCGTAGCGCGGCCCGGTCGGGCTTGCTGGTGCGCCCGCCGAACGGGATCTCCGCGACCAGCACGATGTCGTCCGGCAGCGCGGAAACATCGATCAGGGAGGGTAATTCGCGGCGTAGCCGGTCCTCGAGATCGGAGGCGTCCGGGTCCGCCACCACGGCCAGCACGATGCGCTCGTCGCCGATCTCGTCGGGAATTCCGACCATGATGGCCTGCCGCACGCCCTCGACGCCCGCGATGGCCGGCTCGTACAGGCCCGGATAGATATTGGTCTTGCCGCGGATCATCATGTCCTTCTTGCGGCCCATCAGCACCAGGGTGCCGCCCTCGAACCGGGCGAGGTCGCCGGTGGCGATCTCCTTCAGCGGCGGTTCCCCGAGGTAGCCGCGGCACAGATTGGGGCCGGAGAGGATGAGCTCGCCGTCGTCGGCCAGACGCGCGTCCACGCCCTCGACCGGTGGGCCGAGCGGGTCACCGGGTCCCTCGAAGGCCAGCTTGTCCGCGCCGGAGGTGATGGCCACCGGCAGGATCTCGGTCATGCCGTAGACGGCCAGCAATTCGGTGTCCGGGAGGGCGGCGCGGGCGCGGCGCAGCAGTGCGGTGGTGACCGGCGCGCCGCCCAGCGAGATCTCCTCCAGGTGCACCGGCGCGACCAGTCGCCCGGCCTCGATGGCGTCCAGCACCACCGCCAGGTCGGCGGGGGTGAAGAAGGCGTGCGTCGCCGTGTCGAGGGTGCGCGCGAAGCCGATCGGGTCGATGTGGGTGCCGAAGCGCGGATACCGCGGCATGGACCAGCGTGCGCCCTCCAGCACCGCGGGCAGCCCCATCATCAGCTGTTCGGTGTGCAGGTGCGAACCGGGCATGAGGCTGGTGCAGCCCGCCATGGCCGCCAGACCCGCGCCCAGCGAACCGCGGGTGTGCACAACGGCTTTCGGGTCGGCGGTGGTGCCGGAGGTGAAGACGATGAGCGCCTCGGCGTCGGGGTCCTCGACGGGCGCGTCGAAGGTCGATGTGGTCGCGGGACCCTGCCAACCGGGCTCGGAACCCACCAGCTGCCGCAGCGGGAGGGCCCCGCGCGGCGTGCCCGGTAGCCACGGCCCGCAGCGGATATGCC
The DNA here is from genome assembly GCF_053603795.1 of Nocardia sp. NPDC004123. Lineage (NCBI taxonomy): Bacteria > Bacillati > Actinomycetota > Actinomycetes > Mycobacteriales > Nocardiaceae > Nocardia > Nocardia sp. NPDC004123. Next base: position 90,372 of record NZ_JBSGGG010000026.1, read on the forward strand.
GCACCGGCAGCTGCCCGAACTCCGGCAGCGACAGCCCGAGCCGGCGGCCGAACCCGCGCAGCGGCCCGCTCAGCAGGTACAGCAGCGATTCCGTCGCGGCCCAGCTCGGCTGCGCCAATTCGATGCGGCGCGCGAACAATTCGGGCCCGACGCCCGGGTCCACGAACACGATGGTGCCACCCGCCGCGATGGTCCCGAACACCATGACCACGGCGTCCACGCAGGGCCGGACGGAGAACAGCATGCGGTCGCCGGGCCGGAAGCCCATGCCGTGCAGGCGTTTCACGACCAGCCGGACGCGGGCGTCGAGTTCGGCGAAGCTGAGCGGTGGTTCGCCGATCATGCCCAGCGCGGGCGCGTCGGGGGTGCGCAGCACCTGCTCGCGGAGCAGAGTGGTGAAATCCTCACCCGCCGAGGGGTATCCAGCGTTCACCGGATGTCCACCAGCTCCGGTTTGTAGCGATGGTCGGCGTACCAGGCGAGAGTCTTGCGCACACCCCAGGCTCGCACGCGCCGGTTGGAGCCGTACACCCGCACGTCCCGGCGCAGCCCGTAGTCGGTGGTGAGCGTGCGCACTGCGTTCACCAGCGCCCGATCCTCGTGCAGCTCCTCGATGGCGGTGCGCGGGAATCCGCCCGCGGCCTCGTACAGTTCGGCGGTGATGGCCATATTGCAGCCGGGCGTCATGACATACGGGCCCAGGTAGCGCGGATCGCGGTTGCCGGGCCGGAATTTCCCGAACAGGGAGGCCACCTCCAGCGCGACCAGGATGATGGTGCGATCACGCAGCCGCACGCCCTCGTCGGAGCGCGGGATCAGCTGCCCGCTGATCAGCCGCAGCCCCAAGTCGAAGGCGGCCCGGATGCGCGCGGTCCAGTCGGGGGCGGGCAGGCAGTCGGCGTCGGTGCGGGCCAGCCGGGTCGCACCGGCCGCGATGGCGTGCCGCATGCCGGTGTCGGCGGCCGCGCCGGTGCCCTTGCGCAGCTCGGTGATCACCTCGACGCGCAGGCCCGGATGGGTGTCCGCGAAATCGCGCACCACCTTGACGGTGGCGTCGGTGGAGTTGTTGTCCACCACCAGCAGCGTGAAGTCCCGGTCCTGCTGCCCGGCCAGGGCGGACAGCGTGCCGGCGATGCCGTGCTCCTCGTTGTAGGCGGGCACGATCACCCACAGTTCGTTCATGGCCCCTCCCGGCGGATTCCTCGCCCCGGCTTACGGTTTCGGCAGGCGGTAGGCGATGGCCGCGGCCGACGGCCCGGCCCCGGCGGCCACGAACAAGGCTACGTCGGCCCGATCGAGCTTGCCGCTGTCGCGGGCCGCCAGATACGCCACCGGGAGTGCCGAGGTGTGCGAGTCGAAGCGCGGGGAGGCGGAGCCCTCGGTGTCGTCGGCGCTGAGCGCCTCCGGCGCGATGCCCAGGCGCGCGGCCAGCAGTGCGGGGAATTCGGGGGTGGGCCGCCCGCAGATGAGCACCGTCCGCGCGGGGGGAGCGTCGGCCACGTCGAGCGCCTCGGACGCTGCCGAAACCGCGTGGTGCAGCAGCTCTTCCACATCGCCGGTGCGGTTCACGGTGATCGAGGACCGGCCGGTCGAGCCCATCTCCGACAGCCGCACGAAGCCCTCCGCGGCGGGCCGCCCGTCGGTGGCGCTGATGTGCAGCGCCCCGAATCCGGCTGTGCCCGGCCGCTTTTCCAGCAACATGGCCGCGCCCACCGGCTTGATCGGGAAGCCCGGCTGCGGTTCGGGGGATTTCGACGGATGCGCGTCACCGGAGACCAGCAGCACCCGGTGCACGGTCGGGGCCTCCAGCAGCGCCTGGCTGACCTGGATGGCATTGAGCACGCCGCAGGCGCCGTTCATCAGGTCGAAGGACAGGCACGGCACATCGCCGCTGCGATACTCCAGCCCGATGCCGGCCTGCTGTTGAATCAGCGCGGACATGGCGGGTTCCACCATGTTCGAGTCGCGATAAACGCCGGTATTGATCAGCGCGTCGATCTGCTCCGGCGTGGCGCCGGCCTCCGCGATGGCCCGGCGCGCCGCGGCCGCCGCCTGCTCGATGGAGCTGCCGCCGCCGATTTCGGTGGTTACGGAAGAAATGACGATTCCCATGCTGCATCACACCCGAAGGTCGCCGAGCGTCACCGACAGAAACCCGGCCACGACGCCGGAAGCCGCGGGCACCATCAGTACTTTCGCCCCGGACGCTATCCGCTGTTGTTTGAGCGCGTCGTGTAAGACCACGAAATGCGAGGTGGATGCGGTGTTGCCATAGCGGTCCAGGACCATGAGCGCGGGCGGCACCGGGGCGTCGAATTCGCGTTCGGCGATCTTCGATACCAATTCCACCGCGGGTGCGCTGAATTGATGATGGATCACGTGGTCGTAGCCCTCCGCCGCGAAACTGCTGTCGTTCTCGCGTAGGAAATCCCGCTGCCGGGTGGTCCACAGCAGATAACGGGATTCATTGTGCATCGCCCGGTTGTCGGTGTACAGCGCGATGCCGGAACTGCGATCGCTGGGCATGCCCAGGCACAACTGTGCGAAACCGGCGCTGGTATTGAGTTCGATGTAGTCGATGCCCTCGTCGGCGCTGCCTTCGCTGTCCAGAATGACGGCGGCCGCACCGTCGCCGACGGTCAGCGAGGCGAACTGCGGATCGTATTTCTCGGACATCTCACGCACGGCGGTGTCGGAGATGGGCGTGATGTACTCCCCGGAAACCACCAGCCCGCGTTTCACCATGCCCGCACGAATCATGCGATCCAGCACCAGAACTCCGCTCATCATGCCCGCGCAGGCATTGGAGACGTCGAAGTGGATGGCCCCGGTCGCACCGAGTTCATTGCGGATCATGAGTGCGAAGGACGGCTCCACACAGAATTCGCCGTCGCGAATGCGGGTGATGGAGCAGGAGATGACGATGTCCAGATCGGCAGCGTCATAGGACGAATTGTCCAGTGCGGTCCGCGCCGCGGCCAGCGCGACGCTCAGGGAATCCTCGTTCTCGGCGCAGCGGCGGCGGTGCCGCACGCCGCTGATGCGCTCCAGGTCGATGGGGGAGTCGACGGCCAGCTGGGCCAGCAACTCCGCGGTCGATACCTCGGTGTCGGGCAGATAGGACCCGACCGCCTCGATTCGTGATCTCACCATGTTCACTCCAAGCAGCCCTCGGTTGCGGGCGACGCTAGCAGTGCCGGTATTTCGGTTTTGAAAAATCTATGGTTCAGATCGTGTGAGGTGAACTACATTGCGGCACAACACCATTTGACCTACCCCCGCAGAGGCGACTTCACGAGCGGCGGGCGAAACGTCCCGCCTCGGCCTGATCGCGCGGCTTGACGACAATGGTGTCCAGATCGACGTGCGGCGGGCGCGAGGCCACGAAGCCCACGATCTCCGCGATGTCCTGCGCGACCAGCGGATCGATGCCCTGGTACACACTCGCCGCGCGCTCGGCGTCGCCACCGAAACGCACCAGCGAGAATTCGGTCTCCACCGCGCCCGGCGCGATCTCGGTCAGCCGCACCGGCTGACCCAGCAGCTCGCCCCGCAGCGTCCGGTGCAGCACCGCCTGCGCGTGCTTGGCCGAGGTGTAGCCGGAGCCGTTGTCGTAGGTGGAGAACGCGGCCACCGAGGTGATGGTGACGATCAGGCCGTCACCGGAGGCGATCAGCTTGGGCAGCAACGACTTCGTGAGCCGCAGCGTGCCCAGCACATTGGTCTCCCACATCCAGCGCCAGTCGTCCAGATCCGCCTCGAGCACCGGCGCCAGGCCCTTCGCGCCGCCGGCATTGTTGACCAGCACATCGCAGCGCTCGACGGCCTCGGTGAAGGCGCGCACCGACTCCTCGTCGGTCACGTCCAGCGGCAGTGCGGTTCCGCCGATCTCCGCGGCCAGCTGCTCCAGCCGATCGACCCGGCGGGCGCCGACGTACACGTGGTACCCCTGCTTGGCGAGTTCGCGGGCGGTTGCCTCGCCGATACCCGAACTGGCTCCGGTCACCACAGCGGTACGAGTGCTCATGTCCCTGAGCTTAGGCAGGGCGTGTCGCCGGTGCGTCGCGGGTGGTTAGCCTCACTCCTATGGCGATTCGGGAAGTAGCAAGCGCGGACGGCACGACCATCGTTTACCGGGTGACCGGTCCGGAGGGGGCCCGGCCGCTCGTGCTCCTGCACGGCTGGTCCGGAAACCTGCGCTGCTGGGGGCAGGCCGCCGACCTGCTCGCCGAGCAATTCCGGGTGATCGCCGTCGACCTGCGCGGCCACGGCTACTCCGACGCTCCCGAGGCCGGATACGACGACCCGAAGAACTGGGCAGCCGATATCGCCGCGGTGCTCGCCGCCGAGGACATCTCCTCCCGCGCGATCCTGCTGGGCTGGTCCTACGGCGGCATCGTGCTGTCCGATTACCTGACCGCCTACGGGACCGGCGCGATCGCGGGCGTCGTCTACACCGGTTCACAGGCCAATATCGGCCGCGGCGTCCAGGGCGCGGAGACCGGTCCGGGCATGAGCAAGGCCATCCCCGACGTCTTCGACGAGAGCGCGGGCAAGGCCATGCGCGGTTTCGCCGCCTTCGGCAATGCCAATACCGGGCCCGGCCGCGACAAGGGCGTGGACGCCCAGCGCCTGCTCGGCGGCAGCATCGCCACTCTGCCCCGGGTACGCAAGGCCCTGTTCTATCGCACCGTCGACAACACCGAGACCCTGCGCGGCCTGGACGTGCCGGTGCTGGTGCTGCACGGCACCGCCGACCCGGTCGTGCCGATCGAGAACGGCCGCTACATCGCCGGCGCCGCGCCGGACGTGCGGACCTCCTACTGGGAGGGCGCGCAGCACGGCCTCTTCATCGAGGATCCCCGCCGGTTCGTGACGGAGATCACCAATTTCGTTGAGGCGCTGGGGTAATCGCGCGTCGCGGAAGTTCGGGGGCGAAGCCCGCGAGCGGCTCACGCGAGTTGTGACCGACCTCACTTGGGAAGGTAACCCGTGCATGGGGTGTTACTACCCCCGTGCACACTGGAGTGGTGAGTCAGCGCCTGGACCTACGGCCCAATCGAATTGCCGTGTTATCGGTGCATACCTCACCACTCGCCCAGCCCGGGACCGGCGACGCGGGCGGCATGAACGTCTACGTGCTGCAGACCGCCATCGAGCTGGCCCGTCGCGGCACCGAGGTCGAGATCTTCACCCGGGCCACCTCCTCCAATGACGAACCGGTGGTCGAGGCCGCGCCGGGCGTGCTGGTCCGCACGGTGGCCGCCGGGCCCTTCGAGGGGCTCGACAAACACGATCTGCCCACCCAGCTGTGCCCCTTCGCCGCCGAGGTGCTGCGCACCGAGGCCCGCAATCTGCCCGGCCACTACGACCTCATCCACTCGCACTACTGGCTCTCCGGTCAGGTCGGCTGGCTGGCCCGCGACCGCTGGCGGGTGCCCATGGTGCACACCGCCCACACCCTGGCCGCGGTCAAGAACGCCTACCTCGCCGAGGGCGACTGCCCCGAGCCCGCGGTCCGCGAGATCGGTGAGAAGCAGATCGTCGCCGAGGCCGACCGGCTGGTCGCCAATACCGCCGACGAGGCCCGGCAGCTGATCGAGCTGTACGGCGCGGACCCCGACCACATCGATGTGGCCCTGCCCGGCGCCGACCTGACCCGCTACCAGCCCGGCGACAAGCTCGCCGCCCGCCGCGAACTCGGCCTGCCCGCGCACGAGCGCATCGTCGCCTTCATCGGGCGCATCCAGCCGCTCAAGGCCCCCGACGTGCTGGTGCGCGCGGCGGCCCAGGTGCTGGCCGAGGAGGCCGCCCTGCCGACCCCGCCGCAACGCCCGCTGCGCGTGGTGATCGTGGGCGGCCCGTCCGGCAGCGGACTGAAGAAACCCGAGGCCCTGATCGAACTGGCTGCGGCCCTGGGCATTTCGGACCGCGTCACCTTCCTGCCGCCCCAGCCCGCGCACCGGCTGGTACAGGTCTACCGGGCCGCCGACCTGGTGGCCGTGCCCAGCTACAACGAATCCTTCGGCCTGGTCGCCATCGAGGCGCAGGCCAGCGGCACCCCGGTGCTCGCCGCCGATGTGGGCGGGCTGAGCACCGCCGTCCACGACGGCGTCTCCGGCCTGCTGGTCCCCGGCCACCAGACCGGCGACTGGGCCGCGGCCCTGCATTCGCTGCTCGACGATTCGGGCAAGCTCGAGGACATGGGCCGGGCCGCGGTCGGGCACGCCGCCAACTTCTCCTGGGCGCACACGGCCGAGGCGCTGCTCGACAGCTATGCCGCCGCGCTCGCCCAGGCACCGGCCGCCCGGCCGCACAGCGGTAACCTGCACACTGACAGCAATCACGCCAGATCGCTGGCGCTGTGGCGGCGTCGGATGGGAGCAGTACGCAGATGAGCGAGGCCGACCGCACCGAGGAGTGGACGCCCCGCCCGCATGCCAGCACCGGCGGCCTGAACGACGAAACCGCCCGTGCCACCGCCCAACTCATCGACGAGACGCTGCGCGAACGGGAGATCGAGTACACCCGCGACGCCCCCGACCTGTTCGTGGTGGTGCTCCCCGGTGAACGCAAGCTCAAGACCGTCATCGGCGTCAGCGTCGGCAAGCACGGCGTCCGCATGGAGTCCTTCGTCTGCCGCAAGCCCGACGAGAACTTCGAGGGCGTCTACAAATTCCTGCTCCGCCGTAACCGCCGCCTCTACGGCGTGGCCTACACCATCGACCGCGTCGGCGACATCTACCTGGTCGGCCGCGTGTCCAACGACCGTGTCACCCCCGACGAACTCGACCGCTGGCTCGGCCAGATCCTCGAGGCCGTCGACGCCGACTTCAACACCCTGCTCGAACTCGGCTTCGCCGAATCCATTCGCAGGGAATGGAAATGGCGGGTCGCCCGCGGCGAGTCGCTGAAGAACCTCCGCGCCTTCGAACACCTGGTGGACTGACCCGCCTCCCCGAGACTTCAGCGCACGGCCGAGCGCCGTCGGCGTCGGCAACGCGTGCCGGAGGCTGGGAGCCGAACCGATTGTGGACGTCCCCGGCGAGTTACCCCGACCGTTGCGAAATCAGTTGTCACCGTGGCATACGGAGAACGAGCTCCGTGCGCGACAATCGGCCGGACCATCGGGACACGGAAGCGCACAGGAGGCGGTCGGCGATGACGGTATTAGCGCTGGATATCGGAGCGACCAAATTCGCGGCGGCGGCCGTGGATTCGGATGGAGCGGTGGGGAATCCGCGGCGGATCGCGGTACCGGAATCCGGGGTGTGGGATGCCTGCCGGGCATTGCTGACCGATGTTGCCGGGGATGCCCGCATCGGTGCGGTGGGCATCGGGTCGGCCGGGCCGGTGGATGTGGGTGCCGGAGTTTGCGGGCCGCTCAATATTCCGGAGTGGGCCGAGGGATTTCCGATCGTGGATGCGGTGCGGAAATTGTTTCCGGAGGCCGAGATTCGGTTCGCCATCGACGGTGTGTGCCTGGTGCTGGCCGAGCAGCGCTTCGGGGCTGCGCGTGGGGTGCCGAATGTGCTCGCCATGACTGTTTCGTCGGGAATTGGCGGCGGCATCATCTCCGATGACCGGGTTGTCATGGGACGCACCGGAAATGGCGGGCACGTCGGTCATATTGTCGTGCCCGGTCGGGACGAGCCCTGCGCGTGCGGTGGATTCGGGTGTGTGGAAGCCGTGGCGAGTGGCAAATCCTCGGTGCGCTGGGCGCGGCGGCAGGGCTGGACCGGAACGACCGGGGTGGAGCTCGCGGCCGCGGCGCACGCGGGGGAGCCGATCGCGGTGGCCGCCCTCGAGCGGGCGGGCACCGCGATCGGGACGGCTGTCGCCTCGGCCGCCGCCTTGCTCGACACCGATCTGGTGGTCATCGGGGGCGGCTTCGCGCAATCCGGCGAACCGCTGTGGGGTCCGCTGCGGACCGCCGCCGCGGCACACGCGCGGCTGAAGTTTCTGCGCGGACTGCGCGTGGTGCCGTCCGAATTGACCGATCAGGCCACCCTGCAGGGTGCCGCGATTCTCGCCCTCGGGGCCCCGAATGCAGGCGAAACCCCGCGTGGGAGGATGACTTCATGACGTACACCCTCGTGTTGCTGCGCCACGGCGAGAGCGAATGGAATGCCCTGAACCTGTTCACCGGTTGGGTGGACGTTCGTCTCACCGACAAGGGTGTCGCGGAAGGCAAGCGTGCCGGTGAATTGCTCGCCGAGCACGGGATTCTGCCGGATATCGTCTACACCTCACTGCTTCGCCGTGCCATCAGCACCGCCAACAATGCCCTCGACGCCTGCGACCGGCACTGGATTCCGGTGGTCCGCGACTGGCGCCTGAACGAGCGCCACTACGGCGCGCTGCAGGGCAAGAACAAGGCGGAGATCAAGGAGCAGTACGGCAACGACCAGTTCATGCTGTGGCGCCGCAGCTACGACACCCCGCCGCCGCCGATCGAGGTGGACAGCGAGTACAGCCAGGACGGCGACCCGCGCTACGCCGGCATCGAGGTGCCGCGCACCGAGTGCCTCAAGGACGTCGTGGCCCGCATGGTTCCCTACTGGGAGGACACCATCGCGGCCGATGTGCGCTCGGGCAAGACGGTTCTCGTTGCCGCGCACGGTAATTCGCTGCGCGCCCTGGTGAAGCACCTGGAGAACATCTCGGACGAGGAGATTTCCGAGCTGAACATCCCTACGGGTATCCCGCTCAAGTACGAGCTGGACGAGAACCTGCGGCCGATCGGCAAGGGCGAATACCTCGACCCCGAGGCCGCCGCGGCGGGCGCCGCCGCCGTGGCCGGCCAGGGCGGCAAGTAATTCGAAACGAAACTCGCGCTGTGACCGGATTATGCGGTCACAGCGCGTTTTTCATTTCCGGCGAGGTTTTCGCGTCGAAGCCTCGATCGGAATGCCTTATCCGCGGCTGTGATACGCGTCTCACTACGTGACCGTAGGGTATTTCCCGGTCTCGCAAAATAATTTTCCGAAGCGTCGCCAGTTCAAATCGGTGTCTGTAACCGGGGTTTGCAACTTACTTCGCAGTAGATATGCTGCTGGGCGTTCGACCATTTGCGAGAGGTAGATCACTTCGATGAAGCACGCGCTACGGGCCACGGTCTCGGCCGCCGCGGTCGCTCTGCTCCTGCCTGTTGCCGGCATCACCGCCGATGCCGCCATCCCCACCGGCCCCGACGGCGGTGCCGCCGGCGCCGAATGGACCACCACCGAGGACGGGCAGCAGCAGTACCCCAACGTCTTCATCGACTGGGACGTCCCGATCACCATGAGTGACGGCATTGTCCTGAAGGCCAATGTCTACCACCCGGCCGACGCCGCGGGTCATCCCATCGATGCCCCGACGCCGACCGTCGTCAATATGACGCCCTACACCAAGCTGGTGTCGAACGTCGCCGACAGCGCCTTCTCCATCCCCGGCCTGTCCGACGCGCTCCTCGACGTCTTCCGCAACATCCACCTCGACGGCACTCCGCTCACCGGCTTCGGTGAACTGCTGAACGCGGCGGGCAACGGCGAACTCCGCAACTTCTCCGTCGACCGCCAGCTCATCAAGTCCGGGTACACGCAGGTCGTCGTGGACGTGCGCGGCACCGGCTTCTCGCAGGGCGAGTGGGACATGCTGCGCGGGCGCGAACAGCAGGACACCGTCGAGGTCATCGACTGGGCGTCCAAACAGGGCTTCAGCAATGGCCGCATCGGCATGAACGGCCTGTCCTACTCGGCCATCAACCAGGTGCAGGCCGCCGAGAAGCAGCCGCCCGCGCTGCAGGCCATCTTCCCCATCGTGCCCGGCAGTGACCTCATCGACGACGTGCTCGCGCCCGGCGGCGGCTTCGGCTTCAACTTCATTCCGCTGTGGCTGAGCGCCATCAACGGCCTCAAGTGGGTGCCGGACCTGGCTTCGATCGCCAACGGCGCCTTCGACTTCAGATGGCTGCAGGACCGCGTCAACGATCCCTTCGGCTACCTCGACGTACTCATGTCGGCCTACACCAGCACGGACATGAACAGCATCGACCCGCGCGTGAAGGACATGCTCAACGGCTTCAGCCAGGAACGCCAGGAGTGGCTGGGCGACCCGGCCAAGATCCAGGTGCCGACCTTCGTGACCGGCGGCTGGCACGACCTGTTCACCTACTCGGAATCCAAGATCTACAACCAGATTCCGCTGCCGCCCGGCCAGAAGCAGCTGCTCATGGGCAACACCTACCACGTCACCTCGGGTGCGGATGTCAACCGGGTCGGGGCGCCGCCGCGCCTGGACGTGCTGCAGCGCGCCTGGTTCGACAAGTGGCTCAAGGGCATCGACAACGGCATCGATCAGTACGGGCCGGTGACTCTCAAGCAGCAGGGCGGCGGCTGGACCACCCAGGGCGGATTCGGGCCCACCGCACCGGTTTCCGAGGCCGCCGACTACCGCCGCATGTACCTCTCGTCGCAGCGCTCCGGCACCGCGAACAGCGTCTACGACGGCTCGCTCAGCGCGGACGCCAATGGCGACACCGACCGGCTCACCGTCGCGCCCGGCCTGTCCACCGTCTGCTCCAATGACGCGGCCCAGGCCACCGCGGGCATCCTGAACCTGGTCGACGCCTGCGCCAAGGACTCCCGCATCGCCGAGACCAACGCGCTCACCTTCACCAGCGCGCCGGTGGCCGAGGCCACCACCGTCTCGGGCCCGATCGCGGTGCACCTCAACACCGTTCAGGACGCCGCCGACGGCTACTGGACCGTCACCGTCAACGATGTCGCCCCCGACGGCCAGTCGACCGTGCTGACCTCCGGCGAGCTCATGGCCTCGCTGCGCCAGGTCGACGAGGCCAACAGCACCCGCTCCGCCAACGGGGACTACACCGACCCGCGCGCCTTCACCTCCCTGGACAAGCGCGAGGAGACCGTCCCCGGCGAGGCCACCACCCTCGACATCGCCCTCGGCGGCACCCAGGCCGTTCTGCAGCCGGGCCACCGCCTGCGCGTCGACGTCTTCGCCGGCAACTTCCCCAAGGGCCTGCCCATCCTGCCGATGCTCATCGACACCGGTCTGAAGCCCGAACACCTCCAGCTCGACCCCGACCGTCCGAGCTTCGTGAACATCCCGGTCCGCGGTAACACCGGCTGGTGAATCCGTCCCTCCGGGATCGAAGCCCCGGGTGTGCACAACGGCGTGCACACCCGGGGTTTTGCTATTCGCTCGCATCGGTGCCGAGGTTCAGGCTTCGCCGACGATGACGACTTTGCCGGTGACGGTGCCGGATTCGGCGAGGGTGAGCGCCCGTGCCGCCTCCCGCAACGGGATTCGGGCCGCGATCTGGGGGTGCAGCACGCCGCGCTCCGCGAGCTCGAGCACCGCGCCGAGGTCCGCGGCGAGCTGGGCCCGGAACCGGGCGAGCCGGCGGCGTCCGGCCCAGATGTTGTAGAAGGACGCATTCCGCCCGTTGGGCAACGCATTCCACCACAGCAGCCGGGCGAACAGCTTCAGCACCGGCAGCCGGGAATCGCCCTCCTCGTCCTTGGTGGCCGCGCTGCCGTAGGAGACGAGAGTGCCGCCGGGCGCCAGCAATGCGAAGGAGTCCACGATGCCGGGACCGCCGACATGATCGAAGACGGCGTCCACCCCGTCCGGCGCGAGCGCCCGCACCTGGGCCGCCACGTCCCCGCGATAGTCCACCGGCAGTGCGCCGAGCGCGGCCACCGCGTCCGCATTGCGGGCCGACGCCGTCCCGATCACCCGGATCCCGGCGGCGCGCGCCAGCTGCACCAGCGTCGAGCCGACGCCCCCGTTCGCCCCGTGCACCAGAATCGTCTGCCCCGCACGGGCCTTCGCCTTCCGGTGCAGCATCTGCCAGGCGGTGATGCCATTGACGACGAAGGTCTCCGCCGCGTCCGCCGCCAGCCCGTCGGGCACCGGCACCAGATCGCCCGCGGGCACCGTGAGATGGCTGCTCCAGCCGCCGATCTTGGTCAGCGCCGCGACCCGGCGGCCGACCAGGGCCGTATCGACCCCAGCGCCCACCGCCAGTACCGCACCGACGATGTCGTAGCCGGGCACGAACGGGAACGCGGGCTGGTCGTAGTACTTGCCGCGCCGCATCTGCTGTTCGGCGAAGGACACGCCCGTCGCCTCCATGCGGACCAGCGCCTCGCCGGTGCCCGGCGGCGGCAATTCGCGGTCGATGACGGTCAAGCCCTCCGGCTCGACGCGTCCCGGCAGCACTACCTCGGTGGCGATGATGTTCGACATCGGTGTGTCCCTCTCAAGTGTGTGATTGGTCAATCACTCTGTGGTTGAAAGAAAACGCCCTCGTCGGAGGGCGTGTGAAGGTCAGTTGAAGTGGCGGATTCCCGCGGTCAGGGTGGCGGCCCAGGCGCCCTCGCCGGCGTCCAGGCCGAGGGTGGTGATCAGGTGGCACAGCTGTCCGTAGGCCATGAAGTGCTGCACCTGCTCACCCGTTGCGCCGGAACGGGTTTCGGCGAAGTCGGTGATGCGCTGGAGGCCGCGGCGCATGGCCGTGGCGATATCGGGCGTATCGGCCGCGGACAGGGCGTGCACCTGCAGCATGAGCAGGCTCTTGTCCGCGATCAATTCGGCGTAGGCCCCGCCCATTTCGTGCAGCACCCGCTCCGGATCGCCGCCCGGTGTCCGGGCGGCTCCGGTGGCCAGCGCCCCCTCGACCCGCTCGAAACACCGGTCCAGCGCGGCGACGAACAGCTCCACCTTGCTGGGGAACAGTTTGAACACGTACGCGGGGGAGATCCCGGCCGTCGCGGCCACGGTGTTGATCGGGGTCCCGTGGAATCCGGTCTTGGCGAACTCGGTGATGGCCGAGTCCAGCACGGCTTCCCGCCGAATGTCCGAAGTCGAGAGTGCGATCCCGCGCCTGTTCATGTGAGTGACCGTACACTCACTCTCTGGTTCACCGCAAGCCCACCGGCCTAATCGGCAGCGGCGAAGGCGGACTCCAAGGGCGGGAACACGGCTCGGGCGTCGTGGCCCGCGAACCAGAGGCCGACGACGAAAGCCGAAGTCGCTTCGAGGTATCGGGCCTGGGCGAGGCCGCCCGCGTGGACCGGATGCAGCTTCAGGTCCGTGGCCAGGGCGGCCACCGTCGCCACGGCGTTCGGGTCGTCGCCGCACAGCGGAACGGTCAGGGGGCGGCCCTCGAACTCGCGGTGCGGGCCCGCCCAGACCTCGGCCGCAAGCAGATTGAACGCCTTCACCACCCGGGCTCCGGGCACAGTGGCCGCGATCCGTTCGGCGACAGCGGGTTCGGAGAGGGTGAACCCTCCGCTGTCGGGCGCGAAGGCATTCGTGCAGTCGATCAGCGTGCGGCCCGCCAGGGCGTGCCGTCCGTCGGTTCCGTCTGCCGCACCCACGCCCGTCGCGTCCTCCGAGTTCGCCACGGCGAGCACCTCGGCGAGGGCGTCGACCGGGACGGCGAGCAGTGTGATGTCGCCGAAGCGAGCGGCGTCGGGGATGGTGGTGGCTCGTGCGCCGTGGCCGATGACAGCGACTGCCTGGTCGGCGCGGGCCGAAGTGCGTGCACCGAGCGCGATTTCGTGTCCGGCCGCGGCCCAGCCGCCGCCGAGAGCGCGAGCCATCTGTCCGGCTCCGATGATTCCGATTCGCATGTGAACTCCTTGGTCTGGCTTGTGAAATCGACGCTAGGGATTCCGATGCGCACTCCCGGGTGCCCAATGGGGGTGGCAGGCTGGATTCATGACGGCCGAGATCATCGAACCGGTGGAATTCGCGGAGTACGGCGGGCACGAATCCGATTGCCCCGCGCGGCTGGCCGTGGACGTGTTCGGCAATTCGTGGCTGACTGTGATCGTTTACACACTTCGCGAGGGCGCGATGCGTCCGGTGGAGTTGCGGCGGGCGATCGGCGGTATCAGTCAGAAGATGCTCACCCAGACGCTGCGGCGCATGGAGCGGATGGGATTGCTGGAACGTCGCCGATACGCGGAAGCCCCACCGCGCGTGGAGTATTCGCTGACTCCGGCGGGCGCGGATCTGCTCATCCCCATCTTCGCGCTGGGGGAGTGGGCGGACCGCCACGGGGACACCGTCCGCACCGCCCTCTACGGCGACGCCGAGGACTGATCCGCGATCGCGAAAGTGGTTGCCGCAAGGGCGCTCAGCGGTCGAGACACGCTGACCGAACATTACGTAAACGCCGGGCTAACGAGGATGGAAGTGCCCATGACCTGCGTGAAACTTCCAGCACCCGGGGTTTGACCCCGCGTCGGCGACCGTACGATTCAAAGTGTGAGCGTTCCACAGGCCGTGCTTTTGGCAGTCCTGGCGGCCGTAGTCGGACTGGCCGTCGGAGGACTGCTCATTCCGTATGTGAACGCTCGCCAGGAGCGCCTGCGCGCCGCCACCGACACCGGGCTGACCATGTCCCAGGTCCTGGACCTGATCGTGCTCGCCTCCGAGTCCGGCATCGCCGTGGTGGACCAGTACCGGGACGTGGTGCTGGTGAACCCGCGCGCCGAGGAGCTGGGCGTCGTCCACGACCGCCTGCTCGACGAGCGCGCCTGGGCCGCGGTGGAACAGGTGCTGGCCGGCGGCCAGGATGTCGATTTCGAACTCACCGCAAAGATCCCCATGCCGGGCCGCGCCCGCCTCGCTGTCCGAGGGGTTGCTCGGCCGCTCTCGCAGGAGAACACGAACTTCGTGGTCCTGTTCGCGGACGACGACTCCGAGCAGGCCCGCATGGAGGCCACCCGCCGCGACTTCGTCGCCAATGTGAGCCATGAGCTCAAGACCCCGGTCGGCGCCATGAGCCTGTTGGCCGAGGCGTTGCTGGAATCCGCCGACGATCCGGACTCGGTGCGGCACTTTGGGGAACGCCTGCACGGCGAGGCCCGCCGCATGGGCAAGATGGTGACCGAGCTCATCGCACTGTCCCGCCTGCAGGGCGCGGAACGGCTGCCGGAACTGGAAGCCGTCGACGTCGACACCGTCGTCACCCAGGCCATCGAGCGCTCCCGCAACGTGGCCGAGGCCGCGGGCATCACCGTCTCCACCGACGCCACCAGCGGCCTCGAGGTGCTCGGCGACCAGACCCTGCTGGTGACCGCCCTGTCCAACCTGGTCGAGAACGCCATCGCCTACTCCCCGCGCGGCTCGCACGTGTCGGTGAGCCGGGCGCTGCGCGGCGGCTACGTCAATATCGCGGTCACCGATCGCGGCATCGGCATCTCCAAGGAGGACCAGGAGCGCGTCTTCGAGCGTTTCTTCCGGGCCGACAAGGCGCGCTCGCGTGCCACCGGCGGTACCGGCCTCGGGCTGGCTATCGTCAAGCATGTGGCCGCCAACCACAACGGTGAGATCACGCTGTGGAGCAAACTGGGCACCGGATCGACGTTCACCCTGCGTATCCCGGCCCACCCTGCCGATTCCAACGGGCAGGTCGACAAGAGACTTGCCACCGGTGTTCCGGTGGCCAAGAAGGAAAACGGCTCGCGCCCCCTCGGGCGGGCCAGAACCAACGGTGTGGAGGCAACCCGATGACGAGTGTGCTGATCGTCGAGGACGAGGAGTCGCTGGCCGATCCGCTCGCGTTCCTGCTGCGCAAGGAGGGGTTCGAGGTCACCGTGGTGGGCGACGGCCCGGCCGCCCTGGCCGAGTTCGACCGTTCCGGCGCGGACATCGTCCTGCTCGATCTCATGCTCCCCGGCATGAGCGGCACCGACGTGTGCAAGCAACTGCGCGCTCGCGGCAGTGTCCCGGTGATCATGGTGACCGCGCGCGACAGCGAGATCGACAAGGTGGTCGGCCTGGAACTGGGCGCCGACGACTACGTCACCAAGCCCTACTCCTCGCGCGAGCTGATCGCCCGCATCCGGGCCGTGCTGCGCCGCGGCGCCGGCGAGGAGCCCGACAACGGCAGCGAGACCAGCGTGCTGGAGGCCGGCCCGGTGCGCATGGACGTGGACCGCCACACCGTCCAGGTGAACGGCAAGGCGGTGACCCTGCCGCTCAAGGAGTTCGACCTGCTCGAATACCTGCTGCGCAATTCGGGTCGCGTGCTCACCCGCGGACAGCTCATCGACCGCGTCTGGGGCGCCGACTACGTCGGCGACACCAAGACCCTCGACGTGCACGTCAAGCGCCTGCGCTCGAAGATCGAGGCCGACCCGGCCAAGCCGGAACACCTGGTCACCGTGCGCGGCCTGGGCTACAAGCTCGAGGCGTAGCCCGCCCGGACGACAAAGAACCCGCCCGCTTCGCATTCGCGAAGCGGGCGGGTTCGGCTTACTCCCGACCAAGTCCTTCGTGCGGCCCCCGGCGGTCTGCGGTGCTCAGGCGTTGGGGTCGTTCTTCATGGTGTCGACCCACGCGGGGCCGAGGCCCGGCAGGTCCTGCTTGTCCAGAATGATCCAGCCCAGGCCCGGGTTGTCCTGCTGCATGCAGCCGTACCACGGCACGTCGGCGCCATTGCCCTTGCACGCGATGGTGTGGCTGGTGCCGTACGGGCTGACGATGATCTGCTTGCCGGCATCCTTGGCGCCCAGGGCGGCGGGATCGTTGTACGCGACGAAGTCGGCGGTGCGATCGCTGTACGCATTGGGGTCGGCGTTGTCGGCGAACGCCTGCGGCGCGATGGCGAGAACGGCGCCTGCGGCCAGCGCAGTGACGGCGAGAGTTTTCTTGATCATGGCCAGGATGTCTAACACGCTCCGGTGAATTCGCAATAGCGGAACGATGTCGCGCATACTTCGGGCTATTCACATCCCGAGGTCATCGGACCGGAGGGGATGCGAAATATACTTCTGCGCAGCCTGATTCGTTTGTCGCCCGGCCGCACCGGTTGTTCACCTCCCGGACACCCGCGATCGCGTCACATAACGACGCGGGCCGGGCTCGGGACGTTCGCGCCCGCCGCGATGTGACGGCGGGCACGAAACCGGTGCGCTACGAGCCGGCGCTGCCGGTCAGCCCGCCGAGCAGGCCGCCCAGCGCCGAACCCGCGCTGCCGGTCCCGCCGGTGCCGCCACCGCCACCGGTGCCACCGCCACCGCCCGGCTGGGACGGATCGGTCACGTTCACGACGATGGTCTTGGTGTTGCCGCCCTGCGAGGCGGTGATCATGTGCTGGCCCGCGGTGGTGGGCTTCCAGTCGATGCTGGAGTAGCCGATCGGCCACGGCACCTTGCCGGCCGGGGTGAGGCTGGTGCCGTTGTCCGACCAGTAGACGAGCAGGCCGATGCCTGCGCCGCTGAGGTTGGCGGTGAGGGTGTAGCCGGTGTTGATGGTGTACGGGGCGCTGCCGGAGATGGCGACCGAGTCGACCGTGGCGGCGGCCTGCGGCGCGGCCAGTACGGCGACGGCGGCGGTGGTCGCGAGACCCGCGACGCCCGCGCCGATCCGGCGGGCTGATTTCGATGCACGAATGGTGCTCATGCGGAAAGTCCTGTCTCGCTTGCTAGTTCGGCGTGGTGCCACTGCTGCCGCTGCCGAGCGGGCCGGCGGGCCCGAAGCCGCTGCCGGTGCTGCTGGAGCCCGAGCCGAGCGGTGCGTCGGCCACCTGCACGACGATCGACTGGCTGTTGGGGCCCTGGGACGCGGTGATGATGTGCTGTCCGCTGGTAGTGGGCCGCCAGCTGATCGAGGCGTGTCCGGGCGGGGACGGGATCTTGGGCGGGCCGATCTCGTTGCCGTTGTCGCTGAAGTACACGAGCAGGCCGATCGACGCGCCGCTGAGGGTGGCCGAGATGGTGTACGCCTTGTCGACCACCGGGTTCGTCTGGTCGATGCTGACCGTGTCGACCGCGGCGAGGGACGCGGGGGCCGCGACCACGGCCGCGGCGGCGAGGGCGGCGAAGCCGGTGATCCCCACGCCGGCTCGGCGCGCGCTGATTCTCGGTGGTGTGTTGCGCATGTGTTGCTCTCCTGTGCTGCCCCACGGGGAGGTGTGCGGGCTTCCGCACCCTAAGGGAGCGGATGTGTGAAGCGTGGCTATTTCGAAAAAATAATCAAGCAAGCGTCCGCTTGGTACTGGTGGGCGTGACGGGCCCCACCGGAAAACCCGTCACGCCGTACCCGAATCGGGTGGTTGCTAGCTGCTGCCGAACAGGCCGCGCAGCAGTCCGCCGACCAGGGTGCCCGCGCTGCCGCTCGCGCTGCCCGTGCCATTGCTGCCAGCGCCGCCGCTGCCCGGCGTGGTGGTGGTCGGGGTGCTGGTGGGCGGCGTGGTGGTGGTCGTGGTCGGCGGCGTGGTCGTGGTCGTCCCGCCGGAACCGGTGCCGACATTCACGACCAGGGTCTGGGTGCTGTTGCCCTGCGAAGCCGTGATGATGTGCTGACCCGGGGTGGACGGCGACCAGTCCAGGCTGGCCTCACCCGGCGGCCACGGGACCTTGCCGACCGAGGTCAGGCTGGCGCCATTGTCGCTCCAGTAGACGAGCAGACCGACCGACGCGCCCGACAGGGACGCGTGCAGGGTGTAGTCGCCGCCGACGGTGGGCGTGGCGCTGGAAATGGTGATCACGTCGACGGTGGCGCTCGCGGTCGGCGACATGGCCACCGCGACCGCGGCGGCAGCCGCGACCGTGACGCCGGCCAGCCCGGCCCCGATCACGCGGCCCGAAGGTGTGCTGCGCATGGGTACTCCTCTGCTTCTCATGGTGTGCCCCAAGGGAATTGGGGTGGGAATCGGATCAGAGCCCGAAGGGCAGGCCATTGGCGCTGCCGGTGCCGCCGCCGCTGCTGCCGCTGTTGCCCGGCGACGTCGTGGTGGTCGGCGGGACCGTGGTGGTCGTGGGCGGGACCGTGGTGGTCGTGGTGGGCGGCACGGTCGTGGTGGTGGTCGGCGGGACCGTGGTCGTGGTGGTGGGCGGCACGGTCGTGGTGGTGGTCGGCGGGACCGTGGTCGTAGTGGTCGGCGGCACGGTCGTGGTGGTGGTGCCGTCGCCGACGTTCACGATCAGGGTCTGGGTGGTGCTGCCCTGCGAGCAGGTGATGATGTGCTGGCCCGGGGTGCTCGGGGTCCAGTCCAGGCTGGCGTGGCCGGGGGGCCACGGGACCTTGCCGACCGGGGTCAGGCTGCTGCCGTTGTCACTCCAGTAGACGAGCAGGCCGACCGAGGCGCCGGAGAGGTTGGCGCTGAGGGTGTAGCTGGTGCCGACGGTCCAGTTCGATCCCGAGATGGAGACCGAGTCGACGCTGGCGTGCGCGGCCGGGGCCTCGTGCGTGGTCAGGACGGTGACCGCACCGGTCGCGATGGCCAGCCCGGCCAGACCCGCGCCGAGGCCGCGCCCCATGGGGGTGAATCTCATGAAAACTCCTGGATTTCAGGGGAATTGGTCTCGATCAGAGACCGAAGGGCAGCCCGTTGGCGCTGCCGGTGCCACCACCGCCACCGCCGCCTGGGGTAGTCGTGGTGGTCGGGGGAACCGTTGTGGTGGTAGGCGGTTCAGTGGTGGTGGTCGGCGGTGCCGTGGTCGTCGTCGGCGGAACCGTTGTGGTGGTGGGCGGTTCGGTCGTGGTGGTCGGCGGCACGGTGGTGGTGGTCGGGGGAACCGTTGTGGTGGTGGGCGGTTCGGTGGTGGTGGTCGGGGGAACCGTTGTGGTGGTGGGCGGTTCGGTGGTGGTGGTCGGCGGCTCAGTGGTGGTCGTGGGCGGGACCGTGGTGGTCGTGGTCGGTGGCACCGTGGTGGTCGTGGTCGGTGGCACCGTGGTGGTGGTCGGCGGGACCGTGGTGGTGGTCGGCGGGACCGTGGTCGTGGTGGTCGTCGGCGGGACGGTCGTGGTGGTGGTGCCGTCGCCGACGTTCACGATCAGCGTCTGGGTGGTGCTGCCCTGCGAGCAGGTGATGACGTGCTGCCCGGGGGTCTTGGGGGTCCAGTCGAGGCTGGCGTGGCCGGGGGGCCACGGGACCTTGCCGACCGGGCTCAGGCTGCTGCCGTTGTCGCTCCAGTAGACGAGTAGACCGACGGAGGCGCCGGAGAGGTTGGCGCTGAGGGTGTAGCTGGTGCCGACGGTCCAGTTCGATCCCGAGATGGAGACCGAGTCGACCGAGGCGTGGGCGGCGGGGGCTTCGTGTGTGGCCAGAACGGTGACTGCGCCCGTCGCGATGGCCAGCCCGGCCAGACCGATGCCGAGATGGCGGCCGCCCAAGGGGATTTTGCTCACTTTGCGTACTCCTGTGCTGCGACCCCTGTGGGTAGGGGTCCGTCGCACAGTAAGGGAGCGAGAATGTGAAATTGGGTGATTTCAGAAAATTACTGGCTAGTTCTCCGCTATTGTTGCGCGGGCTTCGCCTTCCGGGCCGCCTTCTTCGCGGACGCGGCCTCCCGCTTCGCGGCCTCGGCGGCCTTCTCCTCCGCGATGGCCGTGGCCGGATGCACCGCCACGATGCCCAGGCCCTGACGGCGTTTGCAGTGCTGCGCCAGCTCGTCGTAGGCGGGCTGGCCGATCAGCTCGATCAGCTCGGGCGCGTAAGCCTCCCACACCGGGCGGGTGCCGACGTGCGCATCCGGCGAACCGGTGCAGTACCAGTTCAGGTCCAGGCCGCCGGGCCCCCAGCCGCGCCGGTCGTACTCGGTGATCACGGTGCGCAGGATCTCCACCCCGTCCGGCCGGTCCACCCATTCCTGGGTGCGGCGGATGGGCAGCTGCCAGCACACTTCCGGCTTCACAGTGAGCGGCTCCAGGCCCTTGCGCAGCGCCATGGTGTGCAGCGCGCAGCCGATGCCCTCGGCAAAGCCGGGCCGGTTGAGGAAGATGCAGGCGCCGTCCACCCGCCGGGTGCGCAGGGCGGGCTCGTCGTCGAGATCGTCCTCTTCCAGATACAGCTTCTTGCGGACCCGGCCCTTCTCGTCGACGGCCTTGTCCATCAGCTGCCAGTCCTCGGGCGTGAGCATTTTCACAGCCTGGTGCAGCTTCTTGCCGTCCTCCTCGTCGGAGAGGAACGCGCCGTGTGAGCAGCAGCCGTCGTTCTCCCGGCCGTCGATGATGCCCTGACACGCCGGAGTGCCGAAAACGCAGGTCCAGCGCGAGAGCAGCCAGGTCAGATCGGCCGCGATCAAATGCTCATCATTTGCTGGATCGACGAATTCGATCCACTCCCGCGGGAAGTCGAGTTCAACTTCGGGCGCCGGGTCGATCTTCGCCGCTGGTCGCAGCCCGGTCGGTCCGCTCGCCGATGCACCTGCCGTCACAATGCGGAACGCTAACAGCTCAGTCGCCTGGCCAGAAGTCCTGACTCACCCAGTACCGTGTTCTTGTGCGGCTCGGTGTACTCGATGTGGGAAGCAATACCGTCCACCTGCTCGTGGTGGACGCGCATCGTGGTGGACACCCGATGCCTATGAGTTCGACGAAGTCGGCCCTGCGGCTGTCCGAGAACATGGACGACCAGGGCCGGATCACCTCCGCGGGCGCGGCGCGGCTGACCGCGACGGTAGCCGAATTCGCAAGTATCGCAAAGACTTCCGGCTGCGTGGAGCTGATGGCGTTCGCCACCTCCGCGGTCCGCGAGGCCACCAACTCCGACGAGGTGCTGGCCCGGGTGCGGCGCGAGACCGGAGTCAATCTGAAGGTGCTCACCGGTGTCGATGAGGCTCGGCACACCTTCCTCGCGGTGCGGCGCTGGTACGGCTGGAGCGCCGGGCGGATGCTGAATCTGGATATCGGCGGCGGCTCGCTCGAGATGAGCAACGGCGCGGACGAGGTGCCGGATGTGGCACTCTCGCTGCAACTGGGCGCCGGCCGGCTGACCCGCGACTGGCTGCGCCACGATCCGCCGGGCAAGCGCCGGGTCGCGGTGCTGCGCGACTGGCTCGACGCCGAGCTCGTGCTGCCCAGCAAGCAGCTCCTCGAGGTGGGCCGCCCGGATCTGGCGGTGGGCACCTCCAAGACCTTCCGCTCGCTGGCCCGGCTGACCGGCGCCGCCCCCTCTGTTGCGGGACCCCGGGTGCGGCGTACTCTCACCAGTTCCGGCCTGCGGCAGCTGATTGCGTTCATATCGAGAATGACGGCCGCCGACCGGGCAGAATTGGAAGGCGTAAGTTCTGATCGGTCACAGCAACTGGTGGCCGGTGCGCTGGTCGCGGAGGCGAGTATGCGGGCTCTGTCCCTGGACACGCTCGAAATCTGTCCCTGGGCACTGCGAGAGGGATTGATCTTGCGCAAACTGGATACCGACCTGGATAGCGAACCGATTACCGGCGGCCCCGACAGCGGCCTGTCGGGCCCGATCGAAACGGTGTCTCGATGACCGAGGATTCAAGCCAGCTGTCCGTCGCCGAGCTGCTGGCGCGCAATGGCCAGCAGAGTGGGGCCCCCGCCGGCGGCGGCGGGCGCAGACGTCGAAGTGGCCGTGGCATTTCCGTCGCGGAACTGACCGGTGATATTCCGGTGGTGAGCGCGGGATCGTCCTCACATGCCGCGCCGGACGAGGACGTGGCCGAGCCCGCCCCGAGCGAATCGGATTATTCAAAATCTTCGAGCTTCTCGAATCATCCTGATTATTCGAGCTTTCCGGATTATTCGGACCTGGTAGCCGCCGCATCGGGCAAGCCGGACTATTCGCAGTACGACGCGGTACCCGATCCGGACCCCGCGTATTCGCCGCTCTCCGGGCCGATCTCGTACTACGACCCGCTGGCCCCCGCCCCGCAGCCGCCGTCCCTACCGGAGCCGTCCCAGGACTGGTCCGCCGGTCTGGACTGGCCGCCGACCGAGAACCCGCTACCGGAGGCCCGCCCGAGCGGCGGCCGCCGCCGCAAGCCGGACCCGCTGGACTCCGATGTCGCGCTGGGCCGGTTGCCGGGCATCGAACCTCCCGCCCCGCCCGCCGCGCCGCGCGAGGGCGGTCGCCGGCGCCGCTACGACCCGGACGACGAGAACACCGACGAGGTGCGTCCGTTCCGCGGCGACACCGGCCAGCCCGGCGACGGGGGCGCACGCACCCAGTTCAACCCCGCGGTCCGCCAGCCCTTCGACGACCGGCCGCCGTACGAGGACCAGCCGCCCTTCGGCGACCCGGCCCGCACCCAGTTCCAGCCGGCTGCTCCGGCGTGGTCGCCGGTGCCGGGACCCGAACCGCTCCCGCGCACCCCCGGGCAGGATCGGCCGCCCTTCGAGCCGCCGCAGGCCGCGCCCGCCGCGCCGCCCATGTCGCGCTCGGCGCGCCGGCACGCGGAATCGCAGGTCCAGAATGCCCCCCACGGCCCGGCCGTCGACCGCCGCGGCGGCGTCGACCACGGCGCGGCCAACGGGCTTCCGGAATGGTCCGCGCACCGACGACCCGACGCCGATCCCGTCCGCGACCGCCAGGATCAGGCCGCGGTGCCGACCGCCGCGTGGTCGTCGCTGGCCGACTCCGATCAGCAGCTGCTCTCCGGGGAATCGGTGGCGGGTGATCTGCTCCGCGACGCCCAGCAGCGCAATGATCAACGCGCGGAACGGAATTCGCGAAATGCCGGCAAACGCCCCGGCGGCGGGCGCGGCCGTGCGGTGGCGCCCGAGCCGGAGCCCGACGACCACCTCACCGATTTCTACGAGCCGTTCGACGACTACGACGACTATGACGACGACGAGCCCGAGACCTCGCTGGGCGGACGGCTTTCCGCGCTCACGCAGAAGGCCGGCTCCTTCGCCCGCAAGAGCAAGAGCAGGAGCACCCGCGGGGCCCCGGCCCGCTCCCGTGCCGCGGCCCGCTCCGACGACGATGAGCATCGCCGGCAATGGCTGATGATCGCGAGCCAGAGTGTGGGCGCCGCGGTCGCGGGCATGTTGCTGTTCAAGGGCTTCGAGCGCATGTGGGAAATGCTCCCGTGGGTGGCCCTGGCCCTGGCCATGATCGTGATTCTCGGCCTGGTCGCCCTGGTACGCGTACTGCGCCGCACCGATGACATCTTCAGCACTGTGATTGCCGTCGTCGTAGGCGTCTTCGTGACGCTCGGACCGCTAGCCTTTCTACTCAGTACGAACTGAGCAGGGAGCAGCAGTGGGGAACATCGTGCAAGCGCAGGGGGCGAGCACCGAGGACCGGGCGGGTCGAAAGGAAGTCCGGGTCGGGCTCTCGACCGCATCGGTGTATCCGGAGAACACCGAGGCCGCCTTCCGCTATGCGGCCGAACTCGGATACGACGGCGTGGAACTCATGGTGTGGGCCGAGCCCGCCAGCCAGTCCATTTCGACCGTGCAGCATTTCGCGCACAAATACGACATGCCGGTGCTGGCGGTGCACGCGCCGTGCCTGCTGATCTCGCAACGGGTCTGGGGGTCGGACCCGATCGCGAAACTCACCCGCAGCGTGCACACCGCCGAGGCACTGGGCGCGGCCACCGTGGTGGTGCACCCGCCCTTCCGCTGGCAGCGCCGCTACGCCGACGGCTTCGCGAAACAGGTTGCCGAACTGGAGAATTCGAGCCCGGTGGCGGTGGCCGTGGAGAACATGTTCCCGATGCGCGCCGACACCCTGTTCCGCGGCAGCTCGATCGAGCGGCTGCAGCGCCGCGGCGGCCCCGGCCCCTCGATCACCACCTTCAGCCCCTCCTTCGACCCCACCGACGTCGGCTTCCGGCACTACACCCTCGACACCTCGCACACCGCCACCGCGGGCATGGATCCGCGCGTGCTGGCGGGCCGCATGGGATCCGGCCTCACCCACCTGCACCTGGCCGACGGCCGCGGCGCCGCCACCGACGAGCACCTGATCCCGGGCGAGGGCACCCAGCCGGTGGCCGAACTCTGCGACATGCTGGTGCACAACGGTTTCGACGGCCAGGCCGTCATCGAGGTGAACACCCAGATGGCCCGCACCACCATGGACCGGGCCGCCATGCTCAACCGGGCGCTCACCTTCGCTCGCACCCACCTCAACCCCTTCACCCCCGCCCCCACCCCCGAGCCGACCGTCGCCCACCGCGGCTGAGAGCCTCGGCGAGGGTTGCGTGATTCATCCCACCGCTGGGGCGGAATGATCCGTCCGTCCATTTACGCTGTACAAACCGCGACAGTGGAAGGACAGCGGATGACAACGGAGTTGACCGTCGATCTCGAATCGGCGAGCGAACTGGCGAACGCGCCGTTCAGTCGCGTCTGCGCGCTGACCGAGGTCGAGGCGGAGGCTCCCGGGCTGGGCCGCTACGCGGGCCTGATCGAACCCACCTGGACCATCGGCGACAAACTGCACGGCGGCACCATGGTCGCCGGCAGCGCGGCCGCCGCCACCGAATGGCTGCGCCGCACCGCGCCCGCACAGGCCGCCATGTTCCCCATCTCGGCCAGCACCGACTTCCTCGGTGCACCCGTCCCCGGCGAGGTCGAGTACGAGGTCCGCACCCGCAAGCTGGGCCGCCAGATCGCCCTCATCGACGCCGGCCTGATCCAGGACGGCCGCACCCTGGTGCACACCGCCTTCACCTTCGGCCACCTCGACGACGCCGTCCCGCAGTAC
This sequence comes from Nocardia sp. NPDC004123, assembly GCF_053603795.1. Taxonomy (NCBI): domain Bacteria; kingdom Bacillati; phylum Actinomycetota; class Actinomycetes; order Mycobacteriales; family Nocardiaceae; genus Nocardia; species Nocardia sp. NPDC004123. Next base: position 115,810 of record NZ_JBSGGG010000026.1, read on the forward strand.
GCCGCCGACCACGCCGGCGACATGCCCGCGGAACCGCCCGCCGACGCCCTCGCCTACGACGAGCGCAACCCCATGGGCAAGATCGTCCATGTCGCCCAGGGCTCCTCGGTCGCCATCGACCCGGCCTGGGCCCGCTTCCTCGCCGGCGAGAAATCCGAACCGCGCCTGCGCCTCTGGATCCGCCCCTTCGAGGGCGACGAACAGGACCCCGACGTCGCCGCCTTCTTCGCGCTGATGGCCGCCGACATGAGCCCCCCGGTCCCCATGAACCTCGGCCACTTCGGCTGGGCCCCCACGGTTCAGCTCACCACCTACCTGCGCCGCCGCCCGGCCCCCGGCTGGCTCCGCGTCATCGCCCACAGCCGCGAGGTCGGCAACCGCATGTTCGACGAGGACCAGCTCGTCGTCGACTCGACCGGCGCCATCGTCGCCCAGAGTCGCCAACTAGCCCTCATCCCCCAACCCCGCTGACCCCGCCGGCACGCGTTCCCAACGCCATCGCTCCTCGGCTGTGCGCTGAAGGCCCGGAGAGGCGGGACAGCTAGCCTTGACTTCCATGACGAGGATTGCGGTTATCGGTGGGGGTCGGATCGGGGAGGCGTTGATCGCCGGTCTGCTCGAGTCCGGGCGGGCGAACAAGGATCTGGTCGTGGTGGAGCCGGTGCCGGCCCGGGCCGAAATGCTGGCCGACCGGTTCGGGATTCGCGCCACCGACGACATCGCCGATGCCGCCAAGTCCGCGGACCTCATCGTGATCGCGGTGAAGCCGAACGATGTGGACGCCGTGGTCGCCGAGCTGGGCAAGGCCGAACTGGGCGACGACCACGATCAGGTGCTGGTGTCGCTGGCCGCCGGCGTGCCGACCGCGCGTATGGAGTCCCGGCTGCCCGCCGGCTTCCCGGTCGTGCGGGTCATGTCGAACACCCCGATGCTGGTGGGCCAGGGCATGAGCGCCATCGCGCCCGGCCGCTACGCCCGCAAGGAGCAGCTGGCCCTGGTCGCCGAGATGCTGGAGTCGGTGGGCAAGGTGGTGACGGTCGCCGAGTCGCAGATGGATGCCGTCACCGCGGTGTCGGGTTCGGGCCCGGCGTACTTCTTCCTGATCGTCGAGGCCATGATCGACGCCTCGGTGGGCCTGGGTCTGAGCCGCGATGTGGCCGCCCAGCTGGTGACGCAGACGATGCTCGGTTCGGCGGCCCTGCTCGAGGAGTCGGGGCAGTCTGCTCCGGAATTGCGCGCGGCCGTCACCTCGCCCGCGGGCACCACCGCGGCGGGTCTGCGGGCGCTGGAGCGGGGTGCGGTGCGCTCGGCTTTCCACGATGCATTGGACGCCGCAAAACGCCGTTCCGCCGAACTCGGCGTGATCGCGGACTAACGTTGAAGGTGCGGCGAGTGCGCTCCCCGCATTCCAATACTGCTCGGTTGCTAGTTTGCTGCCGAAGGCCGACTCGCCACAGCAAAGGCTGATTTCTCACACCCGTCGCAGCAATCCCACTGGTCCCGCTAAGCTTCAAGGAGCACGTGCGTGTCTGTTCCGCCGGTGGGGAAGCCGGCGGCGCGGACGTGCCGGAGGTCAGTGGCGCAATGATGTCTGGAAACAGCCAAGCGAGGTCCGGAAACAGCCCAATCAATGCAGGATCCGTCATCGGCGGCGGAACTCAGTTCCTCACCGTCGCCGAGGTCGCGAATCTGATGCGGGTATCCAAAATGACGGTGTACCGGTTGGTGCATTCGGGAGAGCTGCCCGCGGTGCGGGTGGGGCGTTCCTTCCGGGTGCACGCCAAGGCGGTGCACGACTATCTGGAGACGTCCTACTTCGACGCGGGGTAGTACACCCGGATAACCGATCGGCCACCCGTTTCGTTCGCCGGAGAGTGGCCCGGTAGCATGGACCGGCATCCTGTACGTGCCGGTGGTGCCGCCGGGTCCATTCGGCCCGTATCGGGTAGGGACTGTGCAGGGTCAGACAGTGTGCACCCCGCGGAAGCGGGGATGACCCGAGAGAACGCGAGGAACAACCCTATGGGTTCTGTGATCAAGAAGCGCCGCAAGCGCATGTCGAAGAAGAAGCACCGGAAGCTGCTTCGCCGCACGCGTGTTCAGCGGCGCAAACTCGGCAAGTAAGCCGCTGTGTCGTAGCTGGAAGCCCGTCACCTCAGGTGACGGGCTTTCGTTTTTTCACAGGTGATTGAAGTCATCGTTAGATCCTGGTTAATACCCTTCGGATGGTCCCTACTCGCCGGTTACCCTGGGAGCGCGGGAATAACACAGCGGCGATATTCAAGACATGGGGGCTGCGAGTGGGATCCGGAGTGGCAGGGACTCGGGACGGGCAGGCGCCCAGGGTGGTGATGGTGACCGGTGCGAGCCGGTTCTTCGGCGGCAATGTGGTGGCCCGGCTGGCGGCCGACCCGGCGGTCGAACGCATCATCGCCGTGGACGCCAAACAGCCCAGCCGGGAGTTGCTGCGCCGTATGGGCCGCGCCGAATTCGTGCGCGCCGATATTCGTAATCCGTTGATCCGCAAGGTTATCGACGGAAATCAGGTGGATACGGTGGTGCATCCCGCGGCGCTGTCGCGCCCGCCGTCGGGCGGCGGCCGGGCCGCCATGAAGGACATGAACGTCCTCGGCGCCATGCAGTTGTTCGCGGTGTGCCGCAAGGCTTCCAGCGTGCGGCGGGTGGTGGTGCGGTCCTCCTCCGCCGTCTACGGGTGCAGCGCCAAGGACCCGGTGAAATTCACCGAGGAAATGAGCGCGCGCACGCCGCCGCGCGGCTGGTTCGCCCGGGACATGATCGAGGTGGAGGGCTTCGTCCGCGGGCTGGCCCGGCGGCGGCCGGATATCTCGGCGGCCATTCTGCGCTTTCCGCCGATCGTGGGGCCGCAGCTGGCCAAACGCGGTGTGCAGTATTTCCGTTCGCCGATCACCCCGACCATCCTCGGGCGTGATCCGCGCATGCAGCTGCTGCACGAGGAGGACGGCATCGCCGCCCTCGTCCACGGGGCCATGACGGCTCCGGGCGGGACCTTCAATGTGGCCGGTGACGGCGCGATGGCGCTGTCGCAGGCGATCCGCCGGGCCGGGCGGGTCGAATTGCCGGTTCCGTACGCGGTTTTCCGCACCGTCGGGCGGACCGTGATGGGCCCGGTCATGCGGGAGTTCACCGCGGAGCAGATCGACTACTTCCATTTCGGGTGTGGTCTGGACACCACCCGGATGCGCACCGAACTGGGCTTCCAGCCGCGCTGGACCACGGTGCAGGCGTTCGATGACTTCATAGGGGGCGCAGCGTTGCGGCCCGTGATCGATCCCACGTGGATCGACGCCGCAGAAAACAAACTTCTCGGCCTGCTCGGGGCCGGGACGGGAGCACACCAATGAGTGATGTAGCGAAGGTGATTCGACTTCACGACGTGGATTTCGAGACGCGGCACAGCCGGCCGTCCCGGGCGTGGCCGGTGGGGGAACCGGCGCTCACCCCGGTGACCTCGCTGACCGATCGGCTCGCCGAAGCCGAAGCGCGCCAGCCCAAGTCGCTGGGCGACCTGATCCGGGGGACCGTTGCGGACGGGGTCCGCTACACCGCCGACTTCGCGCGCCGCCGCCTGACCGGCGATTATCAGGTCGACGAATTCGGTTTGGACGAGCACCTTCTCGAATCGGTGATCCTCCCGATGCTGCGCCCGCTGTCGGACCTGTGGTTCCGGGTCGAGGTGTCGGGCATCGAGAACATTCCGGAGGTGGGCGGCGCGCTCATCGTGGCCAATCACGCGGGCACGGTGCCGCTGGACGGGCTGATGCTGCAGCTGGCCGTGCACGACCGGCACCCCAAGCAGCGGGCGCTGCGCATCCTGGCCGCCGATCTGATCTTCGAGACGCCGATCGTCGGCGGGCTGGCCCGCAAGGCCGGGCACACCCTGGCCTGCCCGGCGGACGCCGAAAGGCTGTTGCGCGCGGGCGAAGTCGCGGGCGTGTTCCCCGAGGGCTACAAGGGCATCGGCAAGCCGTATTCGGACCGGTACAAGCTGCAGCGTTTCGGCCGTGGCGGTTTCGTGTCGGCGGCGGTGCGCACCGGCGTGCCGATCATTCCGTGCTCCATTGTGGGTTCGGAGGAGATCTATCCGAAACTGGCCGATCTGAAGCCGCTGGCCCGCCTGCTCGGTATCCCGTATTTCCCGGTGACGCCGCTGTTTCCGCATCTGGGTCCGCTCGGTGCCATTCCCTTCCCGTCGAAGTGGTACATCGAATTCGGCGAACCGATTTCGACCGCCGGATACGAACCCGCGGACGCGGATGATCCGATGACGATGTTCGAAGTCACCGATCAGGTCCGCGAAACCATTCAGGGGACGCTGTACAAGAATCTGATCAAACGCCGGAATCCCTTCACCGGCTAGGTTTTTCGCACATATTTGCGACCGGCCCGCTCCGAAATGGAGCGGGCCGGTCGTGTTATGTACTGGCGAAACTGCTCGAGAGCTAGCTCGCTTTGGCTTCCCGCTTACGCGAGAGCACCGCGGCCGCCGCGCCGCCTGCCGCGCCGAGTGCGAGGGCGGTGGGCACACCGACTTTCGCGGCCTTGCGGCCGGTGCGGAAATCGCGGATCTCCCAGCCCCGGTTCTTGGCGACCTCGCGCAGGTCCGCGTCCGGGTTGATGGCCACGGCGGTGCCGACCAGCGAGAGCATGGGCACGTCGTTGTGGCTGTCGCTGTAGGCGGTGCAGCGCTTGAGGTTCAGGCCCTCGCGAATGGCCAGGGTGCGCACCGCGTGCGCCTTGCCCAGCCCGTGCAGGATGTCGCCGACCAGGCGGCCGGTGAACACGCCGTCCTCGCTCTCGGCGACCGTGCCCAGCGCGCCGGTCAGGCCCAGCCGCTTGGCGATGACCTGCGCCAGCTCCACCGGCGTGGCGGTGACCAGCCACACCTGCTGGCCCGCGTCGAGATGCATCTGGGCCAGCGCCCGGGTACCCGGCCAGATCTTGTCGGCGATGATCTCGTCGTAGATCTCCTCGCCGAGCGCGGCGAGTTCGGCGGTCGGGCGGCCGGCGATGAAGGAGAGCGCCTTCTCCTTGCCGGAGGCCATATCCGAGTGGCTCTCCTTGCCGGTGACCCGGAATTTGACCTGCTTCCAGGCCATATCGACCAGGTCGGAGGTCTTGAAGTACTTGCGCGCGGCCAGCCCGCGGGCGAAGTGCACGATGGACGCGCCCTGCACCATGGTGTTGTCGACGTCGAAGAAGGCGGCGGCGGTGAGGTCGCGGGGGACCGCGAGAGGCGGCGTGCCTTCGTCCCGCAGCGCGAGTTCGGCGTCGTGCAGGGCGATGGCGGCGTCGGCGCTGGCCTCGCCGGCCAGGTTGGCGCGGACCTCTTCCTCGCTGGGACCGAACGGACTGCGGGTGATGCGAGTGAACTGATCCTGCAGATCCTGCAGGCCCTGACCCCAGCGCGCCGGGAATTCCCCGAAGCGGCCCGCGATGAAGCCCGTCCCCTGCTCTTTCGAACGTTCCGGCACCAGTACCTCCGCCTGTTAGCGCGAACAAGTCCACAGTAACGCCCGGGGGTGGCCGCAACGTAGACGGTGAACGACATATCGGAGAGTTGTTAGATGGTGGCTATGAGCGATTCGACACATGCTGTGACTCTGTTGACCCGCAGCGGCTGCGGCCTGTGCCACACGGCACTGGAACAATTGCGGCCGATCTGCTCCGAGTTCGGCATCGAGGTCGCGACCGTGGACGTGGACGAGGCCGCCGCCACCGATCCGGGCCTGCGCGCCGAATACGGCGACCGGCTGCCGGTCGTGCTACTGGATGGGCGCGAGCACAGCTATTTCGACGTGGACGAGCCGCGACTACGTGCCGACCTCGCGAAATAAGGCGTAATAGGGGCTTTTCGGGGGTTCGCGACGGCGGGCCTCCTCGGCCTCTTCCCACCGGTGTGTTGCGTAGCGGGTTCGCGCTGATGAGGGTTGAATGAAGCCGGGGCCGGAGCCCGCCGCAAAGTGACTGAATTCACCGACTTTGTGCAGGGCTTCACAAGCGGTTACGGTGGTGGCACGCAACCCGCCTTCTCGGGCAGCGGAAGCGACCCCCTGAACCTGACTCGACCTCGCCTGCAAGGACCGCGACGGTCTCCCGGCGTCGGGTCGACAAAAGAACCCGGACACTCACCCCCGGCCGGACGAGGAGCGCAAGCGACGTGACAGAGCAGCACGAGACGCCGCCGACTGGCGTCTCCAAGGCTCTGCAGAAGGACATCCCGCAGGCCACGGTGGCCCGGCTGGCCACCTATCTCCGCGTGCTCGCCGTACTCGCCGACGACGGTGTAGCCATCGTATCGAGTGAGGAACTGGCTGTCGCGGCGGGTGTCGGTTCGGCGAAGTTGCGCAAGGATCTTTCCTTCCTGGGACCCAATGGTGTTCGCGGCGTGGGCTATGACGTGATCAAGCTGCGCGACCGCATCGAGGATGTGCTCGGCCTGTCCGAGGGGCACCGGGTGGTGCTGGTCGGAGCCGGCCATCTGGGCCGGGCGCTGGTCGGCTACGGCGGTTTCCGCCGCCGCGGGTTCGCCATGGTCGGGCTGTTCGACAACGATCCGGCGGTGATCGGCACGACGGTGTGCGGACTGGTCGTTCGCGATGTCGCCGAATTGACCGATGCCATGGACACTCTGGAGCCCACCATCGCCGTCATCGCGGTGCCGGACGCGGCCGCGCAGGGCGTCTGCGATCTGCTGGTCGAGGCCGGCATGCAGTGCATTCTGAGCTTCTCCGCCCTGGCGCTCGAGGCCCCCGCCACCGTCGAGGTGCGGCGCGTCGATCTCGCGGTGGAGATGCAATTGCTGTCGTTCGAGCGGGCCCGCAGCGCGGAATCGGCCGCAGAGGAAGCGATGAGCGCGGCCGCCGGGAGCCTGATGCCCCGGGTACCGATGACAACCAGCAAGGGAGCGGTGGTCCAGCCATGAGTGTGCTTCTCGTCGGGATCTCGCATCGCAGCGCACCGGTGTCGGTGCTCGAGAAGATCGCCATCACGGAGACCGACCGGCCCAAGCTGACCGACAAGATGCTGGCCTCCAGCCACGTCTCCGAGGCGATGATCGTCTCCACCTGCAACCGCATCGAGGTCTACGCGGTCGTCGACGCCTTCCACCCGGCGCTGGGCGAGATCGGCGAATTGCTCACCAAGCATTCGGGTCTGCCGCTGCCGGAGCTCACCAAGCACGCGTACGTGCGCTACGCGGAGGCCGCGGCGGAGCACCTGTTCGCGGTGGCCTCGGGCCTGGACTCCATGGTGGTCGGCGAGCAGCAGGTGCTGAGCCAGATCCGCGCCGCCTACGCCGCCTCCGACGCGCAGCAGGCCGCCGGGCGCACCCTGCACGAGCTGGCCCAGCACGCGCTGCGGGTGGGCAAGCGGGTGCACTCCGAGACCGGGATCGACCGCGCGGGCGCGTCGGTGGTGTCGGTGGCGCTGGATCGCGCGCGCATGGTGCTGGGTCCGCTGGCGGGCCACACCGCGCTGGTGCTGGGTGCGGGCGCCATGGGCGGGCTCGCGGTGGCGCAGCTGGCGCGCGGCGGGGCGGCGAAGATCCTGGTGGTGAACCGGACGCTGGAAAAGGCGCAGCGCCTGGCCAATACGGCCACCACCATGCACGGCGTGCCGGCCGAGGCCATCGAGATGGACCGGCTGGCCGAGGCGATGGCCGCCGCCGATGTGGTGGTCACCTGTACCGGTGCGGTCGGCACCGTGGTGACGCTGGCGGACGTGCATCGCGCGCTGGCCGCCAAGACCGGCTCGGAGGAGCTGGTCATCTGCGATCTGGGCCTGCCCCGCGATGTGGACCACGCGGTGGCCGGGCTGCCGGGTGTGACCGTCATCGACATGGAGACGCTGCAGCGCGATCCGTCGGCCGGCGCGGCCGCCGACGACACCGCCGCCGCGCGCACCATCGTCGCCGACGAACTCGCGAAATACCTTGCCGGACAGCGCATGGCCGAGGTCACCCCGACCGTGGCCGCGCTGCGCCAGATGGCCGCCGACGTGGTCGAGGCCGAGCTGCTCCGGCTGGATTCCCGACTACCGGGACTCGAATCCACCGAACGCGACGAGGTGGCCCGTACCGTGCGACGGGTGGTCGACAAGCTGCTGCACGCGCCGACGGTGCGGGTCAAACAGCTGGCGTCCACGCCCGGCGGCGACACCTACGCCGAGGCGCTGCGCGAGCTTTTCGAACTGAAACCCGGTGCGGCACAAGCGGTTGCCGCGCCGATGGAGATCTCCGCCCTGCAGGGCGAACTGGCCGACGATTTCACCGCCGCTCACCCGGGCGACGAACAGGGGCACACCGCATGACCGGAGCAATGGTGCACGAGAACGAGACAACCGTCCCCTCCACGGAGCGGATCGTTGGCCGCGGAACCGTCGAGGCGCCCTGGCGCATCGGTACCCGCGGCAGTCTGCTGGCCCTGACCCAGGCCGGGCATGTGCGCGACGCCCTCATCGCCAATGGCCAGCAGGCCGAGCTGGTCATCGTGAAGACCGCCGGTGACCAGAACTCCACCGATCCGGTGCAGAAGATCGGGGTGGGTGTCTTCACCGCCGCGCTGCGCGAGGAATTGGCCGCGGGCACGGTCGACATCGCGGTGCACTCCTACAAGGACCTGCCGACCGCGCAGGATCCGCGCTTCGACATCGCGGCCATCCCGGCCCGCCAGGATCCGCGCGATGCGCTGGTGGCGCGCGACGGTCTGGTGCTCGGTGAGCTGCCCGCGGGCGCGAAGGTCGGCACCTCCGCGCCGCGCCGGTCCGCGCAGTTGAAGGCGCTGGGCCTCGGTATCGAGATCGTGCCGTTGCGCGGCAATCTCGACACCCGCATCTCCAAAGTTACTTCCGGTGAACTGGATGCCGTCGTGGTGGCGCGGGCCGGGCTGGCCCGCATCGACCGCCTCGACGCCGTCACCGAATCGCTCGAACCGGTGCAGATGCTGCCCGCCCCGGCGCAGGGCGCGCTGGCGGTCGAATGCCGCAGCGCCGATACCGAACTCGTGACCATCCTGTCCGCTCTCGACGATCTCGGCACCCGTGCCGCGATCACCGCGGAGCGGGCATTGCTGGCCGAACTGGAGGCCGGCTGTACCGCACCGATCGGTGCGCTGGCCGAGGTCGTCGAATCGCTCGACGACGACGGCCGGGTGGTGGAGGAGTTGTCGCTGCGCGCCTGCGCGGCGGCGATCGACGGCTCGGATGTGATCCGGGCTTCAGTGGTCGGCTCGGTCGCGGATGCCGCGGACCTGGGTCGCGCACTGGCGCGCGAGCTCTTGGAGCTGGGGGCGCGCGACCTGCTCAGCGTCACAGAGGAATCCGCTGAGCTCACCGACGACAGCAATCCCAGCCCAATGGAGAACCAACCCATGAGCGAGCGCAGCGAGCGAATCATCAGCACAGCGCCTTCGGGCACGGTTGCGCCGAGCGCTAGCGAGGTGCAGCCGTGAGCCGAGTGACGAAGAAGAATCCCGGTCGGATCCTTTTCGTGGGGTCCGGGCCTGGTGACCCGGCGCTGCTCACCGTGCGGGCCCGCGAGGTGCTCGGCCGGGCGACGCTGGCGTTCACCGATCCCGATGTCGACAAGGGCGTGCTCGCCCTGATCGGCACCGCGGTCGAGGAGAACCCCGACGGGACCCGTCCCGTCGACGTGCGTCCCGCGCTCGGTGACGCCGCCGAGGTGGCCAAGACGCTGATCGCCGAGGCGCGCAACGGTTCCGACGTGGTGCGCCTGGTCTCCGGCGACCCGATGACCACCGATTCGGTCATCCACGAGATCAACGCCGTCACCCGCTCGCACCTGAACTTCGAGGTGCTGCCGGGTCTTTCGGCCGGCACCACCGTCCCCGCCTACGCGGGCATCGAAATCGGTTCCAGCCACACCGAGGTGGATGTGCGCGGCGAGGTGGACTGGGCGGCCGTGGCGGCCGCGCCGGGCCCGCTGGTGCTGCACGCCACCTCCGGGCACCTGGCCGAGACCGCGTCGGCGCTGGTCGAGCACGGCATGGCGCCGCAGACCCCGGTCGCGGTGACCGTGCGCGGCACCACCCGGCAGCAGCGCACCATCGACGCCACACTGGCGACGCTGAACAATGCCGCTTCCGAACTGGTCGGCCCGCTGGTGGTCACGGTCGGCAAGGCGGTGGAGAAGCGCGCCAAGACCTCCTGGTGGGAGTCGCGGGCCCTGTACGGCTGGACCGTGCTGGTGCCGCGCACCAAGGAGCAGGCCGGTGAGATGAGCGAGAAGCTCGTCATGCACGGGGCCATCCCGATGGAGGTGCCGACCATCGCGGTCGAGCCGCCGCGCAGTCCGGCGCAGATGGAGCGCGCGGTCAAGGGTCTGGTCGACGGCCGCTACCAGTGGGTGGTGTTCACCTCCACCAACGCGGTGCGCGCGGTGTGGGAGAAGTTCGGCGAATTCGGCCTGGACGCCCGCGCTTTCAGCGGCGTGAAGATCGCCTGTGTCGGTGAGGCCACCGCGGAGAAGGTGCGCTCCTTCGGCATCAACCCGGAGCTGGTGCCCAGCGGCGAGCAGTCCTCCGAGGGCCTGCTGGCCGACTTCCCGCCCTACGACGACGTTTTCGACCCGGTCAACCGGGTGCTGCTGCCGCGCGCGGACATCGCCACCGAGACCCTCGCCGAGGGCCTGCGCGACCGCGGCTGGGAGATCGACGACGTCACCGCCTACCGCACCGTGCGGGCGTCGCCGCCGCCCGCGGAGACCCGCGAGATGATCAAGACCGGCGGTTTCGACGCGGTGCTGTTCACCTCGTCCTCCACCGTCCGGAACCTGGTCGGCATCGCCGGCAAGCCGCACGCCCGCACCATCGTGGCCTGCATCGGCCCCAAGACGGCCGAGACCGCAATCGAATTCGGCCTGCGCGTGGACGTGCAGCCCGAGATCGCCCAGGTCGGCCCGCTCGTCGAGGCGCTCGCCGAGCACGCCGCCCACCTGCGCGCCGAGGGCCTGCTGCCCCCGCCCCGCAAGAAGAGCCGCCGCAGCCGCTAGCGCTCGCGGCCGGGCCCGGTGGTATCGCCGTGTTCGTCAGCCGGAACCGGGCCCCGCATCCTAGGATGCGGGGCCCGTGGTATTTCGCGTTCGCTGGGCGGATGCCCATGAAAATGCTGGCGTTTCATTTCGACCCGAAATACATACGCTGCGTTCAGCATTCGATCTTCGAAAGGTGAACGTCTATGAAGCGCACGGCAGTCGGCCTGATCGCGATGTCCGGGATCGCCCTCGCGGTGCTGTCCCCGGCCGCGGCGTCGGCGGCGCCCGTACCGCTGGAGCAGGCCCCGGCCGCGGTCCAGACCACCGCTGTCGCACCGATCGATGCCACCAGCTCCGGTAGCGCGGCCGTGAACACGCTGCAATTCCTGCTGAAGTGCCTGACCACCGGCTCGGGTACCCCGGGCACCACCGGCACCGGCTGCCTGGTCTCCTAGCGGCCGCCGTGCGCGGCGGAGGTTCTCCGAAGTCTCTTGCGCGGCCTCGGAGAGCCTCCACCGTGGTCAGCGTTGCGCTGCCATCAGGCGGCGGACCATGCGGCAGGTGGCGTCCGAGGGCCGGTGCACGCCGATGACTTCCGCTGTGTGGCGGATGTTTTCATTGGTCGCCTGATCCGGGCTGAAGGATCCGGAGTCCAGTAGCGCGATGGCCAGCCGCATGGCCTTCAACCTGCGATTGTGCGAGATGTACCACGACCGCGGCCGCCCCGCGGGCAGCGGCTGTTTGGACAGCGGCCGCCACGCGTGATCGATCACATCCCCCTTCTTCGGCACTTCGCCGGCCCTGTTCACCTTGTCGGACATGCTGGTAACAGCTGCGAGCACGACCATTCCTCCCGTCGCGATCCGGATTCGCACCCCGCATCGGCAGCGCGACTCCTTCGAACACATCTTCGATTCTACCCGTCCCCACCGACAAAATCGGCTGCTCACAATGACTTTGGCGATGCCACCCGATGACCGTGACGGTGCGGCACGGCCCGGCCGCGGAGGCGCGCGCATCCGGGTCCAGGGGCGGGCCTATCATGCGAACATGACCGGAATGGACCGCCCTCGGCGGTTGCGCCGCACTCCCGCCATGCGTCGGCTCGTCGCCGAGACCAGCCTGGAGCCGCGGCATCTGATTCTGCCCATGTTCGTCGCCGACGGGATCGGCGAACCGCACGAGATCTCCTCCATGCCAGGCGTTTTCCAGCACTCGATGGACTCGCTGCGCAAGGCGGCCGTGGAGGCGGTGGCCGCCGGCGTGGGCGGGCTCATGCTGTTCGGCGTGCCCAAGCCGGAGGACAAGGACGCTCAGGGGAGTGCCGCCAGCGATCCGGAGGGGATCCTGAACCGCGGCCTGCGCGCGCTGGTGCACGAGGTCGGCGGATCGACCGTGGTCATGGCCGACACCTGCCTCGACGAGTTCACCGACCACGGCCACTGCGGCGTGCTCGACGACAGCGGCGCGGTCGACAACGACGCCACCCTGATCCGCTACGTCGAAATGGCGTTGGCGCAGGCCGAAACCGGCGCGGACCTGCTCGGCACCAGCGGCATGATGGATGGCCAGGTGGCCGCGATCCGTGCGGGCCTGGACGACGCCGGGTACTCCGACACCGGCATCCTCGCCTACGCGGCCAAGTACGCCTCGGCCTTCTACGGTCCCTTCCGGGAGGCCGTCGGCTCCTCGCTGCAGGGGGATCGGCGCACCTATCAGCAGGATGCGGCGAACCGCCGCGAGGCAATTCGTGAGCTGGAGCTGGATCTGCTCGAGGGCGCGGACATCGTCATGGTGAAGCCCGCCATGTCGTATCTGGACATTCTGCGCGAGGTCGCGGACCGCTCCACGGTGCCGGTCGCGGCCTATCAGATCTCCGGTGAGTACGCCATGATCACCGCGGCCGCCCAGCGCGGCTGGATCGATCGCAAAGGCGCGGTGCTGGAGTCGCTGCTCAGCATCCGGCGCGCGGGCGCGGACATGGTGCTGACCTACTGGGCCACCGAGGCCGCGCACTGGCTGTCGTGAGCGTGACCGAGTAGTTCCGATCGTGAATCCGATGGTCCCGCCGGGTATTTCGGGCCCGGCTCCGCAAGACGTGCGCACCGCCTGCCAACTCTGGTACGGCACATTCGCTGTCGGGCTGGTGCAGTTGATCGCCTCGCTGGTGACGCAGTTCGGGCAGCGGCAGGATCTGGCGCAGCAGATGTTCGACCAGGTCAAGGAGCAGCAGCCGACCGTGACGCTGGCACAGGTGCAGGCCTGGATGGCGATCGTGTTCATCCTGGTCGGCGTGTTCTGGCTGGTGCTCACCGGCGCCGGGGTGGCCGTGGTGTACCAGCTGGGACGCGGAAAGGCCTGGGCGCGAGCGCTTCTCACCGGGTTCGGCGTCTTCCTGGTGCTCGGCGCGGCGGGCACGCTGTTCGGCATCGGGGTCAAGGAGGGTGCGGCCGCGCTGGTCGCCGGCGGGGCCGGAATCGTGGCGGCGGTGCTGGCGGGCGGGGCCGTATTCCTGTGCTATCGAAGCGAATCCGAGGCCTTCTTCCGTCCCGGACCGCAGTAGGTACGGCTGAGTTTGTGACAAGCGTACTAGCGGGTATGGTGAGGGCAGTCACAGAGAATTCGGGAACCGGGTGCCGGTCGTCATACGTTGTGTTATGGCGCGTTCGGCTCCGGGAAGGCGGAGGCAACGATGCGAGTGGTGATCCAGCAGCCGCACAGCCTGCGGCGCGATGTGCTGGTGCTGAGTCTGCTGTTTCTGTTCGGGCTGCTCACCCTTGCCGTGCTGTTGATTCCGGGCCTGGCCCGCTGAGCGAATCCACGATCTTTACGCTCGACCTATGAGTGAGGCCATCAACACCCCCGGGGCCGTGCTGTTCTCCGAGCCCGGTGCGCGCTGGCGGACCATCGCCTACGGACCCGCGCTGTGCGCGATCATCCTGGTCATCGAGGTGATCCGGGGCGGCGCCGTCCACTGGTTCGGGCTGGTCTTCTGCGCGGTGCTGCTGGCCGGATTCGTGTGGTTGCAGGTGGTGGCGGGCAAGCGGCACATCAGTGTCGAGCTGACGCCGGCGCAACTGCGCGAGGGCACGGAGGTGGTGCCGCTGCGCGACATCGCCGAGGTGTTGCCGGAGGAGGACGAGGAGTCCTGGGACTATGAGGACTGGCAGTCGGCGCGGGCGCTGGGTGAGCTGACCGGAGTACCGCGGCGGCGCAAGGGAATCGGGCTGAAGCTGACCGACGGGCGGCTGGTGCAGGCATGGGCGCGGGATCACGTCACGCTGCGCGCCGCGCTGACCGCCGCGCTGGAGCGGGCGCGCGGTACCGATGGCGACCCTGGTACCGATGACGAGCCTGGAACCGATGACGAGCACGGGTCGGACGACGAGCGGAAGGAAGCGCTGTGATGCGATGGCTGACCGTATTCGCCGAATTCGTGCTGGTGCCGGTGCTGGTGGTGGCGGCGGTGTGGTGCTGGCACAACGGGATTCGCACTACTGTCTTCAAGCCGCAGGGTGAGGTGCCCGCGTTCACTGCGACGCGATACCTCGGGCCCTGGCTGGCGGGGTGCGCGGTGCTGGCCATCATGTCGGGGCTGGCGTTGATCGACGTGGTGGCGCGGGCAGTTCGGCTCGCGCGCTGAGCTTTTCGCGACACGCCGCGCGGTGGGGTGCGAAGTCCGGATTCGCCTTGGAGGCGTCCGGGTGGTCGCGGAGAATCATGGGCATGAAGCGCACAGATCTCGTGAAACGCATCGCCACCGCGGTGCTGGCCACGGGGGTCGTCGGCGTCGCGGCGGTGGCTCCGGCCGCCGCCGCTCCGGTCGATGCCGTCCCGGATTACCGGTCGCACCCGGTCGCGCTGTCCTGGCCAGACCTACTACCGCCCCAGCTGAATTGCCTGATGTCCACCGGATGGGCGGCATTCTGCCTGGGGGTTCCACTCCCGTAACGGGTCGCGGCGGCGCGACCGCAGACCGCGCCGCCGTCTCCGCTGGGGAAAAAGGTGTCAGCCCCGCTTACGCGAGGGCCGGCTGCCGCTGACGCGAAGGCCTCAGCCCCAGTTCTGGTAAATATCCAGCACCCGTCCGTTCCGGCTGCCCGGCAGATCGAGGAAGATCGCGACGTTGCCGTCGGGATGATCGGCGGCCTCCGCGATCACCTGCCGGAGCGAGGCGTGCACGCCACCCTTGTCGTCCTTGTAGATGGTGGTGTCGGGCCGTAGGCCCGCCCCCATCCGGTTCAGCGGCACGACCATGCTGATCACCGCGGGCACGGGACCATCGGCCAGCGTGGCGGTCTCACTGTGGGACAGCATCACCCCCGCCCGTCCCTGATCGATCTGCACCACCGGTTCCGCCGCTGCCGCGACTCCGGCCCCGGCGGCGAGCCCGGCCGTCACCGCGACGATCCCAACCCCGATTCGAACGACCCGCATACGTCCCGCCCTCTCTCCCAAGCCGTCTCCTGTGTCGAAACATTACGCATCAGCAAACGTGTAGCGAATAACGTCGTACGAAACTGGACTCCGGCGTGTTGCCCCACCGTCCCAGTGAGCCCACATCGGAGTCCGCGCACTGCAATTCGGAGTCCTGCGGCTACGGGCTGGTAGGGGACCCGCGGGTATGTAATGCCCGGCAGCTCGCGGTTGAACCGCCATAGGTGTTCGCGTGCCCGGTAGCGGTTGACGGTCGCGCGGCGCCTCGCGGACCCGGCACCAGGCCGTTCGCCATCGTCGCGGTCGGGCCGCCCGATGGTTCGGCCGATGCTGCCGCGAGTTCGGGGGAGGCGGTATCGGCAGCGAGGGCTCGGACGCCGGGGTGCGCGGCCGGGCCGCCTTCGGGATGCGGTGTTCATATCGGGGTGCGAGGATGGCGGGTTGGCTGTGGGAAGGGCCACTCGACTACACCCTGTCGTCGACGGGGGCAGGGGCGGCTGAGAGACTGGGTGCCGTGAGTTCTTCTCCGCGTGTGAGCCAGGTGTCGGTCCCGGTCTCAGCCCAACTTTTCGAACGCGCCGCGGCGGTCATCCCGGGTGGCGTGAATTCGCCCGTGCGTGCGTTCAACTCCGTGGGCGGCACGCCGCGGTTCATCGCCTCCGCGCGCGGTTGCACGCTGACCGACGCCGACGGCAACGACTACGTCGACCTGGTGTGTTCGTGGGGCCCGATGATTCTCGGGCACGCGCACCCGGCGGTGGTCGAGGCGGTGCAGCGGGCGGCCACCGGCGGGCTGTCCTTCGGCGCGCCGACCGAGGCGGAAATCGAGCTCGCCGAGGCCATCGCGGGCCGGGTCGCTCCGGTGGATCGGGTGCGGCTGGTGAACTCCGGCACCGAGGCCACCATGAGCGCGGTCCGGCTGGCGCGCGGTTTCACCGGGCGCGGCAAGATCATCAAGTTCAGCGGCTGCTACCACGGGCACGTCGACGCGCTGCTGGCCGACGCCGGATCGGGCGTGGCCACGCTGGGCCTGCCGACCTCGCCGGGCGTCACCGGTGCGCAGGCGGCCGACACCCTCGTGCTGCCCTACAACGATCTCGACGCGGTGGCCGCCGCGTTCGCCGCCTACCCGGGTGAGATCGCGTGCGTCATCACGGAGGCCGCGGCGGGCAATATGGGCGCGGTCGCGCCGGTGGCCGGATTCAACGAGGGGCTGCGCCGGCTCACCACCGATCACGGCGCGCTGCTCATCATGGACGAGGTCATGACCGGGTTCCGGGTGAGCCACTCGGGCTGGTTCGGCATCGACGGCGTGGCCGGTGACCTGTACACCTTCGGCAAGGTGATGAGCGGTGGCCTGCCGGCCGCGGCGTTCGGCGGGCGCGCCGACATCATGAACCACCTGGCGCCGCTGGGGCCGGTCTATCAGGCGGGCACCCTCTCGGGTAACCCGGTCGCGGTGGCCGCGGGTCTGGCCACGCTGCGCGCCGCGGACGAGCAGGTGTACGCGACGCTGAACAAGAACGCCGAGCGGCTGGGCGCGCTGATGACCGAGGCGCTGACCGCCGAGAGCGTCCCGCACCGGGTGCAATTCGCGGGCAATATGGTGAGCGTGTTCTTCGCCGAGGACCCGGTCACCGACTACGCCGCCGCCAAGGCGAGCGAAACCTGGCGTTTCCCAGCCTTCTTCCACGCGCTGCTGGATGCCGGTGTGTACGCGCCGCCGAGCGCCTTCGAAGCCTGGTTCGTCTCGGCCGCCCTCGACGAGGACGCGTTCGACCGCATCGCCGCCGCCCTCCCCGCCGCCGCGCGCGCCGCGGCGGCCGCCACCCCCGAAGGATCCGCCGCGTGAGCTCCGCCCACCCCGACTCCGGTATACCCGCACCCACCCAGCACGAGGTTCCCCTCTCCGCCGCCGAGGCCACCCGCCTCCTGGACTCCATCCGTCAGGCCGAAGAGGAACTGGCCGAAACCGGCGAACACATCGCCGTCTCCCCGGCCGAACCCGTTTCCGCCCCAACGGAATCCGACAATTCTGGCGCAACCGCCGGGTCCGAAACGGATCCGGATGACCCTGATGCGGGTGAATCCGCTGTTCCGGTTGCGTCGTTCTCGTCCGAGATCGTGGTCGAGATCGACCCCGATGCGGGTGAACCGGGTACGGGATTCGCGGCCGAAGGCGATTCGGATGCGGCTGCCGCCGGTGCCGACGTGGCCTCCGGCACCACGGGCGGGTTGATCCTGCCGGGTGACGTGGCGAGCGATCTCGAGACGATCGTGCACGTCATGCGGCACGGCGAGGTCCACAATCCCAAGGGCATCCTGTACGGCCGGTTGGCCGGATTCCAGCTGTCGGTGACGGGGCGGGCGCAGGCGCAGGCCGTGGCGCGGTCGCTGGCGGATCATGACATCGCGCTGGTGGTGGCGTCGCCGCTGCAGCGGGCGCAGGAGACCGCGGATCCCATTGCGGCGGGCCACGGTCTGGTGATCCGGACCGACGACAATCTGATCGAGGCCGGCAATACCTTCGAGGGGCTGCGGGTCTCGGCGGGGGACGGCGCGCTGCGCAAGCCCCGGCACTGGTGGAAGCTGCGCGACCCGTTCACGCCGTCCTGGGGTGAGCCGTATCTGCAGATCGCGCACCGCATGCTGGCCGCGGTGAACAAGGCGCGGGTGGAGGCCGCCGGCCGGGAGGCCGTGCTGGTCTCGCATCAGCTGCCGGTCTGGACGCTGCGCCGCTTCCTGCAGGGACAGCGGCTGTGGCACGACCCGCGGCACCGCCAGTGCTCGCTCGCCTCGCTGACTTCGCTTGTCTACCAGGGCGATACCTTGATCGACATCGTCTACTCGGAGCCGGCGGGCGCCTCGGACCCCAAGGTGACCGGGGCATGAGCGGGTCAGGCCCGGAGGAGGCAGCTTGCGTAACCGCGCAGGGCCCCCGCTCATGCCGAAAGGGCACAGCATGAGCCGCGCCATCGCGTCCCGGCCCGTCCGCCGCCCGCTGCGCCGGGTCGCGGCGTTGCTGGCCGGTGTGAGTGTGGTGGCCGTGCTCGCCGGGTGTTCGACGGCGGGCAAGGACGCGGTGGCCCAGGGCGGCACCTTCGACTTCGTCTCCCCGGGCGGCAAGACCGAGATCTTCTACGATCCGCCGTCCTCGCGCGGCACCATCGGCAAGCTGTCCGGCCCGGATCTGCTGCACGACGGCAAGACCACGTCGGTGGACGACTTCCCCGGCAAGGCCGTGGTCGTCAATATCTGGGGCCAGTGGTGTGGCCCGTGCCGCGCGGAAGCGCCCGCGCTGGAACAGGTCTACGAGGCGAGCAAGGACAAGGGTGTCGCGTTCCTGGGCATCAATGTCCGTGACAACCAGAAGGACAAGGCCCAGGACTTCGTGACCGACAACAAGGTCGGTTACCCCTCCATCTACGACCCGTCCATGCGCAGCCTGCTCGCGCTCGGCGGCAAGTTCCCCACCAGCGTCATCCCCACGACCATCGTGCTGGACAAGCAGCACCGGGTGGCGGCGGTGTTCCTGCGCGCCCTGCTGGCCGAGGACCTGCAGCCGGTGGTGGACAAGCTCGCGCAGGAGCAGGCGTGAACCACGTGACCTACCTGGCGAGCGTGGGGGATTCGTTCCAGCAGACCGCCGCCACCGGACCGCTGCTGCTGGCGCTGGGCGCGTGCATGCTGGCCGGTCTGGTGTCGTTCGCCTCGCCGTGCGTGGTGCCGCTGGTGCCCGGCTACCTGTCGTACCTGGCCGGTGTGGTGGGTGCGGAGGCCCCGCCGGTGACGGTGGAATCGGCCAAGACCACCAGAACCGCCGTGGCGGGCCGCAATTCCACGCGCCTGCGGGTGGCGGGCGCGGCGGGCCTGTTCGTGGCGGGCTTCACCGTGGTGTTCGTGCTCGCCTCGGCGACCGTGTTCGGCGCGATCCAGGTGCTGAACGTCAATCGTGATCTGCTGCAGCGCATCGGCGGCGTGGTGACCATCGTGATGGGCCTGGCGTTCATCGGTCTCATTCCGGCGCTGCAGCGCGACACCCGCATGGAGCCGCGCCGACTCAGCGGCCTCATCGGGGCTCCGCTGCTGGGCGCGGTCTTCGCGCTCGGCTGGACACCGTGCCTGGGTCCGACGCTGTCGGGCGTGATGGCGGTGTCGGCGGGCACCGAGGGCACCACCGCGGTCCGCGGCGTGGCCCTCATCGTGGCCTACTGCCTGGGCCTGGGCCTGCCCTTCGTGATCCTGGCCTTCGGCTCGGCGACCGCGTTGCGCGGCGTCGGCTGGTTGCGCCGTAATTCCCGCACCATTCAGGTGATGGGCGGTCTGCTGTTGGTGGCCGTCGGCATCGCCCTGGTGACCGGGGCGTGGGACCAGTTCGTCTCCTGGGTCCGCGACGCCTTCGTCTCGAATGTGACCCTGCCGATCTGACATGACTGCCACCATCGAAACCCCCAGCGCCCCCGTCCGTCCGCCGCGTCAGTCGCCGCCGCGGCGCGTACTCGGCGTCCTGCGCAATACCTGGCGCGGACTGACCAGCATGCGCACCGCGCTGATGCTGCTGTTCCTGCTGGCCCTGGCCGCCATCCCGGGCGCGCTGCTGCCGCAGCGCAGCCTGAACGCGGGCAAGGTCGACGACTACATCCGCAACCGGCCCACCCTGGGCCCGTGGATGGACCGGCTGCAGCTGTTCGACGTGTTCTCCAGCTTCTGGTTCACGGCCGTGTATGTGCTGCTGTTCATTTCGCTGGTGGGCTGCATCCTGCCGCGCTGTGTGGACCACTACCGTGCGCTGCGGACGCCGCCGGTCAAGGCGCCGCGCAACCTGTCTCGGCTGCCGCATCACTGGTCGGGGACCGACGCGGCGACCCCGGAGCAGGTGATCGAGCGGGCTCGCGGTCAGATGCGCGGCTGGCGCACGGTCGTGCAGCCGGGCGATCGCGCGGGGGAACTGACCCTCTCGGCGGAGAAGGGGTACACCCGCGAGCTCGGGAATCTGGTTTTCCACCTGGCGCTGGTGGGCCTGCTGGCGGCGATCGCGGTCGGCAAGCTGTTCGGCTACGAGGGCAATGTGGTCGTGCTCGCCAATGACGGCCCGGGTTTCTGCACCACCTCGCCCGCGGTGTTCGACTCGTTCCGTGCGGGCAATGTGAACGATGGCACCGGCCTGACGCCGATGTGTGTGCGGGTCAAGGACTTCCGGGCCGACTACCTGCAGAACGGCCAGGCGTCCATGTTCACCTCGAACATCCAGTACCAGACCGGTAAGGATCTGAACTCCGACACCTGGCGGGACACCACCATCCAGGTGAACCACCCGCTGCGCGTCGCCGGCGACCGGGTCTACCTGCAGGGCCACGGTTTCGCGCCCAAGTTCACGGTGACCTTCCCGAACGGCCAGACCCGCACCGAGGCCATCCAGTGGAAGCCGGACGACGCCACCACCTTCCTGTCCTCGGGGGTGCTGCGCATCGATCCGCCGGGCGGCATGTATCCGAACGAGGAGGAGCGCCGCAAGCATCAGGTGGCGATCCAGGGTCTGTTCGCGCCGACCGCGCTCATGCACGGGCAGCTGCTGACCTCCATGTATCCGGCCATGAAGGATCCCGCGGTGGCGATCGACGTCTACCAGGGTGATACCGGCCTGGACACCGGCCGCGCCCAGTCGCTGTTCGCGCTGGACCCGGAGATGATCAAGCAGGGTCGCCTGGTGAAGGAACAGCGGGTGAACCTGAAGCCGGGTGAGTCCGCGACCCTGTCCGACGGCACCAAGGTCACCTTCGACGGCGCGGAAGAGTTTGTGAACCTGCAGGTTTCGCACGATCCGGCGCAGCAGTGGGTACTGGTGTCGGCGCTGACCATGATGGCGGGCCTGCTGGTGTCGCTGCTGGTGAAGCGCCGTCGCATCTGGTTGCGGGTGTACCCGGGTACCGGAACCGACGAGGTACGACGTACCGTAGTAGAAATGGGCGGATTGGCCCGCACCGACCAGGCCGGGTGGGGCGGCGAGTTCGACCGCCTGCGTGAGCGGCTGCTGACGGGAGAGAAGTAATGCCGATCGACGAGAACATCGCCTCCTACAGCGATCTCGCGTTCAAGTCGGCCATCGTGATCTACGCGCTGGTCTGGATCATGCTGGTCTGGCAGTTCGCCCTGACCCGCACGGTGCCGACGGCCGCCGCCCGCCAGCTGGTCACCGCCGGAGGCGGTTCCGGCATCGTCGACGAGCCGCCGGCCAATGTGCCCGGCAAGGTGCAGCCGCGCGGGGTCGAGCGCCCCTTCTCGGAACGCCTGGGCAATATGGCCTTCGCGGTGCTGTTCGTGGGCTTCGGCGTGCACCTGGTCTCGATCGTGCTGCGCGGCTTCGCGACCCACCGCTTCCCGCTGGGCAATATGTTCGAGTTCATCTCGATGGCCACCGGCGCGGCCGTGCTGCTCGGCCTGATCCTGCTGCGCGACCAGCGCTATCGCGGCATGTGGTCGTTCCTGCTGGTGCCGGTGCTGATCCTGCTGTTCCTGGCGGGCACCAAGCTGCACGTGGACGCGGCCCCCGTGGTCCCGGCCCTCAAGTCCTACTGGCTGCCGGTGCACGTCACCGTGGTGTCGATCGGCTCGGGCGTCTTCCTGGTCTCCGGTGTCGCGAGTCTGCTGTTCCTGTTCCGCCTCTGGCAGCCCGCGGGCGCGGAGTCCGACACCATCTTCGGCCAGCTGGCCCGCCGCCTCCCCGACGCCCAGCTGCTGGACCGGCTCGCCTACCGCACCACCATCATCGGCTTCCCGATCTTCGGCGCCGGCGTCATCCTCGGCGCGATCTGGGCCGAGGCCGCGTGGGGCCGCTTCTGGGGCTGGGACCCCAAGGAGACCTGCTCCTTCATCGCCTGGGTCCTCTACGCCGCCTACCTGCACGCCCGTGCCACCTCCGGCTGGCGCGACACCAAGGCCGCCTGGATCAACATCGCCGGTTTCGTGGCCATGCTCTTCAACCTCTTCATCATCAATATCGTGGTGAGCGGTCTGCACTCGTATGCGGGTCTGAACTGACCCGATAGGCTTCCTGAACTGGCCCAATGGGTTTCGGAAGGTCCCGGCACGTTTCAGTGCCGGGGCCTTCTTCTTTTCCCGGGAACTTCCGATCGGTGCTCAGGGGCTGTACCGTATTAAGCGACCGTGATTAGAACACGTTCTAGTTTTTAGTGAAGGGGCTCGTCATGGCAGTGGCGCCGCAGAGTCGGGTTCGGAAGGTGCGGGAGATCGACGTGGGCGAGGCGCCCACGCGGTACGCACGCGGATGGCATTGCGTCGGGCTCGCGAAGTCGTTCCGGGACGGGAAGCCGCATCAGATCTCCGCATTCGGGACCAAGCTGGTGGTCTTCGCCGACAGCAAGGGCGAGTTGCACGTGCTCGACTCCTACTGCCGGCACCTGGGCGGCGACCTGAGCATGGGTGAGATCAAAGGTGATTCCATCGCCTGCCCGTTCCACGACTGGCGTTGGGGCGGCAATGGGAAGTGCACCGGGATTCCGTACGCGCGGCGGGTGCCGCCGCTGGCGCGGACGCGGTCGTGGATCACCTTGGAGCGCAACGACCAGCTCTTCGTGTGGCACGACCACGAGGGCAACCCGCCGCCGGACGAGGTGACGATCCCCTACATCGAGGGCCCGTACACCGATGCCGAGGGCAAGGGCACCGAGGGGCTCGCCGACGGCTGGACCGAGTGGACCTGGGAGTCCATGGTGATCGAGGGCTCCAACTGCCGCGAGATCATCGACAACGTCGTGGACATGGCCCACTTCTTCTACATCCACTACGCGTATCCGACGTTCTTCAAGAACGTCTTCGAGGGCCACGTCGCCACCCAGTTCCTGGACTCCACGGCGCGCCCGGACAAGGGCATGGCCACCCAGTACGGCGGCAACTCGACGCTGAAGTCGGTGGCCTCGTACTTCGGGCCGTCCTACATGGTCAATCCGCTGGTCAACAACTACAGCGGGTTCGAGCTCGAGACCGTGCTGATCAACTGCCACTACCCGATCTCGCAGGACGCGTTCGTGCTGCAGTACGGCATGTCGGTGCGCAAGCCGCAGGGCATCGACGATGCCTCGGCCGATCGGATCGCGAAGAAGATGACGGTCGGCATCGGTGAGGGCTTCCTGCAGGACGTCGAGATCTGGAAGCACAAGTCCAAGATCGAGAATCCGCTGCTGACCGAGGAGGACGGGCCGGTCTACCAGCTGCGTCGCTGGTACGAGCAGTTCTACGTGGACGTCGCCGACATCGACCCGAAGTCGGTGCAGCGCTTCGAGTTCGAGGTCGACACCACCAAGGCCAACGAGGCGTGGGAGGCGGAGGTCGCCGAAAACCTCAGGCGCAAGGCGGAAGAGGACGCTGTCAGTCACTGACGGGGATCGGGTTCCGGACGGTCCGGGTGGGCGCGTGCTGCGCGCCCACCCGGACCGTCGTCAGTTGGCGGCCGCGGTGACCGCCGCGATCAGCGCCTCGCCGGTGTAGGCGCGGCCGC
This sequence comes from Nocardia sp. NPDC004123, assembly GCF_053603795.1. Classification (NCBI taxonomy): domain Bacteria; kingdom Bacillati; phylum Actinomycetota; class Actinomycetes; order Mycobacteriales; family Nocardiaceae; genus Nocardia; species Nocardia sp. NPDC004123. The sequence continues at coordinate 139,791 of NZ_JBSGGG010000026.1, forward strand.
CGATGCCCCAGGCGCCGTCGAGGGCATTGAGGATATTGACCCAGATGTCCTCGCGCCGATGGTCTGCGGTGGTGAGCCCCGCGACGATCTCGGTTGCCGCGGTGATGAAGGCCGCGCGGGCGTCCGGGTCGGGCAGGCCGATATTGGGCAGCTTGAGTTCGACCATGACGATCGGCCGGTTCTCGCCGCCCGCGTAGATGTCCTCCGGCGGCAGCAGGTGCACGCTGCCGCCGATGATTCCGGTGAAGAAGTCATTGCCGGCGCCGCCGCTGACCTCGGCCAGGGCCGCGGTGAGGGCGGGCAGGATCTCGCGTTCGCCGCTGGCGGTGAGGACGCCGCGCGGTGCGGTCACGGTGATGGGCACTGGGCTCTCCGTTCTCGAGACGCTAGTACGTACGTACTAGCGAGTCGAGTGTGTACTAGGATGGCCGTACTAGTCAATGGTGGGAGGAAGAATGGCGGCGACCACGCGGGATCGGATGATCGACGCGGCCATCGACGCGCTGCAGAAGAAGGGTGTCGCGGGCATGTCCTTCACCGCGGTCCTGGACGCCAGCGGCGCCGCGCGCGGAGCGATCTACCACCACTTCCCCGGCGGCAAGGCCGAACTGGTGGCGACGGCCGCCGCCCGCAACGGCGATCAGGTGCGCGAGCGTCTGGCCGCGCTACCGGCCTCCGACCCGGTGGCTCTCGTCGAGTCCTTCCTCGCCCTGGTCCGCCCGGTGGTGGCCGCCTCGGCCGACGGGGCGGGCTGCGCCGTCGCCGCCGTCACCGTGGACCCCGACAGCGGCGACCTGCGCACCGTGGCCGCCACCGCATTCGATTCCTGGACAACCACTCTCGCCGAGCGTCTGACCGCCGCCGGCGCGGACCCGGCCACCGCCGCGGACCTGGCGACCACCCTGCTCACCCTGCTGCAGGGCGCGCACGTGCTCTGCCGCGCCGCGGGCGAGATCGAGCCCTTCGATCGAATGGCCCGCGCCGCAACGGATCTCGTCCGCCACCGCTTCGCGCCGGGCGCTCAGGGGCGGTAGGCGCGCAGGAACGTGTCCACGGCCGCGTCGGCGACGGCCTGGAGTTCGGCCGCGGCGACGGCCCGATTGCCCTGGCGCGAGCGCGCTTCCAGCGGACCGCTCAGCAGCGCCAGGAACTGCTCGGCGGCGACCGCCGGGTCGCTGTGGCGCAACCGCCCGGCCAGCGCGAGCCGGGCCAGCCGGTCGGCGAGCGCGTCGCGGAGCCGAATCGTGGTGCGGTCCAGGACGGTATCGACCAGATCGGGGAAGTCGCCCGCCTCGGCGTAGGTGAGCCGGTGCAGGGCGAGCGCGCGCTCGTCCGAGCAGGCCTGCAGCAGTAGCGCGGCGGTCTCGCCGAAGGCGCCGGCCAGATCGTCGCCGGGCTCGCGCAGCGGTTCGAGCGCGCCCAGGGCCTGCTCGCCGACCGCGGCCGCGGCCGCCGACATCGCCGCGCGGAACAGCGTTTCCTTGTCGGTGAGGTGGTTGTAGACCGTCGGTTTGGCGACGGATGCCGCGTCGGCGATCTCCTGCACACAGGACTGGGCGTAGCCGCGTCGTGCGAACACCGTCAGGGCCGCGGTCAGGATGGCCTGTCGCTTGTCGATGCGGCCGCGGCTCGCCTTCGCTGTGGTCACCTCGCCATCTTACCGATGTGTTCGTCCTATTGAACTCGTGGGTTCAATCCTGTCTACTGAATCAGGTGGTTCGAAATATTGAACTAGCTAGTTCAAATGAAGGAGTTGGCATGATCGTTCACGTCCTGCGGTTCCGATTCCGCGACGAGTCCACCGAGCAGCAGCGGGCCGAGGCGCTCGCGGCCATGCGTCGTACCGCGTCGGTGGAGTCGGTGAGTTTCGCGACGGTCGGGCAGAGCCTGGGGGATCCGGCCGAGGGCCTCACGCATGCCTACTGCGTGGGTATCGAGGATCTGGCCGCGTTGGAGCGGTATCTGCACGACCCGGTGCATCTGGCCGGGGATCCGGAGATCGCGCCGCATTTCGCGAAACTGGTGATCGGCCCGGATATCTCGGATGATCCGGACCCGGAGCTGTCCGAGAAGATCAAGGCGCTGCATCTGCGCAAGGTCGAGATGTATCCCGAATGGGAGGAGCTCATGGCCACCATCCCCGAGGTGGCCTTCGCGTGAAACGACGCGTCCCCCGTGGTTCCGCTGGTGCGGATCCACGGGGGACGGTCACATCTGTCTATATGGCTATCTGGTTGGCGAGCTTCGGTCATTCAGGTGGATTCGCCGTCACGATGCTCCCGGGAGAGCTTGGCGAGGAAATCCGGATCATCTTCGGGACCGATAACGCGGTTGCGCCGAGCGGGTGCTGGGCCGGTGCCGGCCGATCGCTGGGGTCCGAAAGCCTTCCAGCACAGCATCGCGATGGCCACTACCGCGATGAGTGCCAACAGGTACGTCACGTCGCTCACCTCCTGACAACGAGGGTAATCCGAGTGCGTACCCGCGGCACCTGAAGCGGGAAATAGGTGTTACACGCGGGTGGCCTCGGTGGTGAGGGACCGCAGGAGTTGCAGAACTTCTGATTCGCGGAACCGGCGGTGGCCGCCCGGAGTCCGCAGGGAGCCGAGCCGACCTGCGTGAGCCCAGCGGGTCACGGTCTTCGGATCGACGTGGAACAGGGCAGCGACCTGGCCTGGGGTGAGCAGAGTGTCCTGGCCGTTGACGGAACCCAATGCGCGGCTCGCCGCGGTGAACGCAGTCATTCGCAAACCTTTCCGTTTCGACAGATCCCTCATCAGTAGCGACATCGTTGCACTGGACCCCCTGGGTGTTCGAACGGTCTCGCTTTGGTAAAGGGGAAGTAATAGACAAAACGGATATCCGTTATGTGTTTACGGTCACCTTTGGCGCTAATGCAGCGAACTACCAGCGACATACGGGCTGGTCGGATTGATTTTCCGGCCGGGCGAGGGCCGCGGCGGCGCCCGAATGCCCGTCACCTACGCTGTTCTGCGTGAGTGATGCAACCCGGCCCGAAGGTGCGGGCCGCCGCCTGGCACGCAGTTTGGCTATCTACACGGTGGCCCGGCTCGGCCTGGTCGCCGTCATCACCGCGATCATCATGGGCGTCGCCGCCGTGGTGAAAGTGGCCATCCCCCTCATCGTGGCCCTGCTGTTCGGGCTGCTCATCGCGATGCCGCTGTCGCTGCTGCTGTTCAAGAAGCTGCGTACCCAGGTCAACAAGGACATCGCGGCGGTGGACGCCAAGCGCCGCCGGGACCGTGACCAACTGATGTCGAGACTGCAGGGCAAGGACGAGCAGTGAAACGCTGCGACCGCAGCGCACCCAGGGACTGGGTCGACAATGCGGTCCGGCTCATCGACGCCGACACCCAGCGCAGCGCGGACACCCATCTGCTGCGCTATCCCCTGCCGCCGGAGTGGGGCGTCCAGCTCTATCTGAAGGACGAATCCACCCATCCGACCGGCAGTCTCAAACACCGTCTGGCGAGATCGCTGTTCCTGTACGCCATCTGCAACGGCTGGGTGACCGAGGGCACCACCGTGGTGGAGGCCTCCTCGGGGTCGACGGCCATCAGCGAGGCGTATTTCGCCAGGATGCTGGGCCTGGACTTCGTGGCCGTGGTCCCGGCCAGGACCTCGCCGGAGAAGCTGGCGCTCATCGAGGCCCAGGGCGGTCGCTGTCACCTGGTCGAACGCGCACCCGATATCTATACGGAGGCGGCGCGTCTGGCGGACGAGACCGGCGGCCACTATATGGACCAGTTCACCAATGCCGAGCGGGCCACCGACTGGCGAGGTAACAACAACATCGCCGAATCCATCTTCCAGCAGATGACTCTGGAGGCACACCCGGTGCCGGAGTGGGTCGTGGTGGGCGCGGGGACCGGCGGGACCAGCGCGACCATCGGCCGCTACCTGCGCTACAAGCGGCACGCGACCCGGCTGGCCGTGGTGGATCCGGAGAACTCGGCCTTCTACGGCGGCTACGAGGTCGACGACCTGGACTATCAGACCGGAATGCCGTCCCGGATCGAGGGCATCGGGCGGCCGCGGGTGGAACCGTCGTTCGTGCCGAGCGTGGTGGACTGCATGATCGAGGTGCCCGACCCGGCCTCGGTGGCGACCGCCCGGCACGCGAGCGCGGTGCTGGGCCGGCGCGTGGGCGGGTCCACGGGCACCAATCTGTGGGGGGCCTTTGCCCTGATTGCCGACATGATCGCCGCGAACCGTACCGGCAGTGTGGTGACGCTGCTGTGTGATGGCGGAGACCGTTATGCCGGAACCTATTTCAATGACGAATGGGTTGCCGACCAGGGGCTGAGCTTGACCGAGCCCACCGCGGTGCTAACCGAATTCATCGCCACCGGTACTTGGTCGGGATAGTTTTCGCACGGCACGACGGGTCGGCTGATATCGGTTGATCACCCGTCGGAAAGATTGCTACTTATTTGCCGAAGTGGCTTGGTTGGGTTCGGATCGTTAGCGGGCGCAGCGTTTTTCGCGCGCCTCGACGGGGTAGCGGGGCCTCCAGAGGCGTTAATAGGCCTTGACGTTTCGGGGCGTTGCCGGACCACCGGACGGGTCACCGCGGTCGGTCGATCGACCGCGGTGCCGAGCATCAGGAGCCACGATTGCAGGCTCGATTGGGTGCGCCACGTATTGATGCGCAACTCGGTGATGGCCAGCGTGCGCGGCTCGCGCACCAGCTTGGTGAGATCGGTGCGCTCGACGGCGACCGTGTCGGAGCGCCACAGCAGTGCGAAGTCCGGATCGGTGAGGCACTTCCCCAGGATCTGGCGGCCGCGCTCGTCATCGTCGCTGCGGGCCAGCTGTATACGAAACCGACCGGCTGCCATTCGCACTTCGGTATCCCAGTTCACCATGACGGTGCGCGAGATCGGATTGAAGATCAGCCATTCCAGGTAGTTCACCCCGGGGACGAGTTCCGGGAAGTACTCCTGGTGTGCGGCATTGGCCGCGACGGTGTCCCAGAGCTCGGTGATGTACGCGCCGATGGCGGGGTTGAGCAGATCCAGGTACTCCCGGTCGGCGGGGGTGGGGTGGTCGGCCTCGAGGCGCGGCAGCGGCCCCTCGGCCAGCGCCAGCGCATACTCGAATTCGGCCGGCGGCAGTTTCAGTGCGGTGCAGAGGGATTCGATGACGCGCCGGGACGGAGTGGCCCCGCCTTCGATCTTGGTCAGATAGGGGACCGAGAGGTTGGCCGGCCAGGCCAGTTGGGGACGCGTGAGATTCGCGGTGGTGCGGCGCTGGCGAATGTATTCGCCGAACGTGGGAACTCCATCCATTGCTTGGGCAGACCTTACTTGTATGGCCGTCAGGTACACGCACGGTTGCCGACGGAGTCCCGCACGGTCCCCGGGTGTGGGCGGTGCGGCCTTCCGTTCCGCTCCAATAGTTTGAAGCAACAACAAATCAGAAGTGCGGGGCGGGGTCGTCAACGCCTGGGAGCCTGCGGTTTTCGGCCTGTTGCGCGACTGGGCACTGCCGCCGGCGAACATCCTTCCGATTCTGTCAATTTTCGTTGACACGCTGCGAGTGTCAACGTAAATTGACACTCATGAGTGAAGCAACGACTCTGGCGGCCGCCGCCGGCAGCCCCGACCCCCAGGTCGGGCTCCGCGCGGTGCTGGCACTGCGCCGGTTGCTCGAGCGGCTCGAGGCCATTCAGGTCGGCAATGCCCGTAAGCAGGGCTGGTCCTGGCAGGCCATCGCGGACGCGCTCGAGGTCAGCCGGCAGGCGGTCCACCAGAAGTACAACCGGAAGGGCGGTATCCGCTGATGTTCGAACGATTCGACAAGGCGGCCAGACACGCGGTCGTCATGGCCCAGGAGGAGGCCCGCGACCTGTGCTCGTCGACCATCGAGGTCGAGCACATGCTGCTGGGTCTGCTCGGCAGCCCCGACCATGGTCTGCGGGAAATCCTTGCGGCACACGGTCTCACCGCCGAAGGCGTGCGAGACGCGGTGGCCCGCAAGCGGACCGGCGAGCCGCTCGGTGCGGAGGACGCGGCCGCCCTGCGTTCCATCGGCATCGACCTCGACGCCGTGCGCGAGAGCCTGGAGGCCACCTTCGGCGAGAACGCCCTCGACCAGGCGGCCGTGCCCGCCGAGCAATCGCGCTGGGGCAAGTACTGGGGCGCGGAAGGCGGCCCGCGCGGTCACATTCCCTTCACCAAGGATTCCAAGAAGGTCATCGAGCTGTCCCTGCGTGAGGCGATGTCGCGCAAGGACAATCGCATCGAGGCCGGGCACATGATGCTGGCCGTGCTGCGCGCGCCCAATGCCGTCACCCGCCGCCTGCTCGGCGACGACGAGGCGATGCGCGTCCTGCGTGATGCGGTGTCCGGCTATCTCGACCGCGCGGCCTGATCCGGTCCGCGTAGCGACCGCCCTACCCGGATGCCCGGCCCGCGAGTTGATCTCGCCCTACGATCGGGGCATGACGCTACTGATACGTCTGCTGATCAACGGGGTGGCCATCTGGCTGGCCGCCGCCTGGGTGAACGGCATCGAGATCAAGACCCCCGAAGACACCACCCAGAGCAAGATCCTGGTGATCGCGGCCATCACGGTGGTGTTCGCCCTGGTGAACACGCTGGTGAAACCGATCGTGAAGGTGCTCTCGTTCCCCTTCATCGTGGTCTCGCTGGGCCTGTTCCTGCTGGTGATCAACGCGCTCATGCTGTGGCTGACCGCGAAGATCACCGGCACCACGGATTACGGCCTGCGCGTGGACGGCTTCTGGGCGGCCGTGCTCGGCGGCATCATCATCTCGCTGGTGAACTGGGTGCTCGGCGTCCTGGTCCCGGACGAGGACTGAGACCGGCCGGCCGTCGATCAGACGACGGCCAGCGCCACGGCCACCACGGCCGACCAGACCAGCATCGCCTGACCGGTACCGGCAAGGGCGGGAATCAATCCCGGACCGTTCTTGCCGGTCCGCACCGGCTCGTTGGCGCGGACCGCCAGCGGCAGCGCGACCAGCGCGGCCAGGGTCCACGGGCTGCGCCAGACCAGCAGTGCGAGCGCGAGGAACGGGATCAGGATCAGCACCATGTGCAGAGTGCGGGTGTGCGCGTCGCCCAGCCGCACCGCCAGGGTGAGCTTGCCCGATTCGGTATCGGTGGGAATGTCGCGCAGGTTGTTGGTGACCAGCACCGCGCTGGAGAAGGCGCCGACGGACACCGCGCACACCAGGCCCGCCCAGTCCACCCGCCCGGCCTGCACGAACTCGGTGCCCAGCACCGCCACCAGGCCGAAGAACACGAACACCGCGATCTCACCGAAACCGCTGTAGCCGTACGGGTTCCGGCCGCCGGTGTAGAACCACGCCCCCGCCAGGCAGGCCGCGCCCACCAGCAGCAGCCACCAGGCGCTGGTGATCACCAGCACCAGGCCGATGACCGCCCCGATGGCGAGGCAGGCGATGGCGGCATTGCGTACCGCGGCCGGAGCCGCCAGCTTGGAACCGACCAGCCGCAGCGGGCCGACCCGCTCGTCATCGGTGCCGCGAATGCCGTCGGAGTAGTCGTTGGCGTAGTTGACGCCGATGATCAGCGCCACCGAAAGCAGCAGGCACAGTATGGCTTTCCACCACACGAACCCGTCGATCGAGGCGGCCGCCCCCGTGCCCGCCAGAACCGGGGCGATGGCATTCGGGAGGGTGCGCGGCCGAGCGCCCTCGATCCACTGTGCTGCTGTAGCCATGCTTGGCAGCCTAGTGCGAGAGCCGGTGACCGCGCCCGCCCGAGTGTCCGGGGATACCGGCGCCGGCCCCGGTCAGCTTTCGGCCGCGGCCTTGAGCTGGGCCAGCCCCTTCTCGAAATCCTTGCCGACCAGGCGATCCATCGGGAACAGCTTGCCGATGATGGCCATCGGGCCGTTCTGCGTGCCGGTCATGCGCCAGGTCACCGCGGTGGCGTCGCCCTGCGGACGGAATTCGAAGGTGACCTGGTTGGTCGCCTTGAACGGCTTCTCGAAGTGCAGCTTGATGCCGATGGCGTCGGAGGTGGCGGAGGTGATCTCCATGTCACCGCGGCCGGCCTTGCGGTTGCCGCTCCAGAAATAGCGGGCGCCGATGCCGCGATCGGCCCCGCTGTAGACGCGCTCCATCGCGGGATCGGTGTCCTCCCACGGCGACCACTTGCGCCACTGGTGGAAGTCGTCGACGAGCGCCTGGACCTGTGCGGGATCGGCCTTGATGACCGTTTCCCGGCGAATGTCGAATTCGGCCATGGCAAGAGGGTAAGCGCTGCCGACCCCGAATGGGCCTCGCCGTCGATAAACCGGTTGAGCCGGGCCCGGCGCGTCGGGTAAGCACGGGTCCCGTACGACGGCCCGGCACCGGCCGTGCGCATCCGGCGACCACCCGCCCGCTCACCTACGATTGGCAAGGAATGAATTCGCACAACGGCAGTTCGAGCAGCACGGGAAGCGCGCGGGTGGCGAACGTGGGCGACTCGACCCTGGTGGCCCTGCTGGGCGAGATCGCACTGCGCCGCGATGGTGCGCTGACCGCCGTACCCGGTGCGCGGGCCCGGCTGCTGGTGGCGGCACTGGCCGTGCACCCCGGCCGCAGTCGCGGCGCGCAGGCGCTCATCGACGACGTCTGGGGCGAGGACCCGCCGCGCGCGCCCATGAACGCGCTGCACACCCAGGTCTCGCGACTGCGCTCGGCGCTGCCGGAGGGCGCGCTCGAAATCGGTCCCGCCGGATACCGTCTGGTCCTGGCACCCGAGCAGGTCGATCTGTCGCTGGCCCAGCAGCTGGAAAGGCAAGCCCGCCAAGCCCATATCGCCGGCGACGGCCTCGCCTGCCTGGACCTGGTGACCGCGGCTCGCGCGCTCTGGCGCGGCGAACCCGCCGCCGACCTGCCGCCCGGTCCCGTCGCCGAGGAACTCGCCACCCTGGCGGCCACCCGCCGCCGCGGGCTGGACGCGCTGGAGTTGACCGCCCGCGAAGCCGTCGGTGACCTGCCCGCCGCCATCGAGCTGGCCCAGCAGGCCGTGGTCGCCGACCCGCTGGACGAGCCCGCCCACGGCACCCTCATGCGCCTGCTCGGCGCGGCGGGCCGCACCACCGAGGCCCTCGACGTGTTCGCCACCCTGCGCACCCGGCTGGTCGACCAGCTCGGCGCTGATCCGGGCCCGGCGCTGATCGCCCTGAATACCGCGATCCTGCGCGGTGAACCGCTGCCCGGGCAGCCGGCGGCGTCGATCGGCAGTGCTGCCGGCGCGCAAGGATATTCGTCGACAGCGCCCGAATCCGGGGTGGTCCGGCCCAGCGCCTTCGCGCCTTCGGCCGACAGCGGCGTCCGGCCGGATGGGCCCGGCGCCGCCGAGCACAGACTGTCCGTGGTGCCCGGCGTGGCCGGTGGGATCGGCTTCGGCGGTGACGGTTCCGCGGCGATCGGACAGGTGGCGTCGATCGATGGCCGTTCGTCCGGCCACGTGCGCACCGGGGGCCGTGCCGCGGGATCCGCCCGGGCGGCCGAGGCGCGAGAACTGGCGGGCGAGAACGCGATCGGACTACGTGCCGCACCGAATCCGCTGCTGGGCCGGGAGGCCGATCTGGCAGCGCTGGAGGAGATCCTGCGATCCTCGCGGGTAGTGACCGTGCTCGGTCCGGGCGGGACCGGGAAGACCCGGATCGCCAACGAACTGGGTGCGCGGATAGCGCACGAGACCGCGGTGATGCTGGTGGAATTGGCCTCGCTGCGTTCGGAATCCGATGGTGCGGCCGAAACCCGCGACGAGATCGAGGTCGCCATCGCGACCACCCTCGGCGTGGCCGATGTCGTGTGGGAGACGAACGTGCTGCGGCAGGTGCGGGGCCGCGATATCCGGCAGAAACTGCGGGAGGCCCTCGGGGCGCGCCCGGTACTGCTGATCCTCGACAACTGCGAACACCTCATCGAACCGGTGGCCGAGGTGGTCGCCGATCTGGTCGGGGTGAGCGACCAGCTGACCGTGCTCACCACCAGCCGTGCACCGCTGGAGATCACGGCCGAGGCGGTGTATCCGTTGCCGCCGTTGACCATCGACGCCGCCGGGTCACCCGCCACCGACCTGTTCGAGGCGCGGGCCCGCGCGGTGCGCCCGTCGGTGCGGCTGGATCCGGAGGTGGTGGCCAGGCTCTGCCGCAACCTCGACGGACTGCCGCTGGCCATCGAACTTGCGGCGGCGCGGGTGCGCACCATGAGCGTCGAGGAGATCGAATCCCGCCTCGACCATCGATTCGCCCTGCTGCGCAGCGGAGATCGCAGTTCTCCGCAGCGGCATCGCACATTGCACGCGGTGATCGAGTGGAGCTGGAACCTGCTCGACGAGCCACAGCGGGTGGCACTGCGCCGACTGTGCCGATTTCCCGCCGGATTCACGCTGGCCGCCGCCGAATGTCTGCTGGCCGGGCCGGAGATCGACGATCCCGCCATGGCCGTCGACGGTCTGGTGAGCCAGTCGCTGCTGACGGTGCTGGAGGACGAGGAGGGCGGCACCCGCTATCGGATGCTGGAGACCGTCCGCGAGTTCGGCGAGGAGCAGCTGGCCCGCACCGGCGAAGCCGGCCTGGTCATGGACCGAATGTCGAAGTGGGCCAGGGAATTCGCGGTCGACGCCGCGCAGCGGTACGACACCACCGAACAGGTGTCGGCGGTGCTGGCCCTGAGCGCGGACATGGACAATCTGATCGCCGTGCTGCGCTACGCGCTGGAGCGGCACGATCCCGAGACCGTGCACACGGTGTTCCCGACCCTGGCCGGACTCTGGGTGTTGCGCGGCGCGCACGCCGAACTGATCAGCTGGTCGCCGCGCGTCATCGCGTTGCCGCCCACGACCTTTCCGACGGTCGGGGCGGAGACCGACCTCTACATCCACGGCCAGTTGATGCTCGGCATGCACCTCATGTTCGGCGCCTCCGATCTGCGCGCGGTGGGGCGGGTGCGGACCACGATCCGGCGCATTCTGGCGTCGGGCGCGCCGATGAGCCCGGTCGCACGGTATCTCGGCGAACTGGTCACCCGGTCCCGCAACAACACGCAGTTGGCCCGGAGATTGAGCGCGGGCGTGCGGTCGCCGGATGAACAGATCCGGCTCGCGGCCCTGCTGCTGCGGGCGAACCTGTGCGAGAACAACGGCATGGCGTACCGCTCGATCAAGGACGCCGAACTCGCCATGCGCATCAGCGGCGACCGGGACACCTGGGGCACCGCCATGACCACGCAGCACCTCGGCAGCATGCACGGCCAGTCGGCGCGCTACGCCGAGGCGGTCGGGTATTACCGGCGGGCCGTCGAACTGCTCGAGGAACTGCGGGCCTGGGACGAAGCCGTGGAGGTTCGCGGCCTGCTGGCCATCTCGCTGGCGGGCACCGGGCAGCCGGCGACGGCCCGGCAGGCCCTCGAACCGGCCCTCGGGGTGGTCGGCGATCTGCCTCTCGACGCACCGGTGACCAAGCCCAACCACCGGATCGCCGCCGTCGCGGCCGCACTGGCGGAAATCGAACTCGCCGAAGGGGATATCGACACCGGGCTGCGTCGCTTCCGGCAGGTGCCCGCGCTGATGGACTGGCCGCACAATGTCGGAATGCCGGGACCGGCGACCCTGATCTTCGTATCCGCCGTCATCGACGCCCACGTGCTGTCCGGCCGCGTCGAGCAGGTGCAGCGGACCGCGGCGGAACTCGCCGATGTCGCGGTCCGCGTGATCGGCGGCCAGTTCTGGGATCTACCGCAGATCGGCTCGATGAGCTGCGCGATCGGCACCTATCTGCTCGCCACCGGGCAGCACGTCGAGCGCGGTCTGGAACTGATCCTGCTGACGCCGAAGGTGTTCGGCCGCCAGGACTATCCGTCGATGCAGTGGCAGCGGCACCTGGACCTGCACCGCGCCGGGGTGGGGGAGGAGCGGATCACCGCCGCGCTGAATTCGGTTGCGGGACTGGGGCGTCGCACGGCGGCCGAGCGGATCATGGTGCACGTGAAGGCGATCGGCGGCACCCAACGCGAAACGCCCGCCCACCGGTGACCGGTGGACGGGCGTCCCAACCGCGGGGCGAGCGGCCGCGTCAGGCGCGGCGCATGTACGCCTTCACCGCGAGCGGGGCGAAGATCGCGATCACGACGATGGAGCCGATGATCGAGTACACCACGTTCGAGCTGTAGACATTGCTGTTCATCAGCTCTCGGGCCGCATTGACCATGTAGTAGATCGGGTTGGCCTTGTTGAGGCCCTGCAGCCAGCCCGGCATGGTGGACACCTGGGCGAACGCGCCGGACATGAAGGTCAGCGGGAACATGATCATCATCGAGATGCCCTGCACCGCGGGCGCGCTCTTACCGGTGATGCCGATCAGCGCCCAGATCCAGCTGATCGCGAAGGAGCAGAACACCACCAGCAGCCCGGCGACCACCACGGCCACGAACCCGCCGTGCGGGCGGTAGCCGAGGATCATGCCCATGACCACCGTCAGCACCGTGGCCAGGCCGTAGCGGACCATGTCCGCCAGCAGTGCCCCCGACAGCGCCGAAATGCGGGCGATGGGCAGGGATTTGAAGCGGTCGAAGACGCCCTTGTCCATGTCCTCGCGCAGCTGGGTGCCGGTGACCACCGAGGTCAGCACCACGGTCTGCACCAGCAGACCGGGGATCAGCGTCGGCAGGTAGGCGCTCACGCTGCCCGCCATGGCCCCGCCGAAGATCCCGGCGAACAGCGCCGTGAACAGGATGGGCTGGACGGTGACGTCGAAGAGCTGTTCGGGATTGTGCTTGATCTTCAGCAGTCCGCGGTAGGCCATGGTGAACGAGTTCGCCACGGTCTGCCGGAACGGAATATGGTTGCTCACTTCGGGAATCGGTGCGACCGTGGCCGCGTGCCGCCCAGCAGGGGCGGAGAGAGTCGTGGTCATGCCGCGCTCCGTTCGGTGTCGTCGGTGTCGTCGGTGTCGTCCTCGGCGGCGTGCCCGGTGAGTGCGAAGAACACTTCGTCCAGGCTCGGCTTGGCGACATTGATCTCGTCGATCCGGATGTCGTTCTCGCGCAACCGGATCAGGATGTCGGTGGTGATGCTGGGGTCGGGCAGGGGCGCGGTGATGCGGCCGGCCTCCGGGCTGATGGTGGCCTCGACGATCCGGCCCGCCGCGCGGGAGAGGACCTCGCCGACCACGATCCGGGCCGCTTCGATGCGGTCACGGTCGGTCAGCGTCAGCTGCAGCGCGGACAGCCCGACCGAGGACTTGAGTTCATCGGAGGTGCCGTCGGCGATGACCTTGCCGTGGTCGATGACCGCGATCCGGTCGGCCAGCTGGTCGGCCTCGTCCAGGTACTGGGTGGTGAGCAGCACGGTCGAGCCCTCGCTCACCAGCCGCCGGATGGTGTCCCACATCTGGGCGCGGGTGCGCGGGTCCAGGCCGGTGGTCGGCTCGTCCAGGAACAGCAGCGGCGGCCGCGCGATCAGGCTGGCGGCCAGATCCAGGCGGCGCCGCATGCCGCCGGAGAAGTTCTCCAGCGCCTTCTCGGCGGCCTCGGTCAGGCCGAATTCCTCGAGCAGCTCGGCCGACTTGCGCCGCGACTCCGTCTTCGACAGGCCCAGCAGCCGCGAGAAGATCACCAAATTCTCGGTGGCCGTGAGCTTTTCGTCGACGGACGCGTACTGGCCGGTGACGCCGATCAGCGACCGCACCGCCGTGGGCTCGGCGACCACGTCGCGGCCGAAGATGCGGGCGTTGCCGCCGTCCGGGCGGAGCAGGGTCGCGAGCATGCGGATGGTCGTGGTCTTGCCGGCCCCGTTGGGTCCCAGCACGCCGTAGACGGCACCCCGCGGCACCGCGAGACTCACGCCGTCGACGGCCCGCTGCTCCCCGAAGACCTTGACCAAGCCGTCCGCCTCGATGGCGAGAGTCTCAGCAGGTGTGTAAGAAGTCATGGCTACACCCTGCGGGGCTTGCCTTGCACCCCCCTTGCACGGCGGTTGCGTGCTCCGCGCAAGAGGTGAGCACCTGTGCGCAAGCGGCCATCACTTCGGCGCAAGTGGCCATCAGCATGGTGCGAGCGGACCGGGCCGCTGCGTTCAGTGCGTCGAGTCCGCCAGCAGCAGCTGTCGCAGTTTGGCGCGGTCGGGTTTGCCCGGGCCGCGCAGCGGAAGTTCGTCCAGCACGGCCAGTTCGCGCGGGGCGGCGATGGCGTCGAGTTCGGCGGCCACGTGGTCGCGCAGTTCGTCGAGGCTCGGCGCGGTGGCGCCCGGGGCGGGAACGATGGCGGTGGCCACGCGCTGGCCGAGGCGGTCGTCGGGCAGGCCCAGCACCACGCACTCGGAGACGGCCGGGTGGGTGATGAGGACGGCCTCGACGACCTGGGGGATGACCAGCAGGCCACCGGTCATGATGGCCTCGTCGAGGCGGCCGGTGATGGTCAGCACGCCATTGTCGAGGTGACCGGCGTCCTCGGTCCGGAACCAGCCGGGTTCGGCGAAGGCGGGGTGGTCGGGGATATTGCGGTAGCCCTTGGCGATGGTGTCGCCGCCCAGCAGCACCCGCCCGTCCTCGATGCGTACCCGGGTGCCCGTCAGTGGTACTCCCTCGTACACGCAGCCGCCGCAGGTCTCGCTCATGCCGTAGGTGCGGAACACCTTGATGCCCGCCGCGCGGGCCCGGTCCAGCACCGGCTTCGGGGTGGCCGCGCCGCCGACCAGTACGCCGTCCAGGCCGGCCAGCGCCGCGGTGGCGGCCGGCTCGTCGAGGGCCTTGATCAGCTGGGTGGGGACCAGCGAGGTGTAGCGGCGCGGTCCGCGCATGCTCGCGATCGCGCCGACCAGGGCCTCGGGCAGGAATCCGCCGGAGACGTCCAGCACGGTGGGCTCGGTCCCGGCCAGGATGCTGCGCAGCAGCACCTGGATGCCCGCGATGTGGTGCGTCGGCAGGGCCAGCAGCCACTGTCCGGGCCCGCCCAGGCGCTCGTGGGTGGCGTCGCCGCTGGCCCGCAGATTGGCCGCGGTGAGCATGGCGCCCTTGGGATTTCCGGTGGTGCCGGAGGTGGTGACCACCAGGGCCACGTCGTCGTCGATCTCCTCGCCGGGGCGCAGGCTACCGCTCAGGCGCTGGGTCTCGCGGCGGTCGGCGGTGGGAACCGGAAGCCAGGCCGGGCCGTTGCCCTCCAAGGCTTCTCGCAGATGCGGCAATACATCGCCCACCGCTGAGCCGGTGGGCATGGGGAGGATTCGGAGTGTATTGCTCACGTTCGCGATCGTGTCATTCCGTGGGGTGGCGGCGCGCGCTGGGGTCGGCGGCCGGATGTCGATGCTGCAGGGTCTCGTGCGGTCAGTCGGACGTCGGTGTCGCCAGCGGCCATCCACCGGCTGCGAGCCTGGAGGCCACCCGAGCGATATCGTCCTCGCCGGGCTGCTCCTTGGCAACTCGGGCGATCGCCGCCGCGATGTCGGCACGCTCGATATCGGCGGCGGCCACCCGCTCGCGGATCAGCTGCTCCACCACCAGCTGCACCTCGTAGTCGGTGAGCCGCCGGTGCAGCACCGCGAGCAGCGCCACATAGTCGGACTGCGGAATGCCCTGCGGGTATCCGGCTTTCAGCCAGTCCAGCACCTTCTGCAGCACGTTCTGGCGCGGCGGCGGCGTGTGGGCCGGGTCGGCGGCCGCCTGGTTCGTTTGTCCGGGGGTGCTCACGAGCGTGCCTTTCGATGAGGCGGCGTCACGCGCCGAGCAGGTGAATTCCGAGTCGGGAGGCCAGGAAGCCGCGTGCGATGAAGAGCACACCGGCGACCACCGCGATCATGACCACGGCGAAGCAGAGCAGGGACGCGGCCAGGGCGGCGGTCCGGGTGGCGCCGGTCGCACCGTCGTCGGCCTGGGAGCGGAAGCGGATGCCGACGGCGAACACGGTCGGCAGCCCGGCCCCGAAGATCAAGGCGGCCAGCACGACTCGCCACAGGTCGGAGAGGTTGTGCAGCAGGGTGTGCATCGCGGTCTCCTAGCCGATTCCGACGGTGTCGTCATTGCGGGGAGCGGCGGGGCCGGCACTGCGGGGAGCCGCGGAGTTTGCACTGCGACCGTTCGAGGTGGCCGGTTCCGCCGCGCCACCCCACTCCTCGGTGACGTTGTGCGAGTTGACCACCGCGCGCTTGGACCGGAACCAGATGAACGCCGCCATGGCGATCAGCAGCGCCAGCACCACCAGCACGCCGGCCGTGCCGCCGATGCCGTGCAGGATGGCCCAGCAGATCGCGCCCGCCACGCCGGCCAGCGGCAGGGTCAGCACCCAGGCCACCACCATGCGGCCGAGCACGCCCCAACGCACCTCCGCGCCCGGGCGTCCGATGCCGGAACCGAGGATGGATCCCGTCACCACCTGGGTGGTGGACAGCGGCAGGCCGAAGTGGGCCGAGGTGAGAATGATCGCCGCACTGGTGGATTCGGCGGCGAAGCCCTGCGGCGGCACGATGTCGACCAGGCCCTTGCCCAGGGTGCGGATGATGCGCCAGCCGCCGAGGCAGGTGCCGGCGGCCATGGCGATGGCGCAGGACACGATGACCCACAGCGGCAGCGGATCGCTGGCCTTGGCCGAGCCGTGCGCGATGAGCGCCAGGAAGATGATGCCCATCGTCTTCTGCGCGTCATTGGTGCCGTGCGCCAGTGAGACCAGGGAGGCGGTGCCGATCTGTCCCCAGCGGAAGCCGCGGGTCACGGTCCTCTCGTTGCTGTCCCGGGTGATCCGGTACACCACCCAGGAGGCGATCGAGGCCACCAGCGCCGCCACGATCGGGGAGAGCAGGGCCGGGATGATGATCTTGGCGAGCACACCCTTGCTGCCCGCCGTCCAGATCACCCCGTGCAGGCCCAGCGCCGCGATGGTCGAGCCGATGAGACCACCGAACAGCGCGTGCGAGGAACTCGACGGCAAACCCAACAACCAGGTGAACAGATTCCACAGAATGCCGCCGACCAGTCCGGCGAAGACGATGTCCAGCAGGGCGCGGCCGCTCACCTCCGAGAGGTCGACGATGCCCTCGGCGACCGTGGCGGCGACGGCGACGCTGAGGAACGCACCGACCAGATTCAGTGCTCCGGACAGGAGTACGGCGGTACGCGGGGCGAGGGCACCGGTGGCGATGGAGGTGGCCATCGCGTTCGCGGTGTCGTGAAATCCGTTTGTGAAGTCGAATGCCAAGGCTGTGCAAACAACGATCAGCAGAACGAGCAGTTCGGCAGACACACCGATCAGTTTGCGTCATGCTCTTTACGCTCCGTTAACCGGTGCCCCCGGACGCATTTCACAGTTACCGCCGTGCTAAGGGGCGGTCCGCCGCGCTCAGTCGCCCCGGGTGTCGCGCCGGAGCGGGTGATTCGCCGGCACCTCGACGAGCACCAGCGGCGTCCCCTCGGGATCGCGGATCCACATCTCGATCAGGCCCCACGGTTCGCGCTCGGGCGCGCGGTCGATGATGACCCCGCGCAGCGCGAGTTCCGCGGCGGCGTCGTCACAGTCGCGCACCTGTAGCCAGATGGCGCCGGCGAACCCGCTCGGGGCATCGTCCGCGCGCCCGTGCCCGGCTACCTCGATCAGCGACTGCCCCGCGAAAAACACCGTCCCACCCGGATACTCGCGGGCAATGGCCAGCTCCAGCGCGTCCCGATAGAACTCGACCGTCCGCTCGTAGTCGCGGGGCCGCAGGATTACCCGACTGCTCAGTATCTCCATGAGTGCAGCATGACAGCTTGCGGTTTGCTGCGGTCCGGGTTCAGAAGTACCAGGGGTAGGGCTTCCAGTCCGGTTCGCGCTTTTCGAGGAAGGCGTCGCGGCCCTCGACCGCTTCGTCGGTCATGTAGGCCAGGCGGGTCGCTTCACCGGCGAAGAGTTGCTGGCC
>NZ_JBSGGG010000027.1:0-35138 GCF_053603795.1 Nocardia sp. NPDC004123
CGGCTCGGTGACCCGGTACGACGAGGTCGCGGTGGTCGCGATGGCCACGGTGGATCCTGAGCAGGCCAGGGCGCACGTCGTCGGTGTGCTGGGTGACCTGGCCGCCGACGACGAGGCGACCTATCGGGTGGCCGAGACGCTGGCGGTCTACCTCGAGGAGAACCACAGTCGCAACCGTGCCGCCGCGCGGCTGCACATCCACCCGAACACGGTCAACTACCGGGTCCGGCAGGCCGAGAGCATCCTCGGTCACGCGATCGGGAGCGGCGATCTCGATCTCCGCGTGGCGCTGGCGCTGCTGCCTGCCCTGCGCGGGCTCCCCTCCAGCTAACCGTTACCGACTGTTGCGGCAGCACAGTGAGGCGGCCGAAATCTGTTGCGGCTGACCGAGCCGGCACATGCCCGGTCGGGCCCGATCGCGCCTTCGCTGCAGCACGCTCCCGACAACGACATGATCTACCACGCCCAGCACAGCGCCGTCCCCTACCCGGGTGACTAGCGCGAACAGCAGATGTCGTTTTGGGGTACACCCCGGCGCCACACTCCGAGCTGCGTCGATAAGTGTTGATCTAGGGTCGATTCAGCCTATTCCTGACATATGCCTGCTCACGTCCTGGAATCCAGGTTGACACATTGCCGACGGGAGAGGGGTTATGACCGCAGCAGGGCAAGCGGTGTTGGACGGGTTGAACGAGCGGCAGCGCATCTACCTGGGCGTTCTGTTTCGGGTAGATCAGAAGCTGGAGGCCGAACAGCGGCGTCTGGCGGCGCGTGGCCGGTTCACCTCCGCGCCGGCGCGCGTCTGGCGCAGGATCGACTTCAACAACCGCTATGGGCCTGTGGTCTCGGCCGTGGAAACCCATGGGGTCTACGACGGCGGTGCCGGATCCACCCTGGCTGCGCTGCGCGAGCGTGGGCTGATCCAGACCGAGACCGTCCCGGGGATGCTGACCGACCAGGTGTCGGTGTGGCTGACCAGCGCCGGCCGCGCCGCTGCGCGGGCCGGCACCGGAACCCCGCCTCGAATGCGCGCGCTATACCGAAATCGGTGACAACCGCGCGTTCGCCGCCGGTGGGATGTTCGATGAGGATGTTGGCGGGTTAGACGTCGCGGTGCAGCACGTTGTGGCGATGAGCGTGATCGAGGGCGTAGGCAGCGTCAGTTATCGCCGTCGTAGAAGTGCCGGACGGACGATCCGCCCGGCGTAGGCGAGTCGCACATGGTGAAATCGGCCACCAGCAGCCGGTTCGGCGCCTCGACCCGGAGTCGGCGCTTGACCAGATCCGGTGCACGATGCGCAGACGGGTCCGCCACCGTGGTACGGACCTTCCTGGTGTGGCTGACCTCACGCCAGCCGTTGGCGCTCATCAGCCGCTCGACGGTGGATTTGGCCACCGCGATACCGTGCGCTGCAGGTGCGTCCACATCTTGGCCGACCCGTACAACGACTCCGGGGAACGCCGGCCACCGCGTTGCGCTGAAGTTGGTTGATCCGTCATCTTCAGCTCACCAGGGCTGTGTACACAACTAGTCATCCGCTTCCCATAAGGGGACATCAACCTTCGCCGGCGATTCCGTTGCGGCCCTTGATGACCGGATCATCCAGCGGTCAGCACACTGATCTCCTCCGGATCAGCCGCGACGCATGAGCCGTCGAACCAGGCCGATCTCACGGGCCGAGTAGGGCGGGACGACCATTCGCAGGGTGTCGGGCACGAGTGGCTTACGGAGAACAGGCTTGTGGTGACTGAACGTCTGCCACGAGTAGCTGCCGTGATAGGCACCCATACCACTGGCCCCGACCCCGCCGAACGGCAAACCACTCGCACCCACGTGAATGATTCCCGCGTTGTGAACCACAGCGCCCGAAGAGGTTTCACGCTCGAACAAATCCCGAGTCTGCGCCGAAGCGGTGAACACATACAGCGCCAACGGTTTATCCCAGGTATTCACCAACCGCACCGCATCCTCGACGGAGGCGACGGGCAGGATCGGAAGGATCGGCCCGAAGATCTCCTCGCGCAAAATCGGATGGGAGGCCTCGGGCCCGATCACTGGCGGAGTCTCGCCGGGCAGCAGCACGACCGTCGGTGCGAGGTAGCGGTCAGTTCGGTCACGCTGTCCACCGATCACTACCTCGACTCCTTCGAGGTACCCGACCACACGATCGAACTGACGCTCATTCACAATCCGCCCGTAATGCTCCTCCACTTGGGGATCACTGCCCCACATGTCGGTGATCGCCTCACGCAATGCATTGACCAGTGCGGGAACTCGATCGGGGGTGGTCATGACGTAGTCGGGGGCGACACAGGTCTGCCCGGCATTGACGAACTTCGCCCAAACCAGCCGGCGCGCGGCGGCATCGAGATGGGCGTCGTCGTCGAACCAGACCGGGGACTTGCCACCCAATTCGAGAGTCACCGGTGTCAGGTGTTCGGCGGCAGCCCGCATCACGATGCGACCGACCGTGCCACTGCCGGTGAACACGATGTGGTCGAACCGCTGTTCCAGAAGTTCGGTCGTTTCCGCGACCGCCCCCTGGACGACTCGAACCGCACCATCGGGAAAGTAATCCGGGATCAGCCGGGCGACGAGATCGGCTGTGGCGGACGCGAGTTCACTGGGCTTGAGAACAACTGTGTTGCCGGCCGCCAGAGCACCGACCAGCGGCGCGAGCAATAACTGCGCCGGGTAATTCCATGGCGCGATGATCAGCACCACCCCGAGCGGCTCGGGGATCAAGCGGGCGCGAGCGGGCATGAGCGCCAACGGGATCGGCGCCCGGCGCGGCTTGGCCCAGCGCCGCAGATGACGCAGCGAGTGCTCGATCTCGGCCCGGATCACCTCGAGCTCGGTGAGTTGCGCTTCGGTCGGGTTCTTGTGCAAGTCGGCCCACAGCGCCGCCTCGATCTCGGCCTCGTGGTCATCGAGCATCCGCCGCAATGCGCGCAGATACGCGATGCGCTGCGGCAACGGGCGAGTGGAACCGGAGTCGAAATGTGCTCGCGCGGCGGCCACGGTGTCGGCGATCGGCGTACTGGTCGCGATGTTCATCCTTCCACCATATTAGAAACGGAAAGACTTCGTTTCGAATATGGTGGCACCGTCCGGCTACATGGGAGAGAATCCAGGGCATGACGACTGCGCCCGGCGCACCACGGAGAGGCCGACGCCAGGATCCCCGCGTGGATCGCGCCTTGATCGAGGCCGCCATCGAGGAACTCGGCGAGTCCGGATACGCGGCTTTCACGACTTCCGCGGTCGCGCATCGCGCCGGCGCTTCCACGGCGTCGCTCTATCGACGCTGGTCTTCCAAGCACGAGTTGACCGCGGCCGTTGCCCGGCAGATCGCACTCGATGAGCTCGGCGAAGTCGACACCGGTGCCCTCGAAGGCGATATTTTGGAACTGCTCGCCCGCAAGCAACGAGTGTTGGACGCCAACGCTGGGCCAGCCTTGCTGTCGCTGATGGGACACGCCGCGCACAGTCCGGAACTACGCCGCATTCTGCACGACGAGGTCTACCTGGCCACTCGTGGCAGGCTCGCAGCCATCATCGATCGCGCGGCTGAGCGCCGAGAACTCGAAAGAATCATCCCTGCAAACGAAGTCGACCTGCTGGCCCTGGTCTTGATCGGCACCGGGCTGGCGCGCTCGGCCTTCATGGCGAACAACACGATCGCGGGTCCCCCCCATCCTCCCCGACCGATCGACCAGCTGGAAACCGAGTCGAGATTGTTGCTCCTGACGATTCGCAGCCGCCCGCACGAGGAGCTGTGAGTACGGTGGAAATTGCGACGCCAGGCCCTGGCCACATCGGTTCATGGAGCTCGCAGCGCGCTGGCCAGCCTTTGTCTCGAAATAGTGGCCATTTCTCCGTGGTCGACGGGGGAATCGGCGCGGATCGGCCCTCAACGGGCCGCAACCGAGTCCTATGAGGCGATTGATCGATCGGATCGCGCGATGCCCGGCCCTGCCGGGGGTAAGGCTCCCGCCCAGGCTCGCTCACGGCGATTCCCCTGCGCCTGAGAACCATCAGACAGGTACCGACGCACCGAAGGGCCGTAACGGATGACGACACGGAGCGGGCAACTCTGGTGTCCGACCAGTGATTTGGCTGATCTCTGGCCCGAGCGGATCGCTGCTCCACGCCAAGACCACCGCACGTGCGGCAGGCCCGTCCCGTCAGACGAAACGACACGCCTCGACGCGGGGCCGAAGCGGAATCTGTCTCAAAATGATGGCCAATTGGCCATCGAGTGGCCAATCATTTTGAGATTTGGCCATTCATTTTGAGACCCTACATCTACGACTAACCTCGTGCCATATCGACAAATCGGCTCAAATGCAATTGGTGCGCAACGGTGATGGTCGCGGTCGGACCGTTTCGATGCTTTCCCAGGATGAGATCTGCTTCGCCGCCGCGAGGGTCGTCCCGCTCGAAGGCATCTGGGCGATGCAGCAGGATAACCATGTCCGCGTCCTGTTCTAGTGATCCCGATTCGCGCAAATCGGACACCATGGGCCGCTTATCCGTCCGCTGCTCCGGACCACGGTTGAGCTGCGAAATCGCGATCACCGGCACCTCCAGCTCCTTCGCCAGAAGCTTGAGGCTACGCGAGAATTCGGAAACTTCCTGCTGCCGTGATTCGACCTTTTTGCCCGATGTCATCAGCTGGAGGTAGTCGACCACCACAAGGCGCAGATCGTGCCGTTGCTTGAGCCGTCGGGCTTTTGCCCGAATTTCCATCATGGTCAGGTTCGGCGAATCATCAACGAACAGTGGCGCTTCGCTGATCTCGCTCATCCGCCGCGCCAGCTTGGTCCAGTCGTCGTCGCTCATGCGGCCCGAACGCATATCGCCCAGTTTGATTTTCGCTTCCGCGGATAGGAGGCGCATGACGATTTCGGTGCGGCTCATTTCCAGCGAGAAGATGACACTGGCCAGACCATGCTTGATGGAGCAGCTGCGCATGAAATCCATACCAAGCGTGCTCTTTCCTACGCCGGGTCGGGCCGCGACGATGATCATCTGGCCCGGGTGGAGGCCATTGGTGATTTCGTCGAGTTCGGTGAAACCTGTTGGGACGCCGAGGGAGATGCCGCCTCGGGAGGCGATGGAGTCGAGTTCGTCCATCGTCGGCTGGAGGATGTCGGTGAGGGGGGCGAAGTCCTCGCTGGAGCGGCGTTCGGTGACGTCGTAGAGCTCGGCCTGGGCGCGGTCGACGACCTCGGCGACGTCCTGGCCGTCGGCGCCGGCGTAGCCGTACTGGACGATTCGGGTGCCCGCCTCCACCAAACGGCGCAGGATCGCCTTCTCCGCAACGATTTCGGCGTAGTAGCCGGCATTGGCCGCGGTGGGGACCGTTTGGGTCAGCGTGACCAGATACGGGGCCCCGCCGATGCGCTTGAGCTCGCCGCGGCGGTCGAGGGTGGCGGCCACCGTCACCGGGTCGGCCGGTTCGCCGCGGCCGTAGAGGTCCAGGATGGCGTCGTAGACGGCCGCGTGGGCGGGGCGGTAGAAGTCGCCGGGGCGGATGACCTCCACGACATCGGCGATGGCGTCCTTGGACAGCAGCATGCCGCCCAGGACGGATTGCTCGGCGGCCATATCGTGGGGTGGCTGACGGCCGAAATCCTCGCCGGGGGCGTCGGGATAGTCGGAGGGCCCGTGATCGTCGTGGCCGCGATCGTCGATGACTGCCATCGGCTCGACCGTCCTCTCTCCTCGCGCCCGGAACGAGTCCATGACCGTTGTACGCCTGCGCACCGACAGGTTCGGTCCGCCACGCGGCCCCGCCACGCCGAGTTGTGCAGGCGCGGTGGCAAACCCGTGGTGGTGGGCGCTGGATACACGGAGTCGTGTCGTCCCGGGCAGTGGTCACGACATCGAATGCGAACCTAGGCGACCGGACGGTGACCCGCCAAACCGAGCTGTGTACACACCTGTGGACAACGTGGGTATTGTTCACCAACTGTTGTGCACCCCCTGTGGAAAACTTGGGGACAACAGTCGATGTGGTCAATCAATACGCTGGTAGTGACCGAATTCGCAGTGTGTGTAATTGTGGATCAATTCGATGCGGCGTGTCGCTGAACGGTAACGTCTGGGCGTGTTGGGTGAACGAACGGTCTCGCACCTGTGATCTGTCACACAATGAGAATGGTTGGTTTGCTGAGCAATCCACAACCCGGGCGAACATCGTGAATTCTGCATGCCGACACCTCGCCCCGGTACACCCGACACGCAATCAGCGAATATCTGGCAAACAGAAAAACCGAACAAAGAAAATCGGAGGCCGCCCCACAGCTGAGGCGGCCTCCGACGAACCGAATTACTCGGCGGCAGTGACCTGCAGGTCGACCTTGGCGATCACATCCGGGTGCAGATGCACCACGACACCGTGCTTACCGGTGCTCTTGATGTGGGCCTTCGGCAGCTCGATGCTGCGCTTGTCGACGACCGGGCCACCGGCGGCCTTGATGGCCGCGGCGACATCGGCGGCGGTGACCGAACCGAAGAGCTTGCCGGTGCCGGCGGTCTTGACCGCGAGCGACACGCCGGTCAGGCCCTCGATGGCCTGCTTCAGCTCGTTGGCGTGGTCCAGGTCGCGCACGCGGCGGGCATCCTGGGCCCGGCGAATGCCCTCGACCTGCTTCTGCGCGCCACGGGTGGCGACAATCGCCAGGCCGCGCGGCAGCAGGAAGTTGCGGCCGTAGCCGTCCTTGACCTCCACGGTGTCGCCGGGCGCACCGAGGTTGTCGACATCAGCGGTGAGGATGAGCTTCATTGCTGTGCCTTCCTTTCTCAGCGGGCGGTGGACACGTAAGGCAGCAGGGCGACCTCACGCGAGTTCTTCACGGCGACAGCGATATCGCGCTGGTGCTGGACGCAGTTGCCGGTCACCCGGCGAGCGCGGATCTTGCCACGATCGGACACGTACTTGCGCAGCAGCGCGGTGTCCTTGTAGTCGATCTTGGCGCCGGCCGTGTTGTTCTTCTTGCCAGCCTTGTCTTCCTTGCAGAAGGTGCAAGCCTTCTTCTTCAGCACCTTTTCGCGTGCCGGTGCTTTGGCCATGGTCTTTCAACTCCGTAATTTCGGGAACCCAGCCGGGGCGGATTCCGGGGAAAGCCGTTGTCTAGAACGGCGGTTCGTCGTCCATCGCGCCGCCCCCGAAGGAGCCGGCCGCGGGGGCACTGCCCCATGGGTCGTCGCCGGCGCTCTGGCCGCCGCGACCCCCACCACTGCCACCACCGGAGAAGCCGCCGCCTTGCTGGCCGCCGCCCTGTCCGCCACCGCCGAAGCCGCCGCCACCACCGCCACGGGTGGTCTTGTTGACTTTCGCGGTCGCGTACCGCAGGGAGGGACCCACCTCGTCGACCTCGAGTTCGACGACCGTGCGCTTCTCACCCTCGCGGGTTTCGTAGGAGCGCTGCTTGAGTCGTCCGCTCACGATCACTCGCGAGCCACGGGTCAGACTCTCGGCCACATTCTCCGCAGCTTCACGCCAGATGTTGCAGCGCAGGAAAAGCGCTTCGCCGTCTTTCCATTCATTGGTATTACGGTCGAACACACGGGGAGTCGACGCGACGGTGAAGTTCGCGACGGCCGCTCCCGCGGGCGTGAATCGAAGCTCGGGGTCAGCCGTCAGATTGCCGATGACGGTGATGACCGTGTCGCCTTGGGCCATGGTTCCTCCTGCTTTCCGGTGCAGTCCGCAATGCGCTCGCCCGTGCACGCCCGATCAGGGGCTCGGTGCACGGTTTGCCAGTCAGCCTAGAGATAGGCACCGACGGTTACGAGCGACGTTGCGGGAGGACTGGACTACTTCTTGTCGAGGCGCAGCACCTTGGTGCGCAGCACCGACTCGTTCAGGCCCAGCTGGCGATCGAGTTCGCTCACGGTTTCGGGCTTGGCGGTCAGGGTGACGACCGCGTAGATGCCCTCGGCCTGCTTGGCGATCTCGTAGGCGAGACGGCGCTTACCCCAGATGTCGACGTTGTCGACCTTGCCGCCCTCGGACCCGACAACACCCAACATGTTGTTCAGGTTCGGGCCGACGGTGCGCTCGTCCTGGCTCGGATCGAGAATAACCATCACTTCATAATGACGCACGGACCTCATCACCTCCTGTGGACTGTGAACGGCCCACGGACTGTCCGTGGGCAGGAGGGTTCGTTGCGTCAGCAACCCGACAAGGCTACATGAGGGAACACGGTGCCCGACGCCGGGGTATCGAGGCTCTTGCTCGCGTGTTCACGCCGGCGGCGGCCGGGCGATAGATAGGCATGGCCTGCGAAATCGGGCCAGTCCCGAGCTTGAACACGCGGACACGCCGAAGAGAGTCCTATGGTGGTGCGCATGCCGAACCGACCCGTCGCCAGCGCAGCGGTCGCTCGCCGCCGCGAGGCGGGCCGGTCGATGATCGCGGTCACGTCGACGCTGGTGTGCGGGGTCACCCTGCTGATCGCGTATGTGAACAAGGCGCGGTGTGCGGGCGGGCCGTTCGAGGAGTCGGGTCGCAGCGCCATTTTCGATGTCATCAAGGACTCGAATGTCTGCTATTCCGATATTCAGTACCTGTGGCTGGGCCGCGGCATCAATGAACACGTCTTTCCGTATATAACGGGCGGCATCACACCCGATGGCCAGTTGACCGGCGGCGCGGTCGAGTATCCGGTGCTGAGCGGTCTGCTCATGTGGATCGGCGGCATCGGCGCGCACACCGATGCGGACTTCCTGCTGCACTCGGCGCTGCTGCTGGCCCCGTTCGCGTTGCTCACCGCGTATCTGCTGGCCCGGATGGCGGGTCCGGCGGCGCTGCTGTGGGCGGCCGGTCCACCCCTGGTGCTCTACGCCTTTCACAATTGGGAGCTGCCGGTGGTGGCCACCGCGGTGGCCGCGTTCTACGTGATGACCGTGCTGACCCGATATTCCCTGCGGGACCGGGCGATAGCCGCGGCGGTATTCCTGGCGATCGGCTTCTGTTTCAAGCTGTATCCCGGAATCTTCGTGCTGCCCTTGCTGATCTATGTGCTGCTCGGTGAAAACCCGCTGCGGGAACGGCGATTCGATGTGCGCGGTGCGCTCATGGTGGCCGGTACCGCGGTCGGCACGGTGGTCGCGATCAATCTGCCGTTCGCGCTGGCGGGTTATGACGGCTGGCGGGCGTCGATCACCTTCCAGCAGCTGCGGCAGGCCGATATCACCACGAATTCCATCTGGTACTGGGGTTTACGCCCGTTGTTCGCCCAGACCAGCGAGGGCGAGTCGACGTTCCAGGCCGTGGTGTCGGCGGCCTCGCCGCTGCTGGTGCTGGGGTCCTTCGCGCTGGCCTGCTGGCTGGGCTGGCGGCGGTATCAGCTGGCGGGGGTGTATCCGTGGATCGGTGTCAGCGGCGCCATGCTGTGTGGATTCCTGTTGTTCCACAAGGTGCATTCGCCGCAGTACACGCTGTGGCTGATCCCGTTCCTGGTGCTGCTGGAGGTGCCGTGGAGCTTGACCGTCACCTACCTGATGGCGGACGCGTGTATCGGGATCGGCGTCTTCCGCTACTTCTATGCCCTGGGTGCGGGCCGTGATGCCGGATTCGAGCAGAACATCGTGCAGATCGGCGTGTGGGGCCGGGCCGCGCTGCTGGTGGCGTTCTTCTTCCTGTTCGTGACGGCGCGGGCGCGCTCAGCCGGCCGGCTCGGTGTTCCGGGCGCGGAACGCCTTGCTCTTGGCCCGGTTTCCGCAGACCGCCATATCGCACCAGCGGCGCGAACCGCCGCGTGAGGTGTCGATGTAGAGGCGGGTGCAGGCGTCTCGCCCGCATTCCTTGATGCGGTCCCGATCGGGGCTGCCGAGCAGTTCGATGGCGGAGCGCGCGACGGCCGCGAGCGCGGAATCGAGTGTCCCGCTACGGTGCACGCTGCCGTCGGCGCGCAGGGTCAGCTCGGGCGCGGTGTCGTGAGCGTGCCGGTTGACGAGTCGCCGGTCGGCGTCGGCGGCGGGTTCGCCGTCGAGGGTGGCCAGCATCAGCCGCCAGGCGGCCTCGCGTAGGTTCACGGCCCGCGTGCGGGCGCCGGTGCAGTCCGGCGCGGTGTCGAGGATGCCTGCCGCCGTTACCCATTCGGCGAGTTCGTCGTCGGTGCTCAGCCGGTCGATGAAGGTGGTGCGTCGTTCCTGAGCCGTACCGATGAAGTTCAGCGCGAGATTGCCGCTGACGAACAGGTGCGGATCGGCGAAGGTGGACATGCCCTCATCGTAACCCCCTTGACAGGTTATTCAAGGAGGTGCCACGGTATAACCACCTGAACCGGTTAGCGGCGTGGAGGAATCATGGACAACCGGCTTTTCGAAGTGGCGGGCCCGCCGGCCCTCATCCTCATGTGGAGCAGCGCCTTCATCGCCGGCATCATCGGCGTGGGCGCGGCGCCGCCCATGCTGGTGCTGTTCGCCCGCTTCGGCATCGCCGGCCTGCTGCTCATCGCGTATGCCCTACTGGCGCGGGCGGTCTGGCCGCGCGGCAAGGTCCTCGCGCACACGCTGGTGGCGGGCCTGCTCATGCAGATGGTGCAGTTCGGCGCCTTCTACACCGCCATGCACGAGCACGTCACCGCCGCCGTCATCTCCCTGGTGCAGGGCCTGAGCCCGGTGGTGATCGCCGTATTCGCCGGTGGCCTGGGCGAATCCGTGAGCGCCCGGCAGTGGCTGGGCTTCGGGGTCGGCGGTCTGGGCGTGGGCCTCGCGGTGGTCGATCAGTCCAGCTTCTCGCTGGTGGGTCTGCTGCTGTGCGTGGTCGGCCTGCTCGGCCTCAGCCTCGGCACCGTGTACCAGAAGCGCTTCACCCCCGCGATCGATCCGCGCACCGGCACCGCCCTGCACGTGGCGGTCAGCGCGCCCTTCGCGGGCGCGCTGGCCGTGGCGGGCGGCGACTTCCACATCGCGGACCCGGCCCGCTTCGCCGGTTCCATGGTCTGGATGGTGCTGGTGAATTCCATGGGCGCGTTCCTGCTGCTGAACACCATGCTGCAGCGCTGGGACACCACCCGCGTCAGCCGCTTCTTCTTCGCCATCCCGGCGGTGACCGCGGTGACGGCCTGGCTGGTCATCGATCAGCCGTTGCGCCCATTGACAGTTGCGGGCCTGGGCGTAGGACTGGTCGGCATGGTCCTGGCCTCCCGTCGCGCCGCGCCGAACCCCACCCCGGCCGAGCCCGGGACTGTCCGCCGCCACCTCTCGATGCCGCAGCCCGCGCGGGTGTGACCACTGCAGGAAAGCCCGCCACACACGCTGGTGTGGCGGGCTTTCCAGTCTCGGTGGATCAGCCGACGGGGCTGGGCTCCAGGTCTGCGGGTTCGTCGTCCTCGTCCTCGTCGGACTCGGCCTTCTCGCGCCGATTGCGGATCACGCTGGTGATGAACGCCGCTCCGATGAAGGCCACGCCGACCAGGCCGCTGATCACCTCGTTGACGTGAACGCCGATGGTGATGAGCAGGATGACCGCCAGTGCGCCGATGGCCCAGAACGCGCCGTGCTCGAGGTACACGTATTCCGAGAGCGTGCCCTTGCGCACCAGGTAGACGGTGATGGACCGGACGAACATGGCGCCGATCAGGCCCAGGCCCAGGGCGATCAGGATCGGGTCGGAGGTGATGGCGAACGCGCCGATCACGCCGTCGAAGGAGAACGAGGCGTCGAGCACTTCCAGATACAGGAACAGGAAGAACGCCGCCTTGCCGGTCGCCTTGATGATGGCCGAGGGCCCCGCCGCGGACTGTTCTTCGGCGTGCTCCTCGGCATGGAACAGGGAGCCGAGCCCGTCGACCAGGATGTAGGTCATCACGCCGAGGATGCCGGCCAGCAGCACGGTGGACCGGTCGTCGTCGGCGGCGATGAATTCCGCCGCGATGACGATGCCGCCCAGGGTGAGCACCACCGCGAGCATGTCGAGTTTGCCGAGCTTGGCCAGCGGGCGTTCGATCCAGCCCAGCCAGGTGACCTCGCGCTCCTCGAGGATGAAGTTGAAGAACAGCAGCAGCAGGAACGCGCCGCCGAAGGCCGCGATCTGCGGGTGCGCGTCGGTGAGCAGCTTCTCGTAGGAGGGGCTGCCGTCCGCGAAGGTGAGGGCCCCGTCGGCGGGCGGGTTCATGGCCAGGTCGAAGGCGCGAACCGGGCTGAGGCCGGCGGTGATCCACACGATGGCCAGCGGAAACACCAGGCGCATACCGAAAACCGCGATGACGACGCCGACGGTGAGGAAGATCCGTTGCCAGAACTCGCTCATCCGCTGCAGGATGCTGGCGTTGATCACCGCGTTGTCGAAGGACAGCGAGACCTCGAGGACGCCGAGGATGGCGCACAGCAGCAGGGCCGTGGGACCGCCGTACACGAGGGCCGCGAGCAGCGACAGTACGGTGACGATGATGGAGAGGCCGAATATTCGCACCGCAGCGGGCCTTTCGTTGTGCCGGGTCGTGGACGGGGTGGACGGACACACGAAGAGGGCTCGTGCGACCGAGCCCTCTTCGTGTCGCTAGTTGTTCGATTCAGACATTGACGCCGAAGTCGCGAGCGATGCCCGCGAGGCCGGAGGCATAGCCCTGGCCGATCGCACGGAACTTCCACTCACCATTGTTGCGGTAGAGCTCGCCGAACACCATGGCGGTCTCGGTGGACGCGTCCTCGGAGAGGTCGTAGCGGGCCAGTTCGGCGCCGTTGGCGCGGTCCACGACCCGGATGTAGGCATTGCGGACCTGGCCGAAGCTCTGGCCGCGCGAGTCGGCGTCGTAGATCGACACCGGGAAGAAGATGGACTCGATGGCCGGCGGGGTGTTCGCCAGGTCGATATTGATGACCTCGTCGTCGCCCTCGCCCTCACCGGTCAGGTTGTCGCCGGTGTGCACGATGGTGCCTTCCGGGGACTGCAGGTTGTTGAAGAAGATGAAGTGCTTGTCCGACAGCGCCTTCTTCTCCGCGCCGGTCGCGATGGCGCTGGCGTCCAGGTCGAAGTCGGTGCCGGTGGTGGTCCGGACGTCCCAGCCGAGGCCGACGGCCACCTGGGTCAGGTTCGGAGCCTGCTTGGTCAGTGAAACGTTGCCGCCCTTGGACAAACTGACACCCATTGCGGGAATCCTTCCGTTGTAGCGCGTTTGACGTGTTTCTTGGCTAACGGCGTGTCCTGCGTGTCGGTTCCGCCGCCTCGACAGTAATGGTTTTCCCAAGTCTTTGGTAGGGAAGGGTCAACCCTGGCGCGCGGAAGCAACTGTCATCTGACAGATTTTCACAACCCCTCGCCGTTGTCGCCCCGACGAGCCGCTTCTCCTACCATCGGGGGCGTGGCAGGCCGTCGACGCGGATGGTTCCGGGCACCCCGGAACAACGAATGGGTGCAGCAGGCCCGGCAGGTACTGACGACCGCATTCCTCGATATGGACCAGCGGCAGACCATTGCCGAGGCCGCCGTCACGGCATCCGCCGCACTGTTCCCCGAGCGCGGCATGGCCGCGCGCTGGGAACCGGTGCGCGCCCGCTGCTATGACGCCTCCGGCGCCTACCTCGCCCTCAACGACCGCCTGGAACAGGCCGAACGCGAGGACGGCGGCCCGGTCGCCCAGCCCGAGATCGACACCGTCATCCGGAGACTCGCCGACGCCGCGCGCGGGGTCGACGAGTTCTACCGGGGCAATCAGCCCCACCTCGAGCATGCGGTCGCGGTGTACGGCTCGGTGCCGCAACTGGTCTCACAGGTGCGGGCGCAGGCGGCACAGCTGCGGCAGGCCGCCGACGCCTCACCCCATGCCGCCTACCCCTCGATCCGGCAATGCGCGGCCGCCGTGGATGAGGGACTGCTCACACTCGAGGCCGCGGTGGCCACCGGCGCCGGCGGCGCCGCCCGCGACGCCGCCACCCGGCTCGAGACGCTGAACCGCGACCTGTCCACCGCCCTGGAAGCCGCACCCGGCAAACAGCATTCGGCCACCACCGCCCTCGCCTCCGCCGCCACCCGGCTCGACGCCGCTCGCAACCGCCTGGACCGCATCGCTCCGGCCATGTCGGCGTTGCTGCGGGAATTCGCGGCTGCGTCGTCGAACGATTTGGCCAACAATGAGCGACAAGCCCGGGAGGCCGTCGCGGCCGCCGACGCGGATCTGGCCCGCGCCCGGGCCGCCCTGGCCAACCACGACCCGGAGGACGCGCTCGACCTGACCACCACCGCCCGCGCCCACCTCGCCACCGCCGAGGAGCGCGCCGAGACCGTGACCGATCGGCTCGCCGTGCTGCGCGCGGTCCGCGACCAGCCGGCCGAGCGCGCCAAGGCCGTCCGCTTCAAGCTGCGCGACGCGCAGATGCTCGCGGTCAACAAAGGCGTGGTCCCGCAATGGGGTTCGGTGCTCGACGCCCAGGCCGAACGCCTGGATCGCGCGAGCGCGGGCCTGACCGGACGCCACCCCGACTACTGGGCCTACGTGTCCGAACTCGACGCCATCTCCGCGTTCGTCGCCGGAGTGGTCGAGCGCATGCGAAATACCGACAGATAGACCGAAAGTCAGCAGGAGGACGACCGCGACGATGACCGCGATGATCACCAGCGATCCGGATGTCGCCCCGGTCTCCCTGCGGAAACGCTTCCCGCTGCGGCATTTCCGGCAGGTGCCGGGCCCGGAGCTGCGGCGGCTGTTCCACCGGCTGCCCGAACCCTTCGGCGGCACCGTCGACCGCCACCTGCTGGCCATGGCGCTGGGCGCGACCCTGTACGTGCCCGCCACCCGGCCCGATCTGACCGCCACCATCCTGCGCCGCGCCGAACGCGGCGTGTGCTCGATGGTCATCGACCTCGAGGACGCGGTCGCCGACCACGCCGTCGAAGCGGCGAAATGGCAGGCCGCCCGGACCGTCGACGAACTGGCCGCCAGCGGCGAGGCCTACCCGCTGCTGTTCGTGCGGGTCCGCGACCCGCACAGCATCGGCGAGATCGCCGACCGGCTCGGGCCCGGGGCGGCGGCGCTCACCGGCTTCGTGCTGCCCAAATTCGACAGCTCCTGCGCGG
This sequence comes from Nocardia sp. NPDC004123, assembly GCF_053603795.1. Classification (NCBI taxonomy): domain Bacteria; kingdom Bacillati; phylum Actinomycetota; class Actinomycetes; order Mycobacteriales; family Nocardiaceae; genus Nocardia; species Nocardia sp. NPDC004123. Next base: position 15,039 of record NZ_JBSGGG010000027.1, read on the forward strand.
CCGACTACCTGCACGCGCTGGGCCTGGCCGCACAGCGCCTGGGCCGCACCGTCTTCGGGATGCCGGTGCTGGAATCCCCCGTCCTGGTGCATCGCGAGAGCCGCGACCGCGAACTCCGCCGGATCGGCGCGCTGCTCGCCGAGCACCGCGAACGGATTCTCGCCGTGCGGATCGGGGCCACGGACATGTGCTCCACCTTCGGGATTCGCCGCGACCGCGACCTCACCATCTACGACGTGCGCGTGGTCGCCGACGTGATCGCCGACATCGTCAACTACCTGGGTCGCACCGACGGCACCGGCTTCACCATCACCGGACCGGTCTGGGAGTACTTCGCCGACCATGCCCGCATGTTCCGGCCGCTGCTGCGCACCTCGCCGTTCGCCGAGGTGGACGCCGTCCCCTTCCGGCAGTCGCTGGTCAGCCGCGATATGGACGGGCTGCTGCGGGAGATCACCTTGGACCGCGCCAACGGGATCCAGGGCAAGACCGTCATCCACCCCTCGCATGTGGCCGTCGTGCACGCCCTCTCGATCGTCACCCACGAGGAATACGCCGATGCCGCCGGCATCCTGAGCACCGCCGCGGGTGGTGTCGCCGCCTCCGAGTACCGGAACAAGATGAACGAAATGCGCCCGCACCGCAGCTGGGCGCACCAGATCATGCTGCGCGCCAAGGTCTTCGGCGTCGCCAATCAAGGAGTCTCCTTCGTGGACCTGCTCAAGGCCCTGCTCGAATCGTGACCGCCGATCCCGCGCTACCCTGGGCCACCCGGCACCTCGGGCTCACCCTCCGCCACACCGATTCGGCACTGCTGGCACCCGATTGGCGCATCGACACGCTCGTCGAACCCGGCCTGCGCCGCAATCCCCGCCGCGCGCACCTGCTGGTCTCGACCGTGCTGGGGAAGCACCTCCCGACCGACCCGCATCGCGTGCTCGACGCGGGCAACCGGCTCGGCGACCTGGTGCGCGAGCTGCTCGCGGGAGATGCTGCGCCGCAGCCGAATCGGCCGATCACCGCCGCGGTGGTGCTGGGCTTCGCCGAAACCGCGACCGGACTCGGCCACACCGTGGCGGCCCGCCTCGGCGCGCGCTGCTACCTGCACTCCACCCGTCGCGACGTGCCCACCGCCGAGACCCTCGCCGGTTTCGAGGAGGGCCACTCGCACGCCACCTCCCACCTGCTGCAGCCGATGCCGGCCGCGATCTTCCACAACGACCTGCCCATGGTGCTCGTCGACGACGAGATCTCCACCGGCGCAACCGCTCTGGACGCCATCCGGGCCCTGCATGCGCACACTCCCCGCAGCCACTACATCCTGGCCTCGCTGGTGGACATGCGCACCGAGGCCGACCGCCGCGCCTTCGACACGGCGGCGGCCGGACTCGGCGCCCGCATCGACACCGTCTGCCTGGCCAGCGGCAGCACCCGCCTGCCGGCCGGCCTGATCGACGCCGTCACCGCCCTGCCCGAACCGGTACTCAACCCGATCGCGGATCGCACCGGAGCCTGCCGCCGCGTCGAACTGCCCTGGCCGCAACAGGTTCCCGAAGGCGGCCGCCACGGTTTCCTCGACTCGGATGGCGTGCCCTTCGATGCGGCGCTCACCCACGCGGTGGCCGAGCTGACCCGTGCCCTCGCGACGGTGACCGATGCGACGGACCCTCGGCGCCCGGTGATCGTCGTCGCCCACGAGGAACTCATGTACCTGCCGCTGCGGATCGCCGCGGCCCTGGCGGACAGTGGAATCCCCACCCGATATCAGACGACGACGCGCTCCCCCGCCTACGTGCTGGACGAGGCGGGCTACCCGCTGCGCCGCGGATTCCGTTTCGCGGCACCCGAACTCGGTGAGGAAAGCCCGCGCTTCCTCTACAACGCCCGCTGGCCGGGCGCCGAGCCCGCCGCCGACCCGATCCTGCTCGTCATCATCGACCGTCCCGCGGACACCGAAAAGCTCACGGCTGCCGGTGGACTCGTCGATGTCCTGACCGCGTCGGGCGCAGACGTGCTGCTGGCCGTGCTCCCCGACGCGGACCCGCGCGCCCTCGCCGCGGCCCGCTCGGGCCGCGCGCGGGAGCTGCCGGAACCGTTGTACGGGCCGGAGTTCGGGTCGTATGCGCGGGACGAGGTGGCGTGGCTGTTGACCGATCTGTCCGGGGTGGCGCTGGAAGCCGATGTGGCGGAGCGGGAACGGCGGATTCAGGCGGGGGTGGCGCATTACGCGGAGTCGCTGCCGGTGGAGTATCAGCCGGACGCGGCGTATCGGGAGTTGTTCGAGCGGGTGCTGGCGGACAGCGCCGAGCGGCTGGCGCTGGCGGTGGCGACCGTGTCGGAGTTGGTGATCAGCGAGCGGGGCCGGGACGTGGTGCTGGTGTCGCTGGCTCGGGCCGGGACGCCGGTGGGGGTGCTCATGCGGCGCTGGCTGGGGAGCCGGGGAATCGAGGTTCCGCACTACGCGGTGTCGATCGTGCGGGATCGGGGGATCGACGCGACCGCACTGGATTATCTTGCCCGGCAGCACGATCCGGCGCAGGTCGTGTTCGTGGACGGGTGGACCGGCAAAGGCGCGATCACCCGGGAGCTGACCGCCGCACTGGATGCCCATCACGCGGCGGGCGGGGCGCGCTTCGACCCCGACCTCGCGGTGCTCGCGGATCCGGGCAGCTGTGTGCGGACCTACGGCACCCGCGACGACTTCCTGATCGCCTCCGCCTGCCTGAATTCCACTGTGTCGGGACTTGTTTCGCGCACGGTGCTCAATGCCGGCCTGATCGGGCCGGGACAGTTCCACGGGGCCAAGTTCTATCGCGAACTCGCGGGCCAGGATGTGTCCGGCCATCTGCTCGACACCGTCAGCGCCTGCTTCGACCGGGTGCGGCCGCTGGTGGACGCGCGGGTACGCGACCTGCGAGCCGCCGACCGGAACCCGACCTGGGCGGGCTGGGAGTCGGTGGAGAGTGTGCGGGCGGCCTACGGGATCTCCAGCGTGAATTTCGTGAAACCCGGTGTGGGAGAGACGACCCGGGTGCTGTTGCGCCGGGTGCCGTGGCGGGTGCTGGTGCGGGATCCGCACGCGGCGGAACACGCCCATATCCGCCTGCTCGCCGCGGCACGCGGCGTGCCGGTCGAGACGGTGCCGGATTTGGCGTATGCCTGTATGGGCTTGATCAAGGAAGTGAAGGGGTAGCCGGTGCGGCAGCACGGGATGATGGTGGCGACGGATCTGGATCGCACGGTGATCTACACGCGGGCGGCCTTCGGGAACACCGAACCGGACACGGTGTGCGTGGAACACCATGAGGGACAGCCGCTGTCGTACATGACGGTCGTCGCGGCGCAGCGGCTGAGCAGGCTCGCCTCGGCGGCGGCCGTGGTTCCGGTCACCACCCGCACCATCGAGCAGTACCACCGGGTCCGGCTGCCCGGCGGGCCCCTGCCCTACGCGGTCACCAGCAATGGCGGCACCATCCTGCGCAACGGGCTCCCCGACCGGCGCTGGCGTTCCGCGCTGGACGCGCGGGTACGCGCCGAATGCGCCACCCTGGTCGAGGTGCGCACCGAACTGCGTGCGCGCGTGGACGAATCCTTCGCGCTGCGCCTGCGCGAAGCCGACGACCTGTTCTGCTACCTGGTGGTGGACCCGCAGCGGGTGCCCGCCGGCTTCCTCGCCGACTGGGACGCCTGGTGCCGCCCGCGCGGCTGGACGGTCTCCCAGCAGGGCCGCAAGATCTACACCATGCCCGCGCCGGTCTGTAAGAGCCGCGCGGTGCAGGAGGTGCGCCGCCGCCTGCTGGACGCCGGCGAACTGCATCCCGAATCGCGCCTGCTGGCCGCGGGCGACGGTGCGCTCGATGCCGAGATGCTGCGCACCGCCGACGTCGCCATCCGGCCCCGCCACGGCGAACTGGAACAGCGGAACTGGAACCACCCGCGCGTGGCCGTCACCGCGGCGTCGGGCATCCGCGCCGCGGAGGAGATCCTCGACTACTTCCTGCGGGTCCGGTCCTGATCAGCGCCAGCCGGCCAGCAGGGTGTTCGCCGCCTCGGTGAGGGCGCGCTGCAGGAACGGGCCGAAACTGACTCGCGCCACGCCGAGTTCGGCGAAGTAGGCGGGCGAACCCTGGTCGGGCAGGCCGATGGCATTGACCGGCAGCGGCAGTTCCGAGGTCAGCGTGCGCTGCACGTCCGGCTCGTGCCGGCCCACCGGGTACAGCACGTCCGCGCCCGCCTCGGCGGCCAGCCGCAGCCGGGTGAGCGCGCTCTCCAGCCGCTCCTCCGGGGCGCCGGTGTCCGGGCGCAGGAACACGTCGGTGCGGGCGTTGATCACCACGTGCACGCCGGTGGCGTCCGCGGCGGCGCGCAGCTCGGCGACCAGGTCGGCATGCTCCTGCGGGGTGCGCAGCCGCCCGCCCTCGCTGTGCACGGAGTCCTCGAGATTGAAGCCGATCGCGCCCGCCTCGAGCAGGCCCTCGATGATCCGGGAGGGCTTCTCGGCGTAGCCGGACTCCAGGTCGACCGACACCGGAATGTCGACGGTGGCGGTGATCTCCCGGACCCGGCCCAGCACCTCGGCGAAGGTCATGCCCTCCTGGTCGGGCTTGCCCATGGAATCGGCGAGCGGGTGGCTGCCGATGGTGAGCGCCCCGAATCCGGCGTCCTGCACCAGCTTCGCGGACCAGGAATCCCAGACCGTCGGCAGGATCACCGGATTCCCGGGCTGGTGCAGGGACAGGAACGTCGTGGCTTTCTCAGCGAGGCTGGTCATGATCTCGATTCTCGGTCACGGCGCGGACTTTGGCGACCGCCCGCGCCGCTTCGGGCCCGGTCGCGCTGACTTCCAGCCGCTGGCCGGGATGCACGCCGAGGGTGAGCACCCGGGTCAGGCTGTCGCCCGGGACCGGACCGGCACCGGTGGTGGCATTGCGCAGGGCCACCACCGCCTCGACCTCGCGCAGGGCCGAGACCAGCGCGGCGGCCGGGCGGGCGTGCAGGCCGTGTTCGTTCGTGACCTCGATGATTGCGGTGATCGCCGAATCATCCACAGGCTGCACAGCTGTGGATGACTGTGGATCGCCGGTGCGGCCGGTGCCGGCGGAGTCGGCGAGCTGCGCGCGTTTGGCGGCCAGGGCGTTCCCGGCCTCCCGCGCGACCGCGTCCAGATCGCCGCCACCACCGGCCGCGGCCAGCGCCGACACCAGGCCCTCGACCAGCGGTCCGGCGGAAAGCCGCACGGCGACGGGGGATTCGAGCAGATCCAACGCGGTCTCGGCGGACAGCACCGCGCTGCCCAGATCCATCAGCACCAGGACGCCGTCCCCGCAATCGGCGGCGGTGATCGCCTCGGCGACAGCGACGGCGTCGGTACCGAATTCGGTATCGGACAGTCCCGCCGCGATCCGGACGGGCACATCCTGATCGGGCAGCAGCCCGGCGGCCAGCGCCACCGCCGCCTCGGCCAGCGCCCGGCTGTGCGAAACCACCACCAGGCCGATCATCGCAGCGCCTGTCCGGCGGCCCGGACCAGCAGCGCCGCACTGGTGGCACCCGGATCCTGGTGTCCCGCACTGCGTTCGCCCAGATACGAGGCCCGCCCCTTGCGCGCGACCAGCGGCGTGGTGGCGTCCCGGCCGGCCTCCGCGGCGGTCACGGCGGCATCGAGAGCCTGCTGTGCCGACCCGCCACCGGCGACGTGCTTCTCGAGAGCGTCGGCCGCGGGTCCCAGCGCATCGACCATGGTCTTGTCGCCGGGCTCGGCCTTGCCGCGCGCGATCACACCGTCCAGCCCGGCCCGGAACCCGCGCGCGAAATCGGCTATATCGGAACCACTTCCGATCGCCGCGGCGAAGCGCAGGAAGAACGTCCCGAACAGGGGACCGCTGGCACCGCCGATGGTGCGGATCAACACCATGGCGGTCTGCTTGCAGATCTCCCCGGGGCTGCCCGGAGTCGAATCATCCAGCGCCGCAACGGCAGCCGCCATGCCGCGCTGCATATTCGTGCCGTGATCGGCATCGCCGATCGCCGCGTCCAGCGCGGTCAGCTCGGTGGCGTTCTCGTCGACCAGTGCCGCGAAATCGCGGACCCACGCGGCCGCGTCCACCGCCGCCATCAGATCCCCCACCGCAGCGCCGGAGTCCGCACGGGCGCGTCCCACAGCGCCGTCAGCTCCTCGTCCAGCCTGGTCAGCGTGATCGAGCAGCCCGCCATTTCGAGCGAGGTGATATACGGGCCGACCAACGAGCGCTCGACGTGGATCCCGTGCCCGCGCAGGATCTGCGACACCTCGTCGAACATCACATACAGCTCGATGAGCGGCGTCCCGCCCATCCCGTTGAGGAAGCACAGCACCCGGTCACCCTGTGCGAAGGGCAGATCCGCGAGGATCGGCTCCAGCAGCAGCTGTGCCACATCCCGCGCCGGGGCCAGCGGCACCCGCACCCGGCCGGGCTCGCCGTGGATGCCGATGCCGATCTCCATCTCGTACTCGCCCAGCTCGAAGGTCGGATGCCCGACCGCCGGGACCGTGCACGAGGTCAGCGCCATGCCCATGCTGCGCGACTGCGTGTTCACCGCCTCCGCGACGCGCGCCACCTCCGCCAGCGGCCGGCCCTGTTCGGCGGCCGCGCCCGCCATCTTCTCCAGGATCACCGTGGCACCCACGCCGCGCCGCCCGGCGGTGTACAGGCTGTCCTGCACGGCCACATCGTCGTTCACCACCACCGACCGCACCTCGGTACCGGTCTCGGCGGCCGCCAGCTCGGCGGCCATCTCGAAGTTCATGACATCGCCGGTGTAGTTCTTCACGATGTGCAGCACGCCCGCCCCGGCGTCCACCGCGGCGGTGGCGGCCTGGATCTGATCGGGCACCGGCGAGGTGAAGATCTCCCCCGGACAGGCCGCGTCCAGCATGCCGAGCCCGACGAACCCGCCGTGCAGCGGCTCGTGACCGGAGCCGCCGCCCGAGACCAGGCCCACCTTGCCCGGAACCGGCGCGTCTGCGCGCACCACGATGCGCTGTTTCAGATCCACCCGCAGTTCGGGATGCGCCGCGGCCAGTCCGCCCAGCGCGGCAGCCACCACCTCGGCCGGATCATTGATGAGCTTCTTCACCGAATTCTCCCCTCGGAAGGCCGGTTCGGTTCCCTGCGAGCCAGACTCGCACCGCCGGTGCGGCTTTGGTGGCGATTCCGGCTAATGCTGTGGCTCGGCCGGCTCCTCCAGCGTGCGGGCCAGTTCGATATCGGTCACCAGCTGCACCATCAGATCCCGCAATTCGCAGTCGGGCAGGTGCTCGGCCGCGAATTTGAACGGCTCGGACACGTCCAGCCCGCCTCGGGTGGCGGCCAGGATCACCCAGGGAATCCCCACCTCGGCCACCCCGAGCCGCTCCCGGATCAGGTCGGTGGTGTCGTCCACCAGGTCGGCCCGGGCGGCCACCGTGGCCGTCATCTGCTCGTCCAGTTCGGCGCGGCGGCGCTCCAGCAGCCCGGCATCGGCGCCTGCCTCCTGCATGGGCGTGGTACGCACCGACCCGTCCTCGTAGACCTGGAAGCCCTCGTTCACGCAGATGGTGCCCAGCTTCACCTCGGCGTCGGCCAGTTCGGGCAGGGTGCGCAGGCAATCCAGCACCGCGTCCAGCGCCGCCACCAGGCGATCGCGAATATCGCGGCGGCGCACCAGCTCCCGATCGGCGTCCTCCCGCTCGGACAGCACCTGTTCGACCGCGCGGCCGATCTGGAAGGCCATGGCGGTGGACTCGGGGGCCCAGCCGCCGCTGGGGACGTACTCGCCACGTTTGGGGGTGATGGTGTCCAGGAAGGCGTTCACGGCATCGAGCAGGTCGCGCAGCTGGTCTCGGGACACGGCGGGGTGCCGGAAGGCTCGCAGATACTGTTCGTGCGCTTCCGCGGGATCGACCTCACCGTCGCTCACCCAGCCGATACTGCCACGCCGTCCGGGCATCCCCGGACACCACCGCAACCACGCCGCGGGTCCGTGTCGCCATGGTCTCGTAGAGTGGCAACGACAGCACCGACAACGAAGGGTCGATCTTGTCCGCAGTTTTGGTGAAGGGCCAGAACGGCCCTCTGAGCGTCCATGATCTGGAGATCAGCGTGCAGGTGGCGGCACCGGCCGACCTGTCCGCACTGCTGGTCACCACCGCCGGCACGGTGCGCTCCGATGCCGATTTCGTGTTCTTCAACCAACCCTCCGGGCCCGGTGTGACCCTGCGGCCGGGCCCGCCCGGTCAGCCCGCCGTCCTCGCCGTGTCGCTGGACGCGATTCCCGCTGATATCGAACAGGTTCGGGCGGTCATCACCCTCGACGACGCCACCGCCAGCTTCGGGCAGCTGTCCGTGCCGATCGCGCAGGTCAGTGATGCGGCCGGAAACGCGTTGTACGAGTACCGGATCGAGGGCCTCAGCAGCGAATCCATCGTCATCGCACTGGAGTTGTACCGGCGCCAGGGCGGATGGAAGGCCCGCGCCGTCGGACAGGGCTACGCGGGCGGATTCGCCGCGCTGGTCACCGACCACGGCGTCCAGGTGAACGAGGCCCCGCAATCCCCCGCATCGTCCCCGGCGCCGCCGCCCGCCCCGGAGCAGTTCGCGCCCGCGCCGCAGCAATTCACCTCCCCGCCACAGCAATTCGCGCCCGCTCCCGAACAATTCGCGCCCGCGCCTAGCGGATACCCGGCCCCCGCGCCCACCGGCAACTACCCGCCGCCCGCGCCGGGACCGGGTTATCCACAGCCCACCGACCAGTACCCGCCGGCCGGGGGCTATCCGCCGCCGCCCGCGCACTACGCGCCCACCGGCGGCTATCCGCCGCCCGCACCGACCGAGCAGTACCAGCCCACGGGCGGCTACCCGCCGCCGACGGGCACGGGGTATCCGCCTCCGGGACAGTCGTATCCGCCACCGCCCGCCTACCAGCAGCCCGTCGGCGACTATCCCCCGCCGGCGGGCGGTTACTCGCGGCCGGCGCAGGAGGACCGCGATCTGCCGGTCGGCCACGCCGTCAGCCTGGTCAAGGGCCAGCGCATCAACCTGCGCAAAGAAGGCGGCAGCGCACTGGGTTACGTGAAGATGGGCCTGGGCTGGGATCCGGTCAAGCGCGGCGGCATCTTCGGCAACAAGTCCGTCGATGTGGACCTGGACGCCTCGGTGGTGCTCTTCGCCGACCACAGCCCCGTCGATGTCGTCTACTACGGCAGCCTCAACTCCAAGGACGGGGCCATCCGCCACCAGGGCGACAACCTGACCGGCGAGGGCGACGGCGACGACGAGGAGATCATGGTCGATCTCTCCCGCGTCCCGGCCCAGGTCACCACGCTGCTGTTCATCGTGACCTCCTACAAGGGCCACACGTTCGAGCAGATCGCCAATGCCTACTGCCGCCTGGTCGACGCCGCCACCAATGCCGAACTCGCCCGCTACACCCTCGCGGGCGGCATGTCCTTCACCGCCATGGCGATGGCCAAGGTGTACCGCCCGGCCCCGGGCGCGGACTGGAAGCTCCAGGCCCTCGGTGAGGGATTCCAGGCCAAGCACCCCGGCGAGGCGGTGCCGCAGCTGGCCCGCTTCCTCTAGGGCGCCGGCATCGACTGCCTGGGCCGCAGCAGCGGCGGCAACCAGGCATGCGAAGGATCCGGGGCGCGGTCGACGATGCCGCCCCCCGGATCGTCGGCGCCGTCGCGACGCACCGGATCCTCATCCGGACGATAGATCCGCCGGATCACCAGGACGCACAACCCGATCACCGCCAGATCGCGCAGCACCACCGTGCCGGTGAACCACTGCTCGGGCAGGCCCTTGTGGTCCTGGCCCAGGTAATAGAACATGCGCGGCGCCCAGACCAGGGCGTCGATCGTCATCCACGCCAACAGGATTCGCCGCTCCGGCAGCGCCAGCACCGCCAGCGGCACCAGCCACAGCGAATACTGCGGGCTCCACACCTTGTTGGTCAGCAGGAACGCCGCCACCACCAGAAATGCCAACTGCGCCAGGCGCGGCCGGCGCGCCGCGGTCAGGCCGATCCAGCCGATGCCCGCGCAGGCCGCCAGGAACAGCAGCAGCGACACCGCGTTCAGCACCGTGGGCGCCTGCTGCGCGCTCAATATCCCGTCGAAGCCGGTCCAGCCGGTGAACGAGGTGATCACGTTGTAGACCGAATCCGGGTCGGCATGCCGTTCGGTATTGAGCCGGAAGAACTCCCACCAGCCGTTCGGGTACAGCGCCGCGATGGGCGCGTTCACCGCCAGCCAGGTGATGGCCGCCGCCGCGATGGCCCCGCCCGCCGCGCGCAGCGGTCGGATGCCGCCCCACGCCGCCTCGTCCTCACCGAGTCGCTCGGCGCGGGCGCACAGGATCAGGATCGGCCCCAGCAACAGCAGCGGATACAGCTTCGCCGCCCCGCCCAGGCCCAGCAGTATGCCCGCCAGCACCGGCCGCCGCCGCGCCCAGGCCAGCAGCCCGCCCGCCGCGAAAGCCGTTGCCAGCGTGTCGAAATTGGTGAACGCATGCACCAGCACCAGCGGCGACAGCGCCATCAGCGCGGCGTCCCAGACCCGCCGCCCGGCCGTCAGTGCCGTCGCCCAGATGGTCACCAGCCAGGCCAGCGACAGTCCGATGGCCACCACATCGAAGTAGATGACCACCTCGAGCGCCTGGTGTCCCGGCAGCGGAGACAGCTTCCACGCCTTGGCGATTCCCATGGACACGTACTGGTACAGGCCCGACAGCACCGGATACTCCATGTACCGGACCTGCGGGCGGCCGTCGGGGAACTCCACCCACTGCTTCTTGTACGGGAAGGCGCCCTCGTTGAGATGCTCGGCCCCGTACAGCGGGACGGTGTCGGAGTAGCACATGGCGATGTACTGGCGGCCGTTGTTCCAATCCAGGCCCATGACGCCGTTGGCGTCGGGCCGCTGCTGGATGCAGCCCGCCTTCCCGAACCAGCTGAACGCCAGGAACAGCACCGCGAACGCCATCAGCACCCGCATGGGGGTCCAGAAACGCACCCGGCCGATCACCGCGTGGTCGCCGACCGGCCCGCCGATCAGATCGCAGAGCTGCGCGGTCAGCGTATCGGTGCGACTGGGCTTGTCCCGGTCGTCGGCCGACCGCAGATCGGCCGCCAGCGGTTGCGGGGACTCGTAGACCACCGGCGTATCGCGCTGTGCGCCAGCATGTTCCACTCCAGCTGCCTCCCCCGGCTTCAGCGCGTCACCGGCCGGCGCGCCCGAGGCGCCCGGCCGGTACACCAGTTCCTGCTCGATCACGGCAGCAGGCTACCGAGTCTGCTGCCGTCCGTTGCCGTTGCCGGTCCCATTGCCGTTTCCATAGCCGCCGTTCGGTGCGGTCGTCGGTGTGGAACCGTCGGCCGGCGCCACCGGCTGACCCGGCATCGGACCGGTCCCATTGCCGTTCCCGTTGCCGTTGCCATTGCCCTGATCCTGGGTCTCCGGCTGGGATTGCCGCTGGTTCTGCGGATTCGGCGCCAGCCCCGGAACCGGAATCGACCACGGCAGACCCGGAATCGGCATCTGGCTGGTGGTGATCACCGGCGGCGCCACCGGCTGCTCGGTGGTCGAGGGCGCGGTGTACGGCGCCGACCACGACGGCACACCGGCCTGGCCGCCGATCACGCCCGGCTTCGGGAAGTTCTCGTTGGGGGTGCCCTTGAGGGCGCCGTCCATGGTGGCCTTCCAGATGTCGGCCGGCAGACCCGAGCCGTAGATCATGCCGCCGCTCGCATTGCGCAGCGCGTCACCCTGATCGGTACCCACCCAGACCGCGGTCGACAGCGACGGGGTGAAGCCCACCATCCAGGCGTCGCGGTTCTCGTTGCTGCCGTCCTTCTGGTTGGTACCGGTCTTGGTGGCCGAGAGGCGGCCGCCGGCGAGCTGGTGGTTGCGCGACCACGCCGCGATGGGCTTCATCGCGTCGGTCACGTTGTCCGCCACCGACGCCGAGACCCGCTGCTCACCCGCGGTCTCGCCGCGATCCAGCAGCACGGTGCCGTCGGAGGCGACGACCTTCTGCACGAAGTGCGGCGCGTGATACATGCCCGAGGCGGCCAGGGTCGCGTACGCGGAGGCCATGTCCAGCGTCCGCACCCGGTACTGGCCCAGCACGATGCCGTTGTTGGGCGCGCTGCCGTCCGGCTCGACCAGCGTCTTGCCCACGCCCGGAATGGTGTCCGGGATACCGAGCTTGTGCGCCATGTCGGCGATCTTCTGCGGGCCGTTGCCCGTCATGTCCAGCTCCATGCGGTAGAAGCTGGTGTTCAGCGAGCGCTTGAGCGCCTCGGCGATGGTGCACATACCGCACTGCTCGCCCTCGACGTTGGTGATCGTGATGCCGTGCACGGTGACCGGCGAGGAGTCGTACAGCGTCGATAGCGGCTTGCCCATCTCCAGGTTCTCGGCCAGACCGAACACCTTGAACGAGGAGCCCGGCGGCAGACCCTGATTCGCGTAGTCCAGGCCCTGGCCGTCGGAGCCGCCGTAGTAGGCGCGCACCGCACCGGTCTTCGGATCCACCGACGACAGCGCGGCGCGCAGCTTGTCGGGTTCGCCGTCCATCACCTTGGTGACCGCGTCCACCGCCGCCTGCTGGGCCTTGGGATCGATGGTCGTGGTGATCTGCAGGCCCTCGGTGTTCAGATCGTGCTCGGTGATGCCGGCGGCCTCGAGCTCCTTGAGCACCTGGGTCTTGATCAGGCCTTCCGGCCCGGAGTCCAGCGTCTTGTCCTTCTGCGCCTGCGCTGCGGGAATCACGGTGGGGTACTGCATGTTCGCGCGGTCCGTCGCGGGCAGGTTGCCGCCGTCGACCATGCCGTCCAGCACGTACTTCCAGCGCGCCTGCGCCCCTTGCGGATTCTTCTCCGGATCCAGGTTCGACGGCTGCTGGATGGTCGCGGCCAGCACCGCGCCCTCGGCCACCGACAGGTCCTGGACCTTCTTGTCGAAGTACGCCTTGGACGCCGCGTCGATACCGTAGGCGCCGCGGCCGAAGTAGATGGTGTTCAGGTACGCGGCCAGGATCTGATCCTTGGACCACTGCTTGGCCATCTTGGCCGAGATCACCAGCTCGCGCAGCTTACGGGTCAGCGAGTGCTCGTTACCGACCATCGCGTTCTTCACGTACTGCTGGGTGATCGTCGAACCACCACCGGCGTCGGTATTGCCGGTGAGCTGACCGACGAACGCGCGGCCGAAGCCCTGAATGGAGAAGCCCGGGTTGGTGTAGAAGGACCGGTCCTCCGCGGCGATCACGGCATTGCGCACATGCGGCGGAATCTGGTCGATCGTCACATCGGTGCGGTTGCCCTCCGGCGGAATGACTTTGGCCAGCACCGAACTGCCGTCGTTCATGAACATGGTGGCCACCTGATTGTTCTTCAGGTCGCCGGGCTGCGGCACGTTCACCGTCGAATACGCGTACAGGAACACCGAACTCGCCAGCCCGAGCACCAGTGCCATGCCGATGTAGACCAGGCGCCGCGCCAGCCGCCAATACGAGGTCTTGCGAGAGCCCTTGCCGCCCTTGCCGCCGCCTCCGCCGGAGCCGCCACCGGGCCGCCGCGGCGGCGGACCCGAGGGGGTGCCGCCCTGCGCGCGCCGGGCCGCGGGCTGCGCGCCCGACGGCGGGCGGGTGCGGTCCTCGGCCGGGCGCGGCCGGGTACCGGTGCCCGCGCCCGAGCGCACCGCACGATCGTCGATCCGCTGGGTGCGGTCGGAGGTGGCCGCCCGCGAGATGTGATTCGGAACCGCCTGGCGCGCTCCGGTATTCACCCTCTCGTTCGGGCCGGAATTGGCGGGATTGGGAAGCCTGCGTGTCGCATCCGGATTGCCGGGACGCTGGGGCGGGGGCCCCGGGCGCCGCGGCGGCTGCCCACCCTGCGGCGCGGGTCCGCGCTGCGGCTGCCCGTTGGGTCCGCGCGGCGGCATGCCACCGGGACCGCCCACGGGTCCGCGCTGCGGGACACCATTCCCCGGCCCGGGACGTCCCGCGGGCTGACGTGCCCCGGGCGGCGGTCCTGCCGGTGTCGCTCCACCTCCCTGTGCTTGCGGCGGGTAGCCGCCGGGGCCGGGTTGCGAACCGCCACGGGGGCGGCCGCCGTGCGGTCCGTCGTCATAGGGCGATGTCACAGCCTGGCTCTCCAATAACTAGGTCGATACGGTCCGGGTGGCTCGATGCGGTCACGCGCGTGCACCGCGGCGGGCAGGCTCCTGCCCGCTGTTCAGCAGTCGACGTGGCCTCTCACTCGGCGGCCGTGCGCCGGGCGCTGGTGCGCCGGCGGCGTGTCGGCGCCGGGGCCAGCCCCAGCACATAGGACTGCACCAGATGGTTCCAGCTACAGGTCCGGCACACCTCGACCACATGCACCGAGAACTCTTCCCGAGTCTCGGCCAACCGGACCAGTTCCTCCGGCGTGCGGGCGGAGCCCGCCACGGGACCGAGCCCGTCGCCGTAGACCCACGATACGAGAGTCAGCTGCTCCTTCCTGCAGATAGGGCATGTGACCTCGCTCCCCCGCCCATGGAACTTCGCCGCACGCAATAGGTACGGATTCGCATCGCACACTTCGGCGACGTCCACCCGGCCCGCGTAGACGTCGGCCAGCAGGGACCGGCGCCGGAGCGCGTAGTCCACTACCTGCCGCTGTATTCGCACGGGACCCAGAGTACTTGCGGGCCCCCGGAGCCCGCACGCGCTGTTCCGCCTCCCCGGAACTTTTGCGGACGGCCGGGAGCCGTCGGCACTGGTCACCCGGGCCGGCGGGTGGGTGCCAACCCGATCCCGAGGGGGTACCCGGTGAGTTACCCGATCGGGCGGAGATCGGTCGTCACGTTCGGATACGCCGCATGGCGCGTGTAAAATATATCGGCGCGATATAGTTTGGAACTGCATCCGTCGGTTAGATCTGAAAGCACAGTCAGGAGGTGAAGCCCGTGCTCGAGTTGGCAATCCTCGGGCTGCTCCTCGAATCACCGATGCACGGCTACGAGTTGCGCAAGCGGCTCACCGGTCTGCTGGGCCCGTTCCGGGCCTTCTCCTACGGGTCGCTGTATCCGACCCTGCGGCGCATGCAGTCCGACGGCCTCATCGCGGAGGAGAGTCCGCAGGGCTTGGCAACACGCCGTGCGCGGCGCGTCTACAACCTGACCGACACCGGGCGGGAGCGGTTCGCCGAACTGCTCGCCGACACCGGACCACAGAACTACACCGACGACGGCTTCGGCGTTCATCTGGCCTTCTTCGGCCGCACCCCCGCGGAAGCGCGGATGCGAATCCTGGAGGGGCGGCGGAGGCAGGTCGAGGAGCGCCGAGAAGGACTGCGGGAAGCGATAAAACGCGCCAGCGGGCAACTGGACCGCTATACCCGCCAGCTCCATCAACTCGGTCTCGAATCAAGCGAGCGCGAAGTGCGCTGGCTCAACGAGTTGATTGCTGCGGAGCAATCGACGAAGGCGGCACCACAGAAAGAGGGAAATATCGGCCATGAGTGAGATCAACACCGAAGTTCGGGTGGCCATCGTCGGCGTGGGTAACTGCGCATCTTCCCTGGTTCAGGGCGTGCAGTACTACAAGGACGCGGACGAGAATTCGACCGTTCCCGGGCTCATGCATGTGAAGTTCGGTCCCTACCACGTCCGCGACGTGAAGTTCGTCGCCGCGTTCGATGTCGACGCCAAGAAGGTCGGCTTCGACCTGTCCGACGCGATCTTCGCCAGCGAGAACAACACCATCAAGATCTCCGACGTGCCGCCGTCGGGCATCACCGTGCAGCGCGGTCCGACGCTGGACGGCATCGGCAAGTACTACGCGCAGACCATCGAGCTGTCCGAGGCCGAGCCGGTCGACGTCGTCAAGGCGCTGAAGGATGCCAAGGTCGACGTCCTCGTCTCCTACCTCCCGGTCGGTTCCGAAGAGGCCGACAAGTTCTACGCCCAGTGCGCCATCGACGCGGGTGTGGCCTTCGTCAACGCGCTGCCGGTGTTCATCGCCTCCGACCCGGAGTGGGCCCAGAAGTTCGTCGACGCCGGCGTGCCGATCGTCGGTGACGACATCAAGTCCCAGGTCGGCGCGACCATCACTCACCGCGTGATGGCCAAGCTGTTCGAGGACCGCGGCGTCGTGCTGGACCGCACCTACCAGCTCAATGTCGGCGGCAACATGGACTTCAAGAACATGCTCGAGCGCGAGCGGCTGGAGTCGAAGAAGGTCTCCAAGACCCAGGCCGTGACCTCCAACCTCGAGGGCCCGCTCGCGGGCAAGGTGTACGACCGCAACGTGCACATCGGCCCGTCGGACTACGTCGAGTGGCTCGACGACCGCAAGTGGGCCTACGTCCGGCTCGAGGGTCGCGCCTTCGGCGACGTGCCGCTGAACCTGGAGTACAAGCTCGAGGTGTGGGACTCGCCGAACTCGGCCGGCATCATCATCGACGCCGTGCGCGCGGCCAAGATCGCCCGCGACCGCGGCATCGGCGGCCCGGTCCTCCCGGCGTCGGCCTACCTGATGAAGTCCCCGCCGAAGCAGCTCGCCGACGACGTCGCCCGGGCCCAGCTCGAGGCGTTCATCATCGGGGCCGAGTAGGAACCCGCAACGCAAAGGGCGGCATCGCGAATCGCGATGCCGCCCTTCGTCGTTCGATGTCAGTCGAGGGAGACGTAGACCTCGACCGAGGTGGGGCCGGTGTAGCGCTCGATCTCCGCGGTGTGGGACCGGGTGATGGTGCCCGCGTTCTCGGCCTTGGCGACCTTCGCCCAGGCGGTGCGCAGCAGGTCGTAAGGCTTGTCGGAGACAACGAATTTCGCGTAGCGGCCCGACGGGATGCGGGTCATCACATCGCCGGTGTCGAGGTCGGCCATGCTCGAAAGCTCGTATCCCAGAACGGCAACCGCGTGGTCGTTCTGGCCGATGTAGGCCGCGACGCGTTCGACGCTCTTCTCGCGGGCCAGGTAGCGGTCCCAGGTGAAGTTGACCAGGTCCAGGTCGCGGGCGGTGACCTCGCGGCCCGCCAGGGGAATGGTCAGCCCGCCGACCAGGAACTCATCCAGGGTGACGATTTCGAAGTCCACAGCTCCCCTACCCCTCCGCGCTCAGATCCAGCGCGACGAAAACCTCCACCGTCCGGTTGTCCGGATAGTGCTCGAAATCCCCCGTGTAGGCGCGCACCAGGGTGCCGGCCGCCTCGAGGTCCCAGACCGTGCGCCAGATCGACACGATGGTGTCGCCGAGATTGTCGCCAGTGCGATTGAAGCGGGCGAATTTTCCGGCCGGGATACGGGCGAGTACATCGCCGGGCAATAGGTCGTCCGCCTTGTTGCATTCGTAGCCCACGATATGTGTCAGATACGAACCGATCTCGGGTGCGTGATCCACATAGGCGGTCGCCGGCGGGCCGGGCAGATCGCGTGCCAGATTACGTTTCCAAGCCTCCTCGACCTTCGCGCGGCGCGGCCCTTCGACCGCGAGTGCCGGACTGCGTAGCACCGTTCCGGCTACCAGCGTTTCGTGGCGTTCAACGACATTGAATTCCACCGGCGTCGCCCCTATGTCTCGTGCTGTCTCCGACCCCACCCTGCTCCCAACCCGCATCCTGCCACCGGCATTCGGAGTCGCTGAATCCGGTGGCGGCTTCCACAATATCCGCGGCCGCGCAGAGATGGGCAAGGAGGCGCGAAACATGATCTCTCCCGCCGCCCCGGGACTGCTTCCCCGCCGCCCCGAGACTTCAGCGCATGGTTGAGAGCCGTGGGAGTTGGGGACGCGTGCCGGCGGTTGGGAGCCGAATCCATTGTGGAAGTCCCCGGTGAGTTACCCCGACCGTTACGAAATCAGTTGGCACATTGGCATACGACGACAAGTCACCTGGCTCAGCCGGGGACGGGGACGCTGAGACCGGGGAAGATTTCTACCTGTTTGGGGGTGGGGGCTGGGGGGATGACGAGGACCGGTTGTTGTTGGGGGGACGGGGTGGGTGGGTTGAGGATGTCGTAATTGCCGTTGCTGGGGGGTGTTGCGGAGGTGGGGTCGGGGGGCTGGTTGGGGATCAGGTTGCCGGGGGGTGAGGTGGGGTTGGGGAATTGGTCGATGGGGGTGCCGTCGAGGGCGGCGTCCATGGTTTGTTTCCACAGGTCGGCGGGGAGGCCGGCGCCGTAGATGGGGGCGCCGCGGGCGGTGCGGATGGGCTGGGGCTGTTCGGTTCCCATCCAGACGGCGGTGGAGAGGGTGGGGGTGTAGCCGATCATCCAGGCGTCCTTGTTCTGGCCGGTGTCGCCGAGCTGGGTGGTGCCGGTCTTGGCGGCCGAGGGGCGGCCGCCGGCCAGGGTGTGGCCGTTGGAGTAGGCGGCGATGGGGAGCATGGCCTGGGTCACGGTGTCGGCGATCGAGGACTGGATGCGCTGTTCGGGTTTGTTCGGGTCGGCGCCGCGGTCGAGGAGGACACGGCCGTCGCCGGTCACCACCTTCTGGACGAAATAGGGGGCACGGTAGGTGCCGGAGGCGGCGAGGGTGGCGTAGGCCGAGGCCATGTCGATGGGGCGCACCGAGTAGGCGCCCAGCACGATGGCGGGCAGCGGCGGGCCGCCGCCGTCCTCGGTGAGCGTCTTGCCGGGCAGGCCCGGGATCTGGTCGGGGATGCCGGCCTGATGTGCCGCGTTCGCAATGGCTTTCGGGCCCTCGAACAGGGATTGGGCCAGCCGGTAGAAGCTGGTGTTGAGGGAGCGCTTGAGCGCTTCGCCGAGCGAGCAGATGCCGCAGGACTCGCCCTCCACATTCTGGATCTTCTCCCCATTGACGGTCAGGGGTGCGCTGTCGAGCCGGTACGACAGGGAAATGCCCTGCTCGAGTGCGGCCAGCACGGCGAAAGTCTTGAAGGCCGAACCGGTTTGCAGCGGGGCCTGTGCGAAATCGAAGCCGGTGCCGTCGGGTCCGCCGTAGTAGGCGCGCACCGCCCCCGAACGCGGGTCGATCGACACGACAGCGGTGCGCAGTTCGCCCGGCTGCCCGCCCAGTACCTTGCCGACCGCGTTCAGCGTGGCCTGCTGTGCTTTCGCGTCGATGGTCGTGATGATCTGCAGCGCACCGGTATTCAGCTCGCGTTCGCTGATGCCGGAGGCGCGCAGTTCGCGCAGGACCTGTGCGCGGATCAGCCCCTCGGGTCCGCGCGGGGTGCTGTCGTCCACCTGGGCGACCGGGACGATGGCCGGAAACTGGGTGGCGGCGCGGTCATTGCGGTTCAGTACCCCCATCTCGACCATGCCGTCGAGGACGTATCCCCAGCGGGCCCGCAGCTGATCGAGGTGGGTCTCCGGATCCAGCAGCGAGGGGGTGCGGATCACCGAGGCCAGGACCGCGCCCTCGGCCAGGGTCAGTTCGGGCGGGGGTTTGCCGAAGTACGCCTTGGCCGCGGCCGAGATGCCGTAGGCGCCGCGACCGTAGTAGATGGTGTTGAGGTAGGCCGCGAGGATGTCGTCCTTGCTCCATTCGCGGGCCATCTTCGCGGAGATGATGAGTTCGCGCATCTTGCGGCTCAGCGTGCGTTCCGAAGTCAGGAAGGCGTTCTTCACATACTGCTGGGTAATGGTGGACCCGCCGCCCGCGTCGTCGCGGCCGAGCAGGTTGTCGCGGGCCGCACGCAGGAATGCGGAGGTGGAGAAGCCCGGATTGCGGTAGAAATTGCGGTCCTCGGCCGACAGCACGGCCCGGCGCACCGGCAGGGGCACCTCGGATAGCGGCACCGGCACCCGATTTCCTTGCGGCGGAACGACCTTCGCGATCACCGTGGTGCCGTCGGAGCCGAGGATGGTGGCGATCTGGTTGGTCTGCACCGTATCCGGGTCCGGGATCTCGGCGCTCCAGTAGGCGATGCCCACCAGGGTGGTCGGCATGATCACCAGGACCAGGAACAGTGCCAGCAGCAGCCGCCGGATGCGCTGCCCGCGGGTGCGGGGCGGTTTCGGCGCGGGTTCGGGCTGGTCGGGACCCGGGGGCGGTTTCGGGCGCCGCCGGGGCCGGCTGTGCGCGTGGGGACGCTGTCTATACGCGGCCGTGGTGGCCAGCTCGTCCCACC